>NZ_WQOJ01000039.1:406-209295 GCF_018784545.1 Pseudoflavonifractor sp. MCC625 | reverse complement strand
TTCTCACTTTGTCAAGCACTTTTTTCAAATCCCGCTCGAAGTCCGTCCAGCTTCCGCTCGGTTTCTTCTCACTTTTCGACCTGTTTCAGTGCCCTCTCGTGAGGCGCTCAGATAGAATACCACCCCGAACCACTTTTGTCAACACCTTTTTTCACTTTTTCTTTCCTTTTTTCGTTTTGCTTGGTTGCCCCCTATTCTTTGCTGCAAAGCAAACGCAAAACATCCCTCTCTGCTACCAGAGAGGGATGTTTCAAATCACCATATCGAATTCTCTTTAGATCAAGCTGATGACAACCAGAAGCACCATAAAGGCAATGGCCACCCACTTGGTCCAGCGGGCCAGCTTTGCGTCCCAGCCCTTCGCCTTATTCTTGGACATAAAGGTGTCTGCCACACCGGCGATGGTGCCGGACAGACCAGCGCTCTTTCCGGACTGGAGCATGACCACCATGATGAGCGCCAGCGCGATCAGAACGAGGACGACACTCAGGATAATCTTCACCACGTTACATCTTTCCTTTCGGCCCTGTGTGGGCGCTATCTTCTTATTGATGGGCTTGACTCTCGCGCCCATTTCAACGCGTGTTTTTTATGATAGCACAAAAGGGGGCCGATTTCAAGAGAAATTTCCCGTTTTTCTTACCGTTCCCGTACCATTCTGCGGCTTCCCCAGCAGGTAGCCAGAAAATAGGCGCCATATACTACCAGAATAATGAGAGCCGTCACGGTGCTGCTGGCCACCGCATCCAATTTCCCAATCTCCGCAATGACATCATTGGCCGCCTTGATCCCCACGATGGAATGGACCACAGCAAGCAGCAGCGGCAGGAAGAAGTAGAGAAAGACCTGAATATCAATGGAGTGGTCACGCATCTTTTCTTCCACACCCAGTTTCCGCAAAATGCGGTAGCGTCCCACATTATCTGCCGCCTGGGAGAGCATTTGAAGCGCCAGCACCGCTGCGGAAGTGATGAGAAAGATGGTTCCCAGATAGAGCCCGATGAAGAGAACCAGGATCTTGGTCCCCATTGTGTCCAGATAGATAAACTGCTTTGTGCTCAGGGATAAGCCAAAGGCAGACGATCCATCGGGATCGCTCCCGCGCTCCTCGACCTGGTCGAACAGGGTCTCATCCCAGACGTTCCAGAGCAGTTCCTCCGCATGTTCCTGGTCCACTCCTTCCGCGTAATCTCCTGCCAGATAATACTGGCGAAGCCATACTGCATCCTTCTGTACGGTTTCCATTGCCTCGTCGGGCAGGATAATGACATCCGACAGGTCGATCTCACTGGTATAAAGTGCCCCGGTATGGTACGCCTTGGGGTCGGGCGCATAGACATGGCCGCCAATCGAAAAAAGCGCCCCATCCTGCCAGGCCTCCCGCTCAGGCTTCCCGTAAGATTCCGGTTCGGTCCCCTCGGCCATGCCGCAGGTATTGGGCGCCAGAACCAAGGGCTTCTCTCCCCGCAGCGCAGTAAGGCTGTTGAAGTCTGAGAGGGACATGATATAGGCGTCGTTCAGTTCCCGGCCATCCTCCGCCAGCGGAATGGGTTCGTCCAGCTTTACTGCGTACCGGCACACCACAGCAAAGTCGCCCAACCAGTTTTCCGGATCAAATCCCGCCTCCTCCAGTGCATCGGGCAGGTCCTCCCGCGCAAAGACAAAGTAGTCGTCATCCAGCCGCAGGGTCATGTCCAGCGGTGCAGTCCGCTCCACATTTCCCTCCACCGTGCTGTTGACCCCCACCGAACAGGCGGTGATCCCGATGGCCAGCAGGAGCAGCAGGCATACCACCGTCATGGAGAGATAGTTCGTGTTGATCTTGGCGTTGAACTGCCGCAGCACAAACATATTGAGGTTTTGATAATAGAGCCCCTTCCGGCTCTGACAGATCCGGAGCAGAAAGCCAGATAGCGACCGGAAAAAGAGCAGGGTCCCCGCCGTACCGAGGGCCAGCATCAGCCAAAAAATGCGGTCAATGGTCAAAAGCCCCCGTTTCAGCAGCAGTCCATAGGCCACGGCCAGAAGGGCCACTCCCAGCACAAACATCACCGCAGAAGCGGCCACGGAACGAAGGCGGATCTGCTCATTCTGCCGCTGTGCCTGCAGAAGGCGGATCAGCTTCTGCCGCGCCACCAGCACACAGTTGCAGATCATCACTGCCAGAAAGATCACGCTGAAGTAGAGGACGGTCTTTCCCACGCCTCTCCAGGAAAAGACAAAGTGGAACTCGTCCACCGTCATCTGAAAGAGACTGGCCGTAAAGGCCGAGAGAAACTGCGCCAGGAAGAATCCCAGTCCAAGGCCGAACACCAAGGCCAGAAGTCCAATGAACATGGTCTCCGCGAACAGAAGCACCGCAATGGTCTTCTGCCCCATCCCCAGCAGGAGATAGGTGCCCAACTCCCGCTTTCTCCGCCGGAGAAGAAAGGTATTGGCATAGAGGATGAGTCCAGCCAGCACCACCGACACAAAGACCGACACCACATCGGTCAGTTGGAGGATGGCCCGGACATAGTCGGAGTTTTGTTCTGCCAGAAGCTCCATGACCCACTGGTTTTCCAGGGAGTTGAATACGTAAAAGACGCATACGCCAAAGAGCAGTGTAATGAAATAGATGGCGTAATCCCGCATGCTCCGGGTGACATTTTTTCGGGCCAGTTTAAAGAACATCGCCGGAGTCACCTCCCAGAAGGGTCACGACCTCGATGATCTCTCCAAAGAAATCCTTGCGGCTCTTGTTGCCCCGCACCAGCTCGGTAAACTGCCGTCCATCCTTGATGAAGAGGATGCGGTGACAGTAGCTGGCGGTAAAGGCGTCGTGGGTCACCATCAGGATGGTGGCCTCCCGCTCCCGGTTGAGGGCCTCAAAACGGTCCAGCAGCAGGCGGGCCGACTTGGAGTCCAGCGCTCCGGTGGGCTCATCGGCCAGGATGAGGGCCGGATTTGTGATGATCGCCCGGGCGGCAGCCGTACGCTGGCACTGTCCGCCCGACATCTGGTATGGATATTTGTTCAGACAGTCTTCAATCTCCAGCAAACGGGCGGTCTCCCGCACCCTCCCCTCGATCTTTCCGACCGGAGTCCTGCGGATGGTCAGCGCCAGGGCAATGTTTTCAAAGGCCGTCAGCGTGTCCAGCAGATTGCAGTCCTGAAAGATGAAGCCCAGGCGCTCCCGCCGGAACCGGGAGAGCTGCTTGCCGTTCAGTCGGGTGATCTCCCGGCCGTCAATGACGATCTGTCCCGCTGTGGGCGAGTCGATGGTGGACACACAGTTGAGCAGGGTGGTCTTGCCCGAGCCCGAGGCGCCCATAATGCCCACAAATTCTCCGGGCAGCACCTCCAGGCTGATATCGTCGATGGCCCGGGTCACATTGCCCCGGCCTCCATAGTACTTCTGCAAATGGGACACCGTAAGGATGGGTTCCATCATATCTCCTCCTTTGCTGCCTCCATTGTACCCGGTCTCAGCCCCTGGTGCCATCGAATCGCCTTACAGAAAGGTGACATTTTTGTCAGGTTTCTCTCTTTTTCAGATCAGCCAAAAGCCGACCCAGCCGGCTGCCACGGCCAGAAGAGCCCCAGCCAGTACATCCCTCGGAAAATGGACGCCACCCAGCACCCGGGCCGCCGCCAGCAGGAGCCCGACCGCCAGAAAGACCCATCCCATAGGCGGGCAGAGATACCACCATACCATGTCAATGAGGAAGACGCTGAACACATGGCGGCTGGGGAACGACTTCCCCCGGGTATCCTTGTGGATCAGGGGCTGGATCTCCAACACCTCATAGGGTCTCGGAACATTCAATCCCCGACGCAGAACACTGAGCAGCACAAAGGAGATCCCCGGCACCAGAGCCGCCCGCCAGAAGCGCCCGTCCTGATTCCAGATGAGCCAGAGCAGCAGCAGTGGATAACAGAGATAGCATGCGCCGGTCAGTATGGTATTGAGCTGTTTCAGACGCAGTGCCCCTTGGGGATGCCGGGCAATGGGTGCCGTCCAGCGCTCATATTGTTCTTTTGTCATCCGAATCCTCCTAAATCCCGAGCCGGTCTGGAGCGAACGTTTTCCTCCAGACAGGGCTCGATTTTGATTTGCATTATACCGATTCTCTCCCCGGTATACAAGGGCGGCGTTGTAATCGCCCCGGGGATGGGTTACAATAAAATGAAATAAAGCAGAAAGGAGAGGGTGCCTTGCTCCAGCTCTGGATGATCTCTCACGCGTCGGGCAAGCAGGACGCCCACAGACTGCTGCACACCATTCTGAAAAAGTACTATGGATGTATTGACCCGACCTTTTCCACGCTTCCCGGTGGAAAACCGGTGCTGGCAGACTCCGCTCTCCACTTCAATCTCAGTCACAGCGGCCCCTTCGCCCTGTGCGGTGTGGGGGACCATCCCCTCGGCGTGGATGTGGAGCGGATCAAGCCACGCCGTCCCGGCCTTCCCCGCTATGTCCTCTCCGATGGGGAGTGGGATTGGTTTACCGCCCAGGGCAGCCGCTGGGAGGACTTTTATACCCTCTGGACCCTGAAGGAGAGCTATGTGAAATATACCGGCCGTGGTTTGGACTGCGCCCCCCGCTCCATTGTCGTTCCTCTGCTCTCCCCCGGGCAGAGCGGCACACAGGCCGGACTCTGGTTCTGTGCCTGGGGCGGCGAGGGCTGGCGGGCCGCCTGCTGCGGGGAGGAGGTCCCCTCCTCCCTTTCTTTAGACTCTCTCACTCTGACCGAATCAAAAAAGGAGAACTTATGACAAAATCCCATTCTGAGATAACCGGACTCTACCAGGCCGCCGGACGGGGCTTCGGCTTCGTCACCCCCGAGGGGGCCGCCGGACGGGAGGAAGACTATTTCATCCCGCCCCGGGCGGAACACGGCGCCTGGCACGGGGACACCGTCGCCATCCGTCCCGATCCCGGCCCCGCCGCACCGGGTGAGAAGCGCACTGCGAAAGTCACTGCCATTCTCCGACGTGGCAACCCCACCGTCACCGGCTCGGTGCGCAAGCACGGCCGGGAGGCCTGGCTGGTCCCCGCGGGGGACAAACTGCGGGAGCCCATCCAGATCGTGGGCAAGCACCGGGCCCACGCCGGGGACCGGGCGGCGGTCCAGGTGACCAGCTATGGCACCTCCAAGCAGCCTCCCATGGGCACCCTGCTGGAGGTCTTCGGCCGGGACGGCAGCCGGGAGGCCGCCGTGGAGTCCATTCTCTTTGACCAGCATATCCAGCGGGAATTTCCGCCCCAGGTGCTGGAACAGGCCCGGCAGGCTCCCCAAGAGGTGCCCGCCTCCGCCCGGACCGGCCGTCTGGATCTCCGGGAGAAATGCATCATCACCATCGACGGCGCCAGCGCAAAAGATCTGGATGACGCCGTCTCTCTGGAGCGCGATGAGCAGGGCCGACCGGTCCTCGGCGTTCACATCGCCGATGTGAGCCACTATGTCCCCATGGGTTCTCCCCTGGATGTGGAGGCCTGGCAGCGGGGTACCTCGGTCTATTTTGCCGACCAGGTCATCCCCATGCTGCCCACGGAGCTCTCCAACGGCATCTGTTCCCTGAATCCCCAGGTGGACCGCCTGACTCTCTCCTGTATCATGACTCTGCATCCGGATGGCTCCGTAGCGGACTACACCATCGCCCAGTCGGTCATCCGCACGACGGAACGCATGACCTACGAGGACTGTAATCTCCTCCTCTCGGACGCTGACCCCGACCTGGCCCAGCGGTACGCCCACATTCTTCCCATGCTGCGGGACATGGCCGCCCTGGCTCAGATTTTGGAGGCCCGCCGGAAGCGCCGCGGAAGCCTGGACCTGGCCAGTCGGGAGAGCTACATCCTCTGCGATGAGGATGGGTACCCGGTCTCCATCCAGGCCCGGACTCCTGGCGTCAGCGAGGGGCTTATCGAGTCCTTCATGCTGTCCGCCAATGAGTGCGTGGCCGCCCATCTCTCCCGCCTGGACGCCCCCGCGGTCTACCGCATCCATGAAAAGCCCTCGCAGGAAAAGACAGAGGCCCTGCGCGCGCTTCTCTCCCCTCTGGGTTACTCTTTCCGGGAGGCCGACCACTTCTCCCTGCAAAAGCTGCTGGATGAGTCCCGGGGAAAGCCCGAGGAATTTCTGGTCCACACCGCGGTTCTCCGTGCCCTGATGAAGGCCCGGTATGATCCCCAGAACCTGGGGCACTTTGGGCTGGCCGCCTCGGATTACTGCCACTTCACCTCTCCTATCCGGCGCTATCCCGACCTGATGGTCCACCGCACCCTGACCGCACTGCTGGAGGGCACCCTGGCCGGAAAGGCGGGGCAGAAGCTCTCCTCCGCCGTCCCAAAGGCCGCCAAACAGGCCTCCGAGCGGGAACTGGCCGCCCAGACCGCCGAGCGTGAGATTGAGAAATGCTATCTGGCGGAGTTTATGGCCGACCATGTGGGCGAGACCTTCCCCGCTGCGGTCTCCGGCGTGACCCGGTTCGGACTCTTCGTTCTGACCGCCCTGGGCGTGGAGGGCTTCCTCCCGGTGGAGGCTCTCCCCGGCGGGCGCTATGCCTTTGACGAGAGCCGCATGACCCTCACCGGCCCCGGCGGAGATGTCTTTACACTAGGGACACTTTTGGAAGTGGTCTGTGCTTCCGCCGATCCCGGAAGCGGACAGATCAGTTTCCGCCTCCCCGGTATGGCTCCCGGTATTCCTACGCGCCGCATCTCCCGTGAGGGCGAGCGACCCGCGGAGCGCCGGGTCGGTAAGCGGCCCTCCCGGAAAGCAGGTCCCATTTCAAAATCCAGAAAGGGGCGAAAAAAGCGATGACGAAATATAATATTTTGTCGTCACTATTCCTTTTTGTATTTCTTTTCACCGGTTGTACTCCCCAATTGTCCGAACCCACGCCCTCCCCATCCGCTCCGCCCACAGCAGTCTCTTCCACCCCGTCTCCGACTCCCATCCCCTCCCCTACCCCTACGCCAGACCCCGTCCAGGAGCAGTTGGATTCCATGACCCTGGGCCAAAAGGTGGGGCAGCTTCTGGTGGCTGGGATGGAAGGGTATACGCCAGGGGAGGACGCACTCTCCGCCATCCAGACCTATCAGGTGGGCGGTATCATCCTCTTCTCCCGCAATGTGGAGAGCGCGCAGCAGCTGGCCCAGCTGACCAATGCACTCAAAGAGACCAACGGAGAGTATATCCCCTTGCTGCTCTCCATCGACCAGGAGGGGGGACGGGTTTCCCGAATGCCCCCGGAGGTGGCCTCCCTCCCCGCTCCCCTGGTCTTTGGGCAAACGGGTGACGCCACTCTGGTCACGCGCTTCGGCAGAGTCCTGGGGGCGGAGTGCGCCGCCTTCGGACTGAATACCGACTATGCTCCCTCGCTGGACATCTGGTCCAATCCGGAAAATACGGTGATCGGCGATCGTGCTTTTGGCTCATCGGCCCAGACCGTGGCTCAGCTGGGGACCGCCGCCTGGCAGGGTGTGGCTGACCGGGGCGTGGTTCCGGTGGTCAAGCACTTCCCCGGCCACGGGGACACCGAGACCGACTCCCACCTGGGTCTCCCCGTGGTGGAAAAATCACTGGCCCAGTTGAAAGAGGAAGAGCTCCTCCCCTTTCTCACAGCCATCGAGCAGCAGGTCCCGGCCGTAATGGTGGCCCATATCCTGGAACGCGGGATTGACGAGGAGTACCCGGCTTCCCTCTCCCACAAGGTGGTCACCGGCCTCCTGCGGGAAGAGCTTGGCTTTCAGGGCGTCGTCTGTACCGACGACCTGACCATGGGTGCCATCTCCCAGACCTACGGGATGGATGAGGCCGCTGTCCTGGCACTGGAGGCCGGATGTGACCTGCTTCTGGTCTGCCATGGGGCGGACAACCTCTCATCCGCCTATACAGGGATTTTGTCCGCCGTGGAGGAGGGCCGTCTCACCGAGGCGCGCCTGGATGAGAGCCTCTACCGCATTCTCACTCTCAAGCGTACCTATCACTTCACCAACGCCCCGGTGCCTACCCCCGATGTGGACACTCTGAACGCACAGATCTCCTCCCTCTTGGACCAACTACCCAATTGATCTTCCACATTCGGTTCAAAAATGTGTAAAAGGAGCCCGGACACACCAGTGTCCAGGCTCCTTATTGGTATAAAAAAGGACGTCACATGGACAGAACCATGTGACGTCCTTTCTGTTTTTCTTTTAGAATTCGGCGTTGCCCACCGTGCGGGGATGGAGCTCCACATCACGGATGTTGTTCACGCCGGTGAGGTACATGACCATGCGCTCAAAGCCCAGTCCATAGCCCGCATGCTTGCAGGAGCCATAGCGGCGCAGGTCCAGATACCACCAGTAGTCCTCGGGATTCATGCCCAGCTCGCGGATGCGGTTCTCCAGCAGCTCCAGGCGCTCCTCACGCTGGGAACCGCCGATGAGCTCGCCGATGCCGGGTACCAGGCAGTCGGCAGCAGCCACCGTCTTTCCGTCGTCGTTGAGGCGCATATAGAAGGCCTTGATGTCCTTGGGATAGTCGGTCACGAAGACGGGCTTCTGGAAGACCACCTCGGTGAGGTAGCGCTCGTGCTCGGTCTGGAGGTCGCAGCCCCACTCCACCTTGTAGTCGAACTTGTCATTGTTCTTCTTCAGGATCTCCACCGCATCGGTGTAGGTCACCCGCACGAAGTCAGAGGAGGCCACATGCTCCAGCCGCTCCTTGAGGCCCTTGTCCACAAAGGAGGAGAAGAAGTTCATCTCGTCGGGGCACTTCTCCATCACCGTGCGGATGATATACTTGATCATGTCCTCAGCGGTGTCCATATAGTCATTCAGATCGGCAAAGGCCATCTCCGGCTCGATCATCCAGAACTCAGCGGCATGGCGCTGGGTGTTGGAGTTTTCCGCCCGGAAGGTGGGGCCAAAGGTGTAAACATTGCCGAAAGCCATAGCGAAGTTCTCGGCATTGAGCTGGCCGGAGACCGTGAGGTTGGCCCGCTTGCCGAAGAAATCCTGGCTGTAATCCACGCTGCCGTCCTCGTTCTTGGGAGGATTGGCCAGATCCAGCGTGGTCACCTGGAACATCTCACCCGCACCCTCGCAGTCACTGGCGGTGATGAGCGGCGTGTGGACATACACAAAGCCCCGATCCTGGAAGAAGCAGTGGATGGCATGGGCAGCCACAGAGCGTACACGGAACACCGCGGAGAAGAGGTTGGTGCGGGGACGCAGATGCTGGATGGTACGCAGATACTCCACGCTGTGACGCTTCTTCTGGAGGGGATAGTCCGGGGTAGAGGGGCCCTCCACCGTGATGGTCTGCGCCTTGAGCTCCAGGGGCTGCTTGGCCTCCGGCGTCAGGACTACCGTACCGGTCACCACAAAAGAGGTGCCCACATTGCACTTGGCAATCTCTTTGAAGTTTTCCACCTCATTGTCGGCAAAGACGACCTGAAGGTTTCGGAAGCAGGAGCCGTCATTGAGCTCCAGAAAACCGAAGGTCTTCATGTCCCGGATGGTGCGGGCCCAGCCGCAGACGGTGACGGTCTGTCCGCCAAAGGCCGCCTGATCGGCAAAGATCTGTGCGACAGTGGTTCGTTTCATGGTGGTTCAACTCCATTTTATCAAAGTAAGTCACCGTTTAGTATATCATTATTTCCCGATTTTGCAAGCATTCCTTGCTCTTTTGGGCATGAAACTTTATGCACTTTGTCCTTGCCGCCGGAAGCGCCTCCAAGCGCTTCCCAGGAGGTTCCCCAGCAGGGCAAAACAGAACGCAATGGGAACCATAATCCCGTCGGCCATGTTGGAGATCAAACGGGCCAGTGGAATAAACAGAAGAACCGCCCCCGCACAGGCCAGCGGATAAAGGGGACAGAAGCCTTCTCTCCTTCCCAGAGAGAAGCCGGAGAAAAGCCCTCCCACCGGCAGCAGCACAAACCCATACAGAACGCTGAGCAGCGGCTTAGGCGGGCCATCCAGAAGGCGCAGAAGAAACGGCAGTACAAGGCACAGGATGACCGCAAATCCCAGGTAGGGGAGGCTCTCCTTCCATTTCAGCAGGGAGGGACCTGGTGCGAGACCCAATTTTTCCCGGATGGCGGCCACCTCGGCATACCACCCCACCCAGCGCCCCAGCCAGATGAGCAGATATACCGCCGTCAACAGCGCCAGATAGAACAGCAGGATCTCCCAGGACCAAATCCACCCCAATGTCCAGGCCGTCAAAGTAACGAGCAGGGCCGTCACCGCAAAGTGTGCCAAAGACCGGCAGACCAGCGCCGCTCCGCTCTCCGCAAAGGGCATAGTGGCCACTCCCACTGTGCCGCCCAGACTGAAGTAGAGTATACTCTGAATCACCAGCGCCAGCGGAGCCGATCCAGTCCACTCGCCCAGCGCCGGACTGACCAGGAGCGGAGGCGTACTGTTGAGCAGCGGGGGCGCACCCGCGCTCCATCCGTTTATCACCGCCCCCAGAAACGACAGCGTTACCAATCCCACAAGGCCGCCCGCCAGAATATGTACCATCCATGTTCTCCGCCGTGCTCTCATATCCATCCCTCCTGTGTCATGATAATTCCAGCGCTTCTTTGATTTTTTTCACAAAACGGCGGGAGACATAGCACACCGTTCCTCCCTCCAGAGTGATGCGGATCGTTCCAGTCAGGGACAGATCCAGCGCTGTGATCTTCCGCAAATTGATGATCTCCGAGTGAGAAATCCGGACAAAGGCATGCCGATCCAGCTTATTCTCCAGCTCATAGAGCCTCTCTTTCAGGTCATAGGTACCCTGTTCGTTTTCCGCCTTTACACGTCCCCCCTGGGCATAACAGCGCAGCAGGGAGTCCGCGCAAAGGGGAATCACCTGCTCCCCCAGTCGTCCCAACAGTACCTTTTCGTCCAGATCCATCAGCCGCTCTACCAATGCCCTTACTTCTGGCCCGTCCCGCTCCGCCTCCACAACCACCCGAATTCCTTCTGTTCCAGGCCGATAACGGACCTCCACCTGCACAATCCTCCCCTCCTTTCTCCTATGGTTTTAGTATATAAAACTTTCCGGAATGCGTCTATTCATTTCCCATACATGGCCGTTTTGCACAGATAAGTGGTGCCTTTTTCACTCCCCTTCCATCGCTTTGTCTAAAAAATATCTTGACATACTAAAAACTTTTCTTTATGATTAGCCATACAAAAAAGAACCGGTCTTTTCATTTTCTGTGGAAAGGAGATCACCGCCCCGCGCACGCAGTGCTCATACCAGCTACCATGGCATATGAAAGAAAAGTAATATGGAGGTCTTTAAGATGAATACTGCAGGAACATCCAACCACACCGACCGACGGGACGAAGACCGTCGTCTGATCTATCAACTCGACGGCAGACCCCGGCTGCGTACCGCCCTTCCCTTGGGCATGCAGCACGTCCTGGCTATGTTTACGTCAAACCTCGCCCCCATCCTCATCATTGCCGGGGCATGTAATCTCTCC
Source organism: Pseudoflavonifractor sp. MCC625 (assembly GCF_018784545.1). Lineage (NCBI taxonomy): Bacteria > Bacillati > Bacillota > Clostridia > Eubacteriales > Oscillospiraceae > Pseudoflavonifractor > Pseudoflavonifractor sp. MCC625. The sequence continues at coordinate 197,832 of NZ_WQOJ01000039.1, read as the reverse complement.
GCCGCACAGACCGTTATTATGGTGCAGTGCGCCATGTTTGTCTCCGGTCTCACTACTTTCATCCAGCTCTATCCCATCAAGCTGGGCAAGAATAAGCAGATCGGTGCCAATCTGCCCATCGTCATGGGCACCTCCTTCGCCTTTGTTCCCACTGCTTCTACCATTGCAGCCACAGGCGGCATTGGAGCGGTCCTAGGCGGAAGCCTCTTGGGAAGCCTGACCGAAGTGATCATGGGCTTCTTCTATAAGTATATCCGCCGCTTCTTCCCCCCTCTGGTGGTGGGAAGCACGCTGGTCACCATCGGTGTAAACCTGCTCGGAGTCGGTGTGGACTATTTTGCCGGCGGCGCCGGTGCGGCCGACTACGGTTCCATCCGGAATCTCGCCATCGGCTTTATGGTTCTGGCCATCATTGTCCTGCTTCAGCGCTTTGGAAAGGGCCTGGTCAAGAACTCCGCAATCCTGATCGGTCTCGTTGTGGGTTATGTGGTCTGCGCCTTCCTGGGTATGGTGGACACCTCTACCATTACCGAGGCCGGCTGGGTAAGCCTGCCTCTGCCCCTGCAGTTTAAGCTCGTCTTCACTCCCTCTGCGGTCCTGAGCTTTGCCGCACTGTACATCGTCTCCGGCCTGGAGACCATCGGCAACACCTCCGGCATCACCATTGCCGGCTTTGACCGTGAGGCTACCGAGCGCGAGACCTCCGGCGCCATTCTGGCCGACGCACTGGGCTCCACCACCGCCGCATTCTTTAATGCGCTGCCCAACACCGCCTTTGGTCAGAACGCAGGCATCGTCTCCATGACCAAGGTGGTCAACAAGTGGTGCATCGCCACCGGTGCTTTTGTACTGATGATCTGCGGCTTCCTGCCCAAGCTGGGCGCCGTGTTCTCCGCCATCCCCTCTGCCGTTCTCGGCGGCGCCGTTATCTCCGTGTTTGGCATGATCCTGATCAACGGCATCAAGATGATCGCCAAAGCCGGTTTCAGCGAGCGCAATGTTCTGGTTCTGGGCATCACCTTTGCTCTGGGCCTGGGCCTCGGCAGCCATCCCGAAGCGGTGGCGCAGCTCCCCGGCGTTCTGCGCTTCATCTTCTCTGACTCGGTGGCCGCCACCTGTATCGTAGCCATCCTGGCCAACCTGATCTTCCCCATGAAGGATAAGGAAGACATCGAGCGGGCCAAGAAGGCCATGACCGACGCCGACTGATCGTTCCCGTCACACAAAAACCACAGTCCACTGTGCCGCTCCGGCCATGGACTGTGGTTTTCTTTCTCCGGTAAAAAAGTCCGGTATGGCAGAGCCATACCGGACTTTTCACACCTATTTAGGATGCCGTAGCCGCCTGTGTTCCCTTTACGCCTGCCATCAGCAGACCAATGCCCTCTTTTGTGGCGTCCCGATCTCGGACCACGCCCATGCATTCGCCCTCATAGATCACGGCAATCTGATCACTCAGCTCCAGAATCTCATCCAGCTCTGTGGAGACCAGCAGGATGGCACATCCCTCGGCACGGGCCTTCAGCAGGCATTTATGGACAAACTCCGTGGCGCCGATATCCAGTCCGCGGGTCGGGTGGACCGCCACCAGGAGCTTCGGATCCTGCTCCAGGATGCGTCCCACGATGATCTTCTGCTGATTGCCGCCGGAGAGCGCACCGGCCGGCACCTCCAAAGAGGCCGCACGGATGTCATAGAACTCCTGAAGGCTTTTGGCTTTTTCCTGGATGGCTTTCTTTTGGAGCAGGTGGCGCTTGGTGTAGGGCCGGTCCTGGATGGTCTCCAAAAAGAGATTTTCTTTTACCGACATGGAGAGCACCAGGCCCTGCTTATGCCGGTCCTCGGGGATATGTCCCACACCCGCGTCAATAAACTCTCTGGGGGTTTTTCCGGTCATATCCACCCCTTGGATGCGAATAGCGCCCCCCGTGGCGGGAAGCAGGCCGGTGATTCCCTTGACCAGCTCCGACTGTCCGTTTCCGTCTACTCCGGCAAGGCCTACGATCTCTCCGGCACGGATCTGGAGGCTGAACTCCTTGATGATCTCCTTCTTGGCCTCATTGCAGACCGAGAGGTGATCCAGTTCCAGCACCACTTCCCCGGCCTCCTGCTCCGGCTTCTCCACGCCCAGTGTGACCTGACGGCCCACCATGGCAGAGGCCAGTGCCTCCGGATTGCAGTTGGCCAGATCGTCGATGCAGCCGGTGATCTTTCCCCGGCGGAGAATGCTGATCCGGTCGCTGATGCTCATGAGCTCATTGAGCTTGTGGCTGATAAAGACGATGCTGACGCCATCCTTCTTCAGCCGCTCCAAGGTTGCAAAGAGCTCGGTAATCTCCTGGGGGGTAAGTACAGCAGTGGGCTCATCCAGAATCAGGATCTTCGCCCCCCGGAACAGTACCTTCAGGATCTCCACCCGCTGCTGCTCGCCCACGGAGAGGGTGGACACCAACGCATGGGGATCCACTCTCAGGTCGTATTTCTCACTGGCTGCGGCAATTTTGGCCTCTGCATCCTTAATATCCAGGCGCAGCTCCTTCTGCATGCCCAGCACGATATTCTCCGCCACCGTAAAGGCAGGGATGAGCATAAAGTGCTGATGCACCATTCCGATCCCCAGCTCAATGGCGTGCTTGGGGGAAGAAATCTCCACCGGCTTTCCATTCAAATAGATCTCGCCCTCGTCCGCGCCATAGACGCCGTAAATCACATTCATCAGGGTGGACTTACCCGCACCGTTCTCACCCAGCAGTGCATGGATCTCACCGGGATAGAGGTCAAAGCTGATATGGTCGTTGGCCACATTGCTTCCAAACCGTTTTGTAATGTTGTGTACGCGCAATACCGGTTCCATTCAGTTCCCTCCCATTCTGCTGCGGCGGGCGGAGCGGCGGCGTCCCTTGTCCTTTTCAAAGGGAATGCTGTTGGCCGCCGGTCCCTTGGCCGCGCCCATAAAGAAGACCAGCGCAAAGAAGGTGATGAGATAGGGCATCATCATGTAGAAGTAATAGGGAATATCAAAGATGGTCTGCATCCGCAGCTGCAGCGCGTCGCCCGCGCCGAAGAGGATGGCGGCCAACGCAGCGCCCACAGGCGTCCACTTGCCAAAGACCACCGCGGCATAGGCAATGAATCCACGGCCGGAGGACAGGTTATCATAGAAGGTATTGAGTCCTGTCAGGGTCAGGCTGGCTCCGGCCAGTCCGCAGAACAGGCCCGTGGTGAGGACCGCCAGCCAGCGGATGCGGATGACGTCCACGCCCGCCACATCCAGCGCCTGGGGATTTTCACCGGCGGCCCGCAGCTCCAGGCCCCGGCTGGTACGGAACAGGAAGAGGTTGAGGAGGATAAGCAGCACCACCGCAGCGTAGGTCAGCGGATGCTGGCTGAACAGGACCGGCCCCACAAAGGGCAGATCGCTCAGAACCGGAATATCCAGGTTGGCCATGCCAGGGCAGCTGGCCATCTGCGAATCGGTCCCGAAGAGGAAGCGGAAGAGTGTACTGGTAATACCGAGGGCCAGCGTGTTCAGGCCCACTGCGGACACCACCTGGTTGACCTTTACCTTAATACTCATAAAGGCGTGCAGTGCGGCCAGGAAGAGGCTCCCCACCATGGCGGTCAGAACGCCCAGCCATACGTTTTGGAAGAGATACGAGCCCAAGTACCCGAAAAAGGCTCCCATCAGGATCTGTCCTTCCAGCGCCATGTTCAGAACACCGGAGCGCTCGGAAATGACGCCGCCCAGGGCCGCCAGCATCAGAGGCGTAGCCAGACGGAACGTGGCGGAGTAGAAATCCGGCGTTAAAAAGATATTCAGAAATTCCATGACTACGCCTCCTTCGCCATACTCTGGCTCTCTTTTTTCCGGAACAGTCCGCCCACCAGGCCGATAAAGTCAATGTTGGCGCGGCTGAAGCCAAGGATGCTCAGGATGATCACGCCCTGAATAATATAGAGGATGGTCACCGGGACGCCCATCATGATCTGCATCACGCTGGCACCGCTGCGCAACGCGCCCAGGAAGATACCGGCAATCAGGACGCCGATGGGGTGCAGGTTGCCCATCAGGGCCACGGCGATGATATCGTATCCGGTATTGGGGGAGAAGTTCTGCACCATCAGATGCTGATAGCCCATGACCTGCGCCGAGCCGGCCAGTCCGGAGAGGGCGCCGCTAACGATGATGGCCAGGAGCAGATATTTGCGGGTATGGATACCGGAGGTCCGGCTGGCCTCCGCGTTCTGACCGACGGCCCGGAGCTTGAAGCCCACATCTGTCTTGTAGAAGATCAGGAAGAACAGCGCCACAATCAGCAGTGCCATGAGAAAGCTGGTGTTGAGCTCGCTGCCCGACATGATCTTGGAGAGCATGGCCGAGGTCTGAATCTTGGGGGACTGGTGGTTCAGCGCGCCCGGCTCTTTGAAGAAGCTGGAGAGGGCGTAGTTGACAAAATACACGCCCACATAGTTGAGCAGCACCGATGTCACCGTCTCGTTATAGCCCTTGGAAATCTTCAAATAGCCGGGAATCAGGGCCCACAGGCCGCCGAAGATCATGCTGCCCAAAAAGCAGATGGGGATGTGCAGCCAGAAGGGAAGGCCCACCAGATTGACACCCAGCCAGGTCGCCGCAAAGGCGCCCAGATAGAGCTGACCTTCACCGCCGATATTAAAGATACCGCACCGGAAAGAAAGGGCAATGCCCAGGCCGCCCAGAATCAGCGGGGTCGCCAGCAGCAGGCTGGCGCCCAGATTGCTCTTTCCGATGAATGCGCCCTGAAACAGGGCCATAAAGGTCTCCACAGGATCCACACCCTGCCAGAGCAGCAATGCGCCGATGATGGCGAATGCCAGCAGCAGAGCAATCACGATGGAAATGAGGTAATTCACCATCGCACGGGCTCGCTTGTTCATGATCACTCCTCCAATATCTTTCCGAGTCCCTCTGAATGCACAAGTGGTGCAGCAACGGTCGGTCGCTGCACCACTTGGGGTCACGCTTCTGTCGCTCGTGTTCCTCTCGGATTCCGAGATCGAAATTCAGTTTTAGTACAGAGTGGGAATCTCCAGCTTGCCGTCCAGATAGTCCTGCATGGCCGCCTCTACTTCGGCCGCCTGCTCTTCGGTCAGTCCGTAGAACTCAGACATGCCCTGGGCGCCGTCCGGCATACCATAGACCTGCACGCCCTGCTCCATGGTGCCCTCGAGGTAACGCTCGGCAGTGGCCACATACACATCGCCCACAGACTGGAGACCGGAGCAGATCACCGCGTCGGACAGATCATGCTGATCGCTGACCCAGCCAATGGCCTTGATCCCGGCATTCTCACAGGCCTGGTACACGCCCACAGCATATGCGTCGCCCATGGCCAGCAGTACGTCGCAGCCCTTGGAGATCAGAGACTCCGAAGCCTCCTTGGCCTTGGGCAGATCGTCCCAGGAGCCGGTAAATGCGGTGTACACTTCGATGTCCGGATTGACCGCCTTGGCGCCCAGCTCATAGGTGTCGATGTCCGCCTTGTTGTTGGGGGCATCATCAGGAGGAATGATGCCGATCTTCCCGGTCTCGGAGACCATGGCGGCCGCCATACCGCAGAAGTATCCGCATTCACCAAACTTAAAGACGGTTCCGGTCAGGTTCCCCGCCTCTACATTGGCGTTGACTGCCACGAAGGTGGTATCCGGAAACTCAGGTGCCACCGTGCTCATCGGCTCGCCGAACTCAGCGCCATGACCGAAGATCAGGTCAAAGCCCTGGCGGGCGTAAGTCCGAATGACCTGAGGCATCTCGGCAACCGCTACCTTTTCCGTGTAAGCGGTTTCTACCCCAAGGGTCTCCTCAATGCGCTGGAGTCCTTCATATGCACTGGCATTCCAGCCGCCGTCATTCACGGCGCCGCCGCACACCAGAGCTACCTTGACCTCGGACGGGTCCTTTGCTCCCGTGGTCTCCGTCGCTCCTCCAGTCGGGGAACTGGCAGGGGGCGCAGAGTCTTCTGTCCCAACATTTCGCGAGCAGGCCGCCAGGCCAACAGCAAGTGCACCAGCCAGCAAGAGCGCCATCAGTTTCCGTTTCATTTGGGGATACCTCCTTCAATTTCTTAGAACTGTGTCTCTGAACTCCTCCGTTCGCGCTTTTTGTAATCGGTTACACTCTTGTTGCATTTACAGTACCACACTTCTGTTCACTTTGCAAGTATTACCTCCGCTTTTTTGTGGTACTTTTGTGTTTTTCTACTAAGTGCATAAATATCGCAGAATATTTTATATCTTAACATCAACTATCTTTTATTAAATATTGCATTAGATGATAAATTACTATCTTTTTCCATATGTACAAGCGGTTACAAGTTCATGCACAAAAAATTCTTCCATATCCATGCCCTCGATGGCCCGGCGGATGGCGCTACCCTCTCCCCGCACCCAGAGCGAAATGGCGGTATGCCGTTTTGCCATCTCCAGGCGGCGGCAGCGGGTCTCCTCCACATCCTGCGTCATAGCCGCCAGCGGACAGCTGCTCCATCCCCACAGAATTTCGGATACGCCTTCCCGCTCCAGGGCCTGCACGCACTGCGCCATCAGATCGGCAGCCTCCATAATGCCGGTAAACAGGCTGTTGGGGCCTGCACTCACCACATTTCCCTTCCAGCCCTTTTCTTCCGCCAGGGGGCGGTCAGTCACACCCAGCACATATCCTTCTTCTCCCCGGACGCCATAGATCCCCTGTTCGTCCCGCTGAAAGGCCCGGGCCGTGCCCACCGGGTCATCCAGGAAGAGTTCCAGTGCCGGTATCTGCATCCCGTCGGCCATCTGCCGCTGGGTATAGCTTACCTGTCCACGGCCGCCGCTCAGGCCCTCCAGCACACATTTGGCCGCCATCCAGCCGCCGGGCACGTCCCATCCGGCATCGATCCAGGTCCCCTGCTCCCGCTCTTGTACCGCGCAGTGGTTGGCGCCGGCCTCTTCGATCAGATTCTGAAAACACTGAGCTGCTTTTTCTCTCCATTCCATCCTTACTTTCCTCCATTCGATCCCAAAAAGGCCTGTTCCAACACGCCATGGTGCAGGGCACCGTACGAAAATGAATGCCCGGTACGCAGATTAAAGAAATTGACCCGGCAGGGCGCATCCCACTCCCGGGGCACATTGCGCCAGAGATAATCACAGCGGGCAAAGAGCGTCTCAAAGGGAATCCCGTAGACATCCCCATTCTTGTTGAAGGGCAGGATGGTCTCCAGCCGGGTGATCTCCTCATCCGCACAGTCTACATAGAGGTTGGTCTCCTGCCCGTAGATCAGGCCGTCGTTTACCCGCCCATAGGCCAGCTGCTCATCGTCCACCACCGCTGGGATGGGCGCGCTCCCGCAGGCCTGTACAATGGCGTCGATGGGAAATCCCTGGTCCAGCAGACTGGGCAGGCTCTGCTCCACATTGCGGGCGCAGACCTGGGCCGCTCCGGTCAGAGTTCCCGTCCGGGCGGCCAGCAGGTAGAGATCTCTGGGATGCCGTCCCACGGCTCCGGCGATCAATTCGGTCATCCCCTCATCGGGCAGCTCATCGATCTGGATATGGGCCACGATCTTCCGGGGCGCCGGGTCCCGGTAGGAGACCGCCTGGGCAAAGTGATCCGTTCCGGTGACGGAGCGCAGTGGCCCGGAGACTGAGCGCTTGACCCCCTGATATTCGATGTAGAGGAAGGCATCATGGGCCGCCAGCTCGGCCACGGCCGCCCGGTCCACGAAGATATTCGCCGTGGGAAGGCGATGGCTCCCCACCTGCATGGTCCCATAGGTCAGCTCTCCCAATCCCCCCAGATTGGACTGCGTAAAATACTTGGCCGCCATCCAGCCTCCCTTGGCAAAGACCCCCATATCCAACACGGTGGCTCCGTTTTTCAGTACATGGACTTGTACCCCCAGCGCGTCCAGATGGGGCAGAATGTTCTCCTCGATGATGCGGCAGGCCCGCTCATTGAGTGAATAGCACACGCTGATTCCTCCTTTCTGTAAGTGATCCATTTGGTTTCCATACCATAAAAACGGCGGTCGCCCGCCGTTTTTATGGTTCTGTTTCTTATTCCCAGCGGAGCAGAATGCGGTGGATCTCCCGGTCGGTATCCGCCCGCTCCATCTCCTCCCGGAGATGCTCCATGGAGCCAAAGCGGAGATTCAGATCTCCAAACTCCACCTGTCCGCTACCCAGCAGGCGCACGGCCTGTCGGAAGCTCTCCTTGTCATGTCGAATTGCGCCGGTCAGCACCAGCTCTTTGAAGTGGACCAGATCCAGATCCACCGGCGGCCGTTCCTCATGGGTGGGCGCATAGAGCATAACGTCCCCGCCGATCCGGGCGGCGTCCAGACACTCATTGACCGCCGCGGAGCCGCCCGCCGTGTAGACGACGGAGGCCGCCCCCATACCGCCAGTCTCCCGGCGTACCCGCTCGGGCCAGTATTCCGCCCCGGGATCCAGCACCAGATCGGCGCCCATCTTGGCTGCACGCTCCCGCCGGGCCGCACTGCGCTGTACCACGATGACCTTGTACCCGCGCAGCTTGAGCAGCTTGAGGAAGAGCAGGCCCATCAGTCCAGCCCCGACGACCACCACGGTATCCCCGGTCACGCTCCGCAGGCGGTTGACCGCTCTCGTCACACAGGCCACCGGCTCGGCCAGGGCCGCGTAGTGAATGGGGGCATCCTCCGGGAAGGGGAAGATCTCATAGCTCTCACACACCAGATAGTCCGAGAAGCCACCCGGACCGGAATAGCCCTTGTCCGAAGGCTTGTCGTTTCCCAGACAGTGGTTGTCATAGCCCCGGCGGCAGAGCTCACACTGATTGCAGCGGACCCATTTCGCCACCGACACCGGCATGCCCACCCGGATCTCTGAGGAGACCGCGGCCCCTGTCTCCACCACCCGTGCGGCGATCTCATGTCCTCCCACAAAGGGGAAGGGCATGCTCTCGGTCCCCGCATAGATATAGCGCTCCCAGGTGCACAGCCCGCAGGCCTCCACTTTTACCAGGACCTGCGTGTCCTTGAGGGGCGGGATCTCCCGTTCCACCTGGCGCAGCTCTCCCACGCCGTCGAACTGGATCTGTCTCATTTTCATTGTGCTGCCTCCTCTCCGCCGATGCGGAAGAGCGTTTTCATGCCCTTTTTGTCCAGAAGGTCCTCAAAGGCGGACTGCCAGTCTTCCAGCTCCACCTCGCCGGTCACCACCGGGCTCAGGTCCAGCCGTCCAGTCTCCTCCAGGCGCAGGGCCTGGTGCCAGTCCTTCCAGGTATGGCAGAAGGTCCCCTGGATCTTCCACTCCCGATAGACTACCTGGTCATAGGGCAGCGTCACCTCTCGGGTGGCGATGCCCACCTGGAGCAGGGTGCCGCCCTTTTCCAGCGCGCTCATGGCACTGCGGATGCCGCCCTGGGCCCCGGAGCAGTCTACCGTCAGGGGATAAGACGCCCCGGGCCGCAGCTCTTCCAGCACGGAGATCCCGGCCGCGTCGGCCCGCTCCAGCCGCTCCCGGTCCACCTGGGTACCCAGCAGCTCCACCTGGCAACCATAGGCCCGCAGGGTCAGGGCAGCCAGAAAGCCCATGGGGCCGGGTCCCACCACCAGCACCGGCATGCCGGGCTTGACTTCCACCAGCTCCACGGCGTGGATGATGCAGGCCAGCGGTTCGGTCAGGGCGCCCGCCTTCAGGCTCACCCCCTGGGGCAGGGGATGGATGTACTGGGGATCCACCAGCACATACTCGGCAAAGGCCCCCGGAATATCAAAGCCGATGGAGTGGCGATGGCTGCAGAGCTGATAGCGCCCGGTCTTACAGTAGGCGCAGCGTCCGCAGGTAGAGGCGGTGTGCTCAGCCGTCACCCGCTGTCCCACTGTAAAACCGCTCACGCCCTCGCCCAGCTCGGCGATGGTGCCGGAAAACTCATGCCCGTGGATCCCCTGGGGCAGGCCGCTCTCCTGCCCCAGGTAAATGTGGAGATCACTGCCGCAAATGCCGGCATAGGCCACCTTGATCTTGACCATACCGGGCGGGGTGACCGGCTCGGGCACCTCACCCATGGCAAAATCCCGCGGTGTATCGCTGTTTCTCAGCAGTGCGCGCATAAGTGTCTCCTTTCCCATCAAAGCCGTACAATGACGCGGTAGGTATCCGGCGAAACCGCCCGGCGGAAGGCATAGTCGATCTGCTCCAGGGGCACCTCTTCGCTGATGAATTCCCGCACATCGATGAGGCCCTCCGACAGCATCCGGGCCGACTCCCGGAAGCTCTCCTTGGTGGTGGAGACCAGACCGGTGAAGTTGATCTCATCATAGTGAATCTTGTTGGGGTCAATGCTCATGGTTCCCTTGGGATAGATCGCGCCATAGAACACGATGGTGCCGCCCTTGGCCAGCGCATTGATGCCCTGTTCGGCCGCCTTGGCGCCGCCCGCGGTATAAAAGACCGCCTCTACGCCCCGGCCGTCGGTCATCTCCCGGACCACCGCCAGCAGATCCTCCTTGGTGGGGTCCACCACACGGTCGGCGCCCAGGCGCAGGGCTGTGGCCTTCCGCGCCTCGTCCACCTCGGTGATGATGACCTTCAGCCCGCTCAGCTTGGCCACCTTCACATGGAGCAGACCCATGATCCCGGCTCCGGTGATGACCACGGTATCGCCATAGGTCACATGGGCCTTCTGTACACTGCGCAGCACGCAGGCCAGAGGCTCAGCCAGGGTGCCCACGGAGAAGTCGATCTCATCGCTGACCTTGTAGACCTGATAGCCCTCGGCCACCATGTACTCGCTCAGTCCGCCGGGGCCCCACAGGGTATCGGGCTCAGGGTTGTCACCGCCGTTGGCGCACATATTGTCCATGCCTCTCTGGCAGTAGTAGCACTCGCCGCAGCGGGTGATGGCGGCTACCACCACCTTATCGCCGGGCTGGATGCCGGAAGCCACGCGGCTCCCCACCTGCTCGACCACGCCGCAGACCTCATGGCCGCCGTTAAAGGGATACTGCTCCTTGCCGCCCGTAAAGTAGCGCTGCTCAAAGGTGCACAGACCACAGGCCTTTACCTTGACCAACACCTGATCCTCCCGGATCTCCGGCATGGGAAATTCCTGAAGCTCTACGGTCTCTTTTGCGGTAATGACTGCCTTTTTCATCTCTATGCTCCTCCTCAGTTGTATTTCAGTTCACGATAGCGGGCGAAGTAGGCGCCGGTACGCGCCAGGTCCTCCCCTTCCCCGCTCTCCATGTGGCGGACCAGATCCTGCCCGCCCTGGTAGAGTTTTTCCACCACATCCTCCATCTCGGCCACCGGCTTCCAGGTGGTAAAGGGGATGCAGAATTCCCGCCAGGGATAGCTGTTCAGGTCATTGAGGCAGAAATATCCCACCTTCATATGGCTGTCGAACACCATGTCTCCGTGGCTTCCGCTCACGGCGATGAGCACCCCGGGCCGCCGCTCTTTGTTGCGGCTGCCAAAGCGCATCTGCTGGGTCTCCTCATCCTTCCAGATGTCCACAAAGGGATAGCACCGGTCCACAAAGACCTTGAATGCCCCCGTAATATCTCCATAGAAAGTGGGGGTAGCCAGCACATAGGCGTCTGCCGAGCGGATGGCCTCGTGAAGCAGCGGAATATCGTCCCCCTTGATGACGCATGTCCCAGTCTTCTCACAGGCACGGCACCCCCGGCAGGGCTTCATATCATAGTCGTGGAGATAGTAGATCTCGGTCTCCGCGCCGGCCGCCCGGGCGCCCTCGAGAAACTTCTGTACCGCTGTGGCGGTGTTGCCGTGATGGCTGGAACTGCTGACAAATGCGGCAATCTTCATTGTGCGCGCCTCCCTCTTCCTTATCTCAAATCAAGCCGGGCCAGTTCCTCAAAAGCCGGCCGGCACAGGGCGTTGAGGGACTGATAATAGGCAAATCTCCGGTCATAGCGCTCCACCTCCGCCGGGTTGGGTACGATGCGCTCCCCATCCCCCAGCCAGCGGTCCCGCACGATGCGGAAGCTGTCAAAGAGTCCCAGCCCGCGCCCCGCCAGATAGGCGGTGCCCATGGCATTGTCTCCCTGGGGCAGGTAGGTCAGCTCCTGGTTGAGTACATCGGCAATGATCTGCCGCCAGAGTAGGCAGTTGCTCCCTCCCCCGCTGATGACCAGGCGGCTCAGAGGCAGGGCGCTGCTCTCATAGGAGTCCCGCAGGGCATAGGCCACACCCTCCAGGAGGGCACGGTACATATGTCCCGCCGTATGGGCGTTGGTCAGGCCGAAGAGCACTCCCTTGGCCAGGGGGTTTGCCAGGGGCGTACGCTCGCCCAGCAGATGGGGCAGGGCGAACAGCCCGTCTGCCCCCGGGGCCACGGCGTTGGCCGCCTCTTCCAGGGTCTGATAGCTCACCTCACGCAGCAGCACGGAGTCCCGGAACCACCGGGTGATCTCCCCACCCGTGAGCACATTCCCCAGAAAGCGCGCACCGCCGGTGATGAAGGGGCAGCTTCCCACCTGGTCGTCCAGAGACCGCTCCAGGCCCAGAAAAGTGCCCGCGGTCCCCAGGTAGATGAGGCCTTCGCCCGCATCCACGGTACCGGTGCCCACCAGGATGGTGTAGGAATCTCCCGTTCCAGCCACCACCGGGATGCCCGGTACCAGTCCGGTCTCCTCGGCGGCCTGTTGTGTGACGGTACCCACCACATCCATGGGCCAGCAGAGGGGAGGCAGTACCTTGGGGTCCAGTCCCGCCTCCCGCATGCGCTCCGGCAGCCAGACATGGCGCTTCTCCTCATATACCCCGCCGAAGATGGCCGCAATATCGTGGTCGGCACTATATACGCCGGTCAGTCGGAAGGCGATATAGGAGTGGGCGTTGAGCACCATCTCGATCCGCCCATAGGCCTCGGGCTCATGGCGCTTGATCCAGAGCAGCTTGGGAGTGACGTCCTGCAAATTGCTCTCCCAGCCCAGATGTTCCTGGAGCCAGGCGGCCTCCTCAATGGCCCGGTTGTCCCGGTACAGGATGGCCGGCCGCACCGGTCTCCCCTCCCGATCCAGAGGACAGAGGTTGGGCACCATACCGCTGGCACAGATGCCGGCGATCTCGGAGGGGTGGATCCCCGACTGCTCCAGACAGGCGGCGATTCCCGCCCGGGTCCCGGTCCACCACGCGCCATCCGGGTCTTGTTCCACATAGCCCGGCTGGCTTTGGATGGTCTCATAACAATGGGTATGCTGGGCCCGGCGTCTCCCGGTACCGTCCATCAGCACCGTTTTGATGCTGCTGGTACCAATATCAATGCCGAGCAAATAGGTCTGTGTCATTCGGACACCTCTCTTTTCCTTTGAACACCGCCAAACAGATACAGCAGGGGGAAGCGGTAAAACCGCTCCCCCCTGGTCTCATATCACGGTTTTATCCAAGATGCGCCATGGCGGTCTCCAGATTCTCCCCCTCATGGATCAGGCCCTTGAGAAGCTTGATCACCCGGTCGGGATGCTCGTGGCCCCAGATGTTCCGGCCGATGGCCACGCCGTGGGCGCCGCACTTCATGGCGTCGTCGATATTGGCAAAGAACTGCTCCTGCGAATTGGTCTTGGCACCGCCCAGCACCACGATGGGCAGCCCCTCGCATCCCTGCACGACCTCCTCATAGCCGGGCCGGTAGGGCATCTTCAGGAAGTCAGCGCCGGCCTCTGCCGCCACGCGGGCCGCCAGCTTCAGGCTGTCAATGTTGATATACTCCTGGGGCGGGTTGAAGCCGCCGGGCACCATCTCGGCCAGCAGCGGCATGCCGTACTGCTCACACTCCCGGCGCAGGGTGCTGATGATGCGGATCATGGTGCGCTCCAGCTCGATGTCCTCGCCGGAGATATCGGGACCGCCGTTGAAGAGAACGGCGTCGGCGCCCACCTTGACCGCCTCTTCCACCGCCACGCACAGGATGCTGTCGTGTGCCCCTCTGGCATAGTCGGTACAGGGGAAGTCCGCCCGGACGATCAGGCCGGTGCGGCCCAGCAGAGCCTCATATTTCCGGGCCATACCGATGTTGAGGATCACCGCGTCGGTACCGGCATCGATCACGGTCTTGAGGGCCTGATCCAGATGCTCGATTCCACGCATGGGGCCGGAATTGACACCGTGGTCAAAGGCTGTGATGATGGCGTTGCCGTCTTCCCGGAAAATATGATTCATTCTCTTGATGGTCCCCATATGGATTTCTCCTCCTATACTGTAATCGGTTTCTGTAAACGGTTACATCCGTCGTATGTATAGTAGCACATTCCCATGGAAAAATCCAGACTTTTTTGTAAGATTGGTAAACCTGTTTTAAATCTTCCGGTCAGTTCTATGCGTTATGCACAAAAACAGCGGCGACCTGTTTTACAGGTCGCCGCTGCCAGACTGTCGATAAAGTGTATTTCGACGATTTTCGCTGCAAGAGCCTCGCAGAGTTCCGCCGTCCGCAGACGGCGGAAAAGAGTCAAAATCGTGTTTTCCGGCGGCATGTACGTCGGAAAACACTCTGCTCAGGCCGTAAGTGTGTGCCCCAAAAGGGCACGCGCGCGGCGGCCTGCATCCCCTCGAAAAAATGCCTGCATTTTTGAGAAGCGTGTCGAAGTTTTTCGACACGCGGAGCGGCGACCTGTTTTACAGGTCGCCGCTGTTCACGAGATTTTTTGTACTCTCCCGCAGCCGCAGTTCCACCGGATAGAGCACGCACTGGGCCATCTCATGCCCGGTGGAGAGTCTCCGCAGCAGCAGCTCGGCCGCTTTTTCTCCCAGCCGCCGGTTGGGCACCGCTACGGTGGAGAGGGCCGGTGTAAAATAGCTGGCCAGCGGGATGTCGTCAAAGCCGATCAGCTCCATCTCCTCCGGCACCCGGATGCCGCCGCTGTGGAGGCATCTCAGTGCCCCCACAGCCATCATATCGTTGAAGGTGATCATGGCGGTGGGACGCTCCCCCTGCTCCAGCAGCCGCCGGGTACACTCCACAGACTGCCGTAGCTGGTCACCGTAGGACACGAACTGCATCCGGCACAGACAGTCCGGATATTCCTCAAAGAAGTCCCGTACCGCCTGCGCTCTCCTCCGTCCAATGAAGGTGTCCTCGGTGGCGGCCAGAACGCCAAAGATCCGGTTCCCCTCGGCATAGAGGTAGCGCAGCGCCATCTGCACCCCCTCGTAGTCCTCCATATAGACCGAGGTGACCGGTCCGTCCAGCCCCATCTGCTCCGGATTTCCGATCAATACATAGGGCACCTTGACATTTTGCAGGTACTCTCTTACCTCTTCGCTGCCGGAGAAGTCGGAGACATAGATCACCATGCCGTCCACGCTCCGGTTATCCGGCCGCTCCTGGCCCGGCATACTGCTCTGGGAGTAGATCAGCAGTTTATAGTTGGCCTGTAACAGCACCTTCTGGCAGCCCTCCACCAGCTGGTTAAAGAACTCGTTGCGCAGTGTGGGCACCACACAGGCCACCGTCCTGGTCTGGCCGGTCGAGAGACTCTGGGCCGATGGATTGGGAACATAGTCCAGCTGCCGGATTACTTTCAGGATGCGCTCTCTGGTCTCCGGCGACACCTTCTCCGGCTGGTTGATGCTGCGGGATACTGTGGCGACGGATACGCCGGTCAGTTTTGCAATTTCCTTGATGTTCAAACTCGTTCCTCCTGCTCGATCCGTTCCTGCCCGTTCCGGGAGTTTGTCTCATTCAAAGGGGTAACGCACGCCCCAGTCCCGGCGCAAAGCGTCCATCTGCTCCATCATACACAAGGTCTGCGCGTGAGGCATCTCAGGGCACTCCAGGGCTCCCGTCTCCAGGGCCCGGCGGCAGGCCTCCACCTCATACTCATATCCGGTGATCTGTTTGGGCACCGTGATCTCCCGCCGGAGCGACCGGTCGGGCCCAAAGAGGGAGATACGGTCAATGTTATTGATGTTGTGGGCGATCAGATAGCCTTTCGTGCCATAGATGATGCCATACTGCTCCGTTGCCGCCAGTACAGTGGTATGCAGGGTGGCCATCTTCCCATCCCGGTAGCGCAGTACGATGGAGCTCTGGGCATCCACCCCGGTGGAGGTCTTGACACAGGCAGAGGTGACATCCTCCACCTCATCTCCCAGCACCATACTGGCGAAATTCAGCGGATAGATCCCAATGTCCAGCAGGGCCCCTCCGGCCAGAGCGGGCTCCATGATCCGCTCCACATGGGTGAGGGGATAACCCAGATTGGCGGTGAGGGAGACCACCTCTCCCAGGGCGCCCTCACCGATCAGATCGTCGATCATCCTTCTGGACGGCATATAGCGGGTCCAGATGGCCTCAGTGAGAAAGACGCCCCGCTCCTCCGCCCTTGCCAGGACCTGTCGGGCCTGGGCTGCATTGGCGGTGAATGCCTTTTCACAGAGCACCGGCTTTCCGTGCTCGATGCAGAGCAGGCAGTGTTCCGCGTGGTGAGAGTGGGGCGTGGCCACATAGATCAGATCCACCGCCGGATCTTCCACCAGTTCCTCGTAAGAACCATAGGCCCGCTCGATTCCATAGGTGCGGGCAAATTCCTCCGCCCGCTCCCTCTCCCGGGAGGCCACCGCCCAGGCCTGGACGTTCTCCATCTCCCGCAGGGTCCTTGCCATGATTCCGGCGATTTTTCCCGCTCCCAGTATTCCCACGCGCAGCATCTGCCTCATCCTTTCCGCTTTGATCTCTTTGAGTATACCACAAGGCAGCGCGGCGGTAAATCATCATCCCGTTCCCTGCGGAAAACTTCAAGGCGCCCTTGGCCGTCTTGTACATAAAAAATGCGGTGTGACCGCAAATACCGTCACACCGCATGGCAGAGTATTCAATAATTTCTCTGCTTACTTCTCGGCAATGGCCTCGATCTCGCAGAGAGCGCCCTTGGGCAGATCCTTCACGGCCACGCAGCTGCGGGCGGGCTTGGAGGTAAAGTACTTGGCATACACCTCGTTGAAGGCGGCAAAGTCAGCCATGTCAGCCAGGAAGCAGGTGGTCTTGATCACCTTGTCAAAGCCCACGCCGCCGGCCTCCAGAATGGCGCCCACGTTCTTGCAGCTCCACTCGGCCTGAGCGGCAATGCCCTCGGGCATGGCGCCGGTGGCGGGGTCCACGGGCAGCTGGCCGGAGGTGATGACGAGACCGTTGGTCTCATAGCCCTGAGAGTAGGGGCCGATGGCGCCGGGCGCCTTCTCGGTAACAATGATCTTCATGGGAAATTCCTCCTTAGAAAATGGATGATCCAGACCGGCGGACCGCCTCTCCTCCGCATCCATGCAGAGGGATCGCTCCTCTTGTGGGAGTGGTCCGGAAACCGGCTTTCCTCTAGTGTACCACCGCAAACGGCGCGATACAAGAGGAAGTTCAAACGCCGGAGTGTAGTTTTTCGCTTTTTCTTCGCTTTCCCCTTGCGCTTTTTCCCTGTATGTCTTATAATGTCCTCAGTTGTACGTACAAGTTGTACGCTAACATGCGAAGGAGGTCACACGGTCATGTCTCAGCATATCGAGGAACACCCCATCGTGGATTATCCCAGCCGGACTCCGGTCACCTTTTCCTTTGACGGACGCACCCTCACCGGTCTGGCCGGCCAGCCCATCGCCGCGGCTCTGCTGGATAACGGCATCTCGGTCTTCCGGCATACCCATAAAACCGGCCAGCCCCGCAGTCTCTTCTGCGGCATCGGCCAGTGCAACGACTGCGTTGTGGTGGTTAACGGAAAGCCCAATGTCCGCTCCTGCACCACTCCGCTGGAGGAGGGCATGGTCATAGAGACCCAGCACGGGCTCGGAAAGGTGGGTGTCCTGTGAGAACGACGGATCTTCTGGTCATCGGCTCCGGACCGGCCGGTCTGGGGGCCGCCATCGAGGGCGCCCGCTGCGGGGCCAAGGTCCTGCTGGTGGACGAGAACACCAAGGCTGGCGGTCAGCTCTACAAGCAGATCCACAAGTTTTTCGGCTCCGGGGCTCACTATGCGGGCACCCGGGGATTCCAGATCGCGGATATCCTGCTCCAGGAGGCCAACGACCTGGGTGTGGAGACCCTGCTGGACACCCGCGCCCTGGGTCGGATGGACAACGGCTGCGTCTCCATTCTCCACCAGGGAAAGGTGGAGGCGGTGGAGGCCAAAAAGGTCATCCTGGCCACCGGCGCCAAGGAGAATGCCCTGGCCTTCCCCGGCTGGACCCTCCCCGGCGTTATGACGGCGGGAGCGGCCCAGACCTTCAGCAATGTCCACGGCACCCTGGTGGGCAAGAACATCCTCATGGTGGGCTCGGGCAACGTGGGACTCATCGTCTCCTACCAGCTCATGCAGGCGGGGGCGGAGGTCCGTGCCCTGGTGGAGGCTGCGCCCCAGATCACCGGCTATCTGGTCCACGCCGGAAAGATCCAGCGGGCGGGCGTACCGGTCTATACCTCCCACACTGTGGTGGAGGCCCGGGGCACCGACCGGGTGGAGGAGGCCGTCATCGCGCAGGTGGACGAGAAGTTCCGCCCCATCCCCGGCACCGAGCAGACCATCCCCGTGGATACCATCCTGCTGGCTGTGGGCCTCAATCCCCGCACAGAGCTGGCCTCCATGTTCCGCTGCCGCACTACCTATGAGGGGGCGCTGGGGGGCATCCTCCCGGTCCACGACGCCTGGATGCGCAGCTCCGATCCCAACGTCTATGTCTGCGGCGACCTGGCCGGAGTGGAAGAGGCCAACACCGCCCTGGAGGAGGGGCGTCTGGCCGGTATCCACGCCGCCGTCTCCCTGGGCTATACCGCACTCCACGCCCAGGCGCGGATGGAGGAGCTCCAGGAGAGTCTGCGCTCCCTCCGCAGCGGAGCCCACGCCGCCCGCCGCCTGGCCTGTAAGGAGCGCATCATGGAGAAAGGAGGCGCCTGTCATGTCTAATCAGCCGTCCCGGGGCTTTGCCCTCCTGGAGTGCTGCCAGGAGATCCCCTGCAACCCCTGCACCACGGTCTGCAAGACCGGGGCCATCGTCAAGTCCACCCTCAACAGCCGCCCGGAATTCGATCCGGAGAAGTGCGTGGGCTGCAAGCTCTGCGTGGCCGCCTGTCCCGGACAGGCCATCTTCTTCCAGGTCCCCGACCTGGGCGACGGCAAGGCCTCCATTACCTTCCCCTATGAGTACCGCCCCCTCCCCGTTCCGGGGCAGGAGGTAGTGGCGGTGGACCGGCTGGGCAAGGAGGTCTGTCCCGCTGTAGTCCAGTCGGTGGACCAGCGCCCCGCCTTCAACCGCACCGCACTGGTCACACTGGTCATCCCCGCCGAGTATCGGGATCAAGTCCGCTTTCTCCGGCGGCTGAGAAGGGAGGAACGCTGAATGGAAGACCGCGATATCATCATCTGCCGCTGTGAGGAGGTCACAAAGGCCGACGTCCTCCAGGCCATCGCCGACGGCTGCCACACGGTGGCCAGCATCAAGCGGGCCACCCGGGCCGGCATGGGGGCCTGCCAGGGCCGCACCTGCGGCCGCCTCATCCAGCAGATCCTCATGAGTCAGGGCATTCAGACTCCGGAGACCATTCAGGCCGACAAGCCCCGCTTCCCCACGGTTCCCTGCGGGGTGGATACATTAGGGAGGGACGACGATGCGGAATAAATATGGCGCCATTGTGATCGGCGGCGGCTACTTCGGCTGCGCCTGCTCCTATTTTCTCGCCAAGGCCGGCGTCCCCACCCTCCTGCTGGAGGAGAAGGAGATCAGCCGTGGGGCTTCGGGCGCCAACTTCGGCAATGTCCAGGTCCAGGACGCCTCCATGGGGCAGAGCTATGAGCTCACCCTGGCCGGTTTCGCCCGCATGAAGACCATGACCGAGGAGCTGGGCTGTGACATCGGATACCAGTCCTACCCCTCTCTCATCGGCGCGGAGTCCGAGGAGCATCTCCCCGAGCTGGAGCGGCTCTTCCAGGAAAAGAAAGAGGCGGGGCTGGATGTGTACTGGCTGGAGGGCGACGCCCTTCAGGAGGCCGAGCCCAACCTGGCGCCCGGCACCGTGCTGGCGGCCAGCTATTTTGAGCAGGGGCGCGTCTATCCCTTCCACTATCAATATGCCCTTGTACGCCAGGGCCGCAGATATGGCCTGGAGGTCCGGGAGTTTTCCACCGTCTCCTCCCTTTTGGTGGAGGGCGGAATCTGCACCGGCGTCATGCTGGCAGACGGCACCACGGTACGGGCCGAGCACGTGATCGTGACCTCCGGCGCGGGCACCCGCCCCCTCTGCGCCACCGCGGGACTGGACGTCCCGGTCTACTCCGTCAAGGCCGAGGCCTTCGTGACCGAGGCCATCCAGCCCTTCCTCAAGACCTATTACTCCTCCGCTGCCTTCTTTGCGGAGGCCCACAACCCGGAGAAGGCGGTCACCTCTCTCTGCATTGGACAGAGCCATTACGGCAACATCCTTCTGGCCGAGACCACCAAGCCCCATACCGCGGTGGACGAGGCCGGTCAGGACTGTACCTCGATGGAGCACTGCCGGAACATCCGGGAAAAGGTCCTGCACTTCTTTCCCGCCCTGGAGCCGGTCTCTATCCTGCGGGGCTGGGTCACCGCCTCCCCCTACACGCCCAACAATGAGCCCATCTTTGGAAAGGCTCCTGTGCCCGGCCTGATCCTGGCCGCCGGCTTCAAGAGCTCGGCGGTGGTCTCCGCCGTCGTGGGTGAGACGGTCGCAGAACTGGTCACCCGGGACACCTGTGCCTGGGATCTGGACCAGTACACCGCCGCCATCCGCCCCCTGTAACTGTCCTGTTCCCATTGCAAGGAGGAACCCTATGCCCAAATCCCAACGCCTCTGGTCCCACACCTATACCTATCTGCTGGATCAGATCCACGGTATGAAAGCCGGCGAAAATCAGCTGGAGCCGGAGGAGGAATTGACCCGCAAGCTGGGGGTCAGCCGCTCCACCGTGCGGGAGGCCACCCAGGCCCTGCTGCAGGAGGGCTATCTGACCCGCCGGCACGGGAAGGGAAATTTTGCCCACCCCTCGGTCTCCCAGCTCCGTTATCGTATGGATCTGACCTCCGATTTTTCCAAACTTCTGGACACGGGAGATGGTCCGGTGGTCTGCCAGACCCTGCGCAGCGGCTATGTCCCCTGCCGCGAGGTGATGCGCCGCCGTTTTCCGGTCCCCTGTACCACGGTCTATGAGCTGGATTGGCTCTACTCCGTGGGGGAGCGTCCCATGCTCTTCTGCCGCACCTCCATTCCGGAGGAGATGCTCCAGCGCCAGCCGGAGCCCCTCTCCACAGACGCTTCCCTCTTCCCCTGGATCCGCACCTACTGCGGTCGGGATTTTGCCTACTATGCCACCCACCTGGGGTGCCGCTGTGAGGAGGACGCCTGTAGGGCCCTCCAGCTTCCCTCCGGCACCGTCTTATTCAATTGGCAGGAGGTTTTTTACGATCTGTCCGATGTTCCGGTTGCTTTCTGCGATATCTTTTTCCACCCGGAACATGTAGACCTTACCATGGTCCTGCGCCCTTGATCTCTGCGGCGGTCCGCGGCATTCGCCGCAGACCGCCGTTCTCCTTTTATTGACCCGCTGCCATAAAGAGGGGAATTCCCCAGTGTACAAATCCATAAAAGTGCGGTATCATGAAAGATATAACTTAATTGTCCGGTTATGCGCCCCTTCTTTTGTACACTTCATCCAATCAAATCAGTTTGAATTTGTGGCAGGTGTCATATTATGGAGCATACTTCCAAGCTGATCCGCCGTCCCTGGGTAGCCAGCGCACTTCTGGTGGCTCTGGCCTCCCAGATCTCCATCAACCTCTTTACGCAGGAATTCAATATCTCCGTGGCCGTCATTCTCCTGCCGGTCCTTCTCTTTTTGACGCCGGATATCCCCCTCTTCCCCACCGCCGCGCTGGCTGCGCCCGGTGTCTTTCTGCTGCGCTGCCTGATCCAGGGAGTGACCACGTTTTCCCTCCAGGGATGTATTCCGGCCCACGCACCCGAAATCTTTTTCTATCTCACCTACGGCCTGCTCTTTGATCTGTATGCCAGATGCTGTTCCTTCCATCCCTTCCGCGCCAAGCTCTGCCTCCCGCTGGTGGGGATCGACGTATGTGCCAATTTTGTGGAGCTGCTCATCCGCCTGGGGTGGGGCGTCTTTTCCCCGTCCCTGCTGCTTCAGCTGCTGGCGGTGGGAATCGGCCGTTCGCTCTTCGCCTTTCTGATCATCCGCACTTTGGACAACTACGGCTTTCAGGTGTTGCGCCGGGATGATGCAGAGCGCTACCAGCGTCTTTTGCTCATGACGGCTACCCTCAAAAGTGAGGTAGCCTGGATGGACAAGGGAACGGCCCTTATCGAGAATACCATGAACGCCGCCTATCGTCTGTACAGTCAGCTCCGCGCCGGCGGCGCGGATGAGGAGACCGCCGGGACGGCCCTCACCATCGCCAAGGACATTCACGAGGTGAAGAAGGAATATTTCCTCATCATGCGCGGCATCTCCGAGGCGCTGGAGCGCGCCTCCACGATCCCCGGTATGGAGCTGGAGGAATTGTTCTCCATTCTGACCCACAGTGTGGAGCGCACCGCCCAGGCCTGCGGCAAAGAAGTGGTGTGCACCACTTCTCTCTCTGACAATTTCTACACCACACAGCACCACTATCTCATGTCTATTTTCCGCAATCTGCTCAACAATGCACTGGAGGCCGCGGGGACCGGCCATACCGCCCATCTCACGCTGACCCAGCGGCGGGAGGGGGACGATTTCCTCTTTACCGTAGAGGATGACTGCGGCGGCATCCCGCCTCAGCGCATGGCGCAGATCTTTACCCCGGGCTTTTCCAGCAAAATCAACTATACCACAGGGGAGATCAACCGAGGGCTTGGCCTCACCATCGTCAAGGACCTGGTGGAGGAGGAACTCCATGGAACCATTCAGGTCTCGTCCCAGAACGGAGGCACCCTGTTTACCATCCGCATACCCATGCGGGAACTGGAGGGAACACAGCATGCTGTTCTATCTGATTGATGATGATTCCGCCACGCTCAATATCCTGCGTATGATCATTGAAGACAGCGACTCCGGCAGCGTGATCGGCAGCGCGGCCAGCGGTCTGGACGCGCTGGAGGACCTGCGCTATATGCGTCCGGATATCGTTCTGGTGGATCTTCTCATGCCCGGAATGGACGGCATCGAGTTTGTCCGTCAGGCCCGCAGCCGCTATCCGGACCTGCGCTTTGTCATGCTCTCCCAGGTCACCTCCAAGGATATGGTGGCAGAGGCCTATTCGGCCGGCGTGGACTTCTTTCTCTCCAAGCCGGTCAACAGCATCGAGGTGGTCAGCGTCCTGCGCAAGGTGGGAAAACTCCTGACCATGGACCGCACCATGGACCAAATGCGCTCTCTTCTCCAGGGCGGCGCCCCCGCCGGGATCTCTCCCGCCCCAACGCCGCCTCCCGACAACAGCGAGCGGCAGCAATCCGCGCTCAATGCCGTGCTCCATCGCATTGGCATCAGCGGTGATCCCGCCTGCCGGGACATCTCTCAGGTCGTTGGGTATCTCCTCTCCTCCCAGGGACAGCAGGAACAGCTGACCGTGGCGCAGCTCTGCGACCGGTTCAGCGATTCCCCCAAGGCCATGGAGCAGCGCATCCGCCGGGCTGCCATGGCTGGCATGGTGAATCTGGCCAACCTGGGGATTGAGGATTATTCCAACGATACCTTTACGGAGTACGCCGGCACGCTCTACCACTTTGAGCAGGTACGCCGGGAAATGGACTGTATCCGCGGAAAGACCACCGTCCACGGACGTGTCTCGGTCAAAAAATTTCTCTATGCACTGGCCGCCCTGTGTGCTGGTCGCTGATCCTTTACGCCTTTCGGCCCGTTGCCGGAAGGCGTATTTTTTTGTTACTTTTTCATGCGCCATTTTTCATCTTTTTTAATTCTTTCTCATTATATGACTTGATTTTCTACTCGTTTTTCCCTTTTTTCTTCTAATCCAGATTACTTTATCTGCTATTTGCACAAAACACCCCCCATCACTTTTTGATAACTCTTACAAAGTTCCATCTACCGTCATATTTTATAGTTTTCTTTCTGTTACTTCCTGTTGTTTTATGAAACTCTTCTATAAACTGAGTACAACAAGAAGTTACCACCCAAACAGACGACGGAGGTGCGAGCGTCTATGACAACGATTCTTCTCGGTATGGGCCTGCTCCTGCTGACACTGGCCGGTTTTTCTCTGTTCAGCATGAAGGCGCCCAAGGGTTCTCAGGCGATGTCCGGTCTGGCCAACGCGGCCGTGGCTACCTTCCTGGTGGAGGCCATCCACAAATATATTTCCGGTAATCTGATCGGCATTGATTTTCTCGGCGAAGTCGGCAGTATGTCCGGCAGCATGGGCGGTGTAGCCGCTGCCATCCTGGTTCCGATCGGCATGGGTGCCAATCCCATTTTCGCCGTCGTCGCCGGCGTGGCCGTGGGCGGATATGGTATCCTGCCCGGCTTTGTGGCCGGCTATCTGGTCGGTTTCCTCTCTCCCCTGATTGAAAAGTATCTCCCCGCTGGCCTGGATGTGATCCTGGGCGCCCTGATGCTGGCTCCCATTGCCCGTCTGGTCGCCTTTGCCGCCGACCCTGTCGTGAACAGCGCCATGGGTTACATTGGCACTATGATCACCGCTGCCACTGAGCAGTCTCCCCTCCTGATGGGCTTCCTGCTGGGCGGCATCATCAAGATGATCTGCACTTCTCCCCTCAGCTCCATGGCTCTCACTGCCATGCTGGGCCTCACCGGTCTTCCCATGGGCATTGCGGCCATCGCCTGCTTCGGCGGCTCGTTCACCAACGGTCTGATCTTTGCCCGTCTCCACCTGGGTGACCGGAGCAACATCATTGCCGTCATGCTGGAGCCCCTGACTCAGGCTCCCATCATCACCCGCAATCCCATTCCCATCTACGGCTCCAACTTCTTCGGCGGCGGACTGGCCGGTATCGCAGCCGCCATGCTGGGCATCGTGAACAACGCCCCCGGCACCGCCTCCCCCATCCCCGGCCTCCTGGCTCCCTTTGCCTTCAACGATCCTCAGACCGTGGTGTTGGCGCTGGTCCTGGCCGCGCTGGGCGGCTCTCTGGCTGGCTTCCTGGGCAGCATCGTGTTCAAGCGCTTTAAAAAAGAGGCTCCCAAAACGGACGCCCCCGAAAGCTCTATCATCTCTCTGATGGAGGATATCCCCGCTTAACGTCCTCCTTCCCCTCTCTTGAGCCCTGTGCCGGTGCGGCACAGGGCTCAGCTCGTTTTCCCATATAAAAAGCGGAAAGTGTATCGTTGGGATACACATTCCGCTTTTCTTCGGTTATCTGCTTTTCTCCACCTGATAGACCGTACACTGTCGGTAGGTCTCTCCCCGATGGAGGACGATACTTGGAAAATCCGGGTGATGGATGGCGTCCGGCCAGCCCTGCGCTTCCAGGCAGAAGGCGCTGCGCGGACCGTAGACGGCTCCCTCTTTTCCACGCTCACCGGCGAGATAGTTCGCCGTGTAGAGCTGGAGGCCCGGCTGTGTGGTCCGGCAGGTCAGATGCAGCCCATGTCCCGTCACCTCCGCCGCAGTACGCAGCGGACCAGCCGGAAGGTCATGAAGCACAAAATTGTGGTCATATCCTTTCCCCAGTTCCAATTGCGGATGGGCCTTTGCCAGCCCCTCCAGGAATGGGACACTCTCCCGCAGGTCGAAGGGGGTTCCGTCCACCGCCAGCCGCTCCCCAGTGGGGGTGCTGTCCCCATCCGTGACCGTGATGGCATCGGCATGGACGCAGATGGACTGTCCTTCCAATGTTCCCGCTCCGTGTCCGGCCAGATTGAAATAGCTGTGGTTGGTCAGGCTGCACAGGGTATCCCGGTCGCTTCGGGCCTGATAGGTGATGGAGAGCGCGCCCGCCTCGTCCAGGCCATAGCGCACTTCCACCTCCAAGCCCCCCGGAAATCCCTCATCTCCATCGGGACTGTGGTGGGTGAGGAGGAGCTCCTCCCCCTCCAGCCGGGCCGTCCACACCGCCCGGTCAAACCCCCGCACTCCTCCATGGAGGCAGTTGGGGCCGTTGTTGGCCGCCAGGGGGTAGGTGTGGCCCTCCAGAACAAAGGAGGCCCCTCCGATCCGGTTGGCTACGCGCCCCACGGTCGCCCCCATATACTTGTCCTGTGCCTCATAGTCTCCCAGCGTGTCAAAGCCAAGCAGGATGTCCCGGCTTCCCTCGGGAGCGGGCACCCGGAAGGACCGAAGGGCCGCCCCGTAGGTCAGCACCTGTACGGTATAGTCCCCGCAGCGCCCCGTCCAGCACGTGACCGCCTCTCCGGCGGCCGTCACACCAAAGGGGGCGGAAATCCACTGTGTCATGTATTACACCTGCCTTATAAAGCGGAGGAAGGCCTCCTGTCCCTCGGGAGAGCGCTTGTAGACCCCCGCGTGCTCCAGCACCCGGGCAAAGACCAGTCCGGTCTCCTGTTCCACCAGCCCTAGGGCGTTTTCCGCTGTAAAGGAGGCATATTTATGCCGGAATCCCTCGGCCCACTCCGCATGGGAGGCGGTGAGGGAGTCCTCCCGCAGACTGGTCCCCTGTACCAGGTGGTCGGCCACCGCCGCCAGCTCAGCCTTCAGCCGGGCGGGCAGCACGGCCAGCCCCATCACTTCGATCAGGCCGATGTTCTCCTTTTTGATGTGGTGCAGCTCCGCATGGGGATGGTAGACCCCCAGCGGGTGCTCCGGCGTGGTGATGTTGTTGCGCAGGACCAGGTCCAGCTCATAGGCCTGCCCTCTGCGCCGGGCGATGGGCGTGATGGTATTGTGGGGCTCTCCCTCGGTCTCGGCAAAGACAAAGGCCGCCTCATCGGTATATCCCCGCCAGGAGGTGAGGATCCGGTCGGCCAGCTCCACCAGACGCTCCGGCCGGGCGGAGGTGATGCGCAGTACCGACATGGGCCAGCGGACGATCCCCGCCTTGACATCCGGGAATCCGGGGAACTCCACTTCCCGGTCCACCGGGGCCTTCTCCATGGGGAAGGCATAGTGCCCGCCCTGGAAGTGGTCATGGGCCAGGATGGAGCCGCCCACGATGGGAAGGTCTGCATTGGAGCCCACAAAGTAGTGGGGGAACTGTCCCACAAAGTCCAGCAGCTTGGCAAAGCAGGCCCGGTCGATCTTCATGGGGACATGCGCGCCGTTGAATACGATGCAGTGCTCCGGATAATAGACATAGGGGGAGTACTGCAAATACCAGGGGGAGTCGTTGATGGTGACCGGTACCACCCGGTGGTTCTGCCGAGCCGGATGGTTGACCCGGCCCGCATACCCCTCGTTCTCCCGGCACAGGAGGCACCGGGGATAGTCCGAGGCGGGCAGCTCCCGGGCCGCCGCGATGGCCCGGGGGTCCTTCTCCGGCTTGGAGAGGTTGATGGTGATGTCCAGCGCACCGTATTCCGTCTGCACCTTCCACTGCATATCCCGGGCGATGCGGTCCCGCCGGATGTAGTTGGTATCCTGGCTGAAGGTATAGTACCAGTCCGTGGCCGCCTGGGGACTCTCCGCCCGCAGGGCGCGGAAGCGCTCCACCACCTGGCCGGGCCGGGGCGTGAGCCGTCCCATGAGCATGGTGTCAAAGAGATCCCGGTAGACCACCGAGTTCTCTTCCAACACTCCCCTGGCATGGGCGTCGTCCAGCAGCACCTCCAGGATCTCCGCCAGCGGCCGCTCCGGAACCGGGGCCTGGGGCGCAGTCCAGCTGTCCAGCTTCAGTCCCTCCAGCAGGGAATTCACCGCCCAGACCCGCTCCTCTTCCCCAATGAGGCCGGTACGCACGGCGTAATCCACCAGGGCCTGAATGGCCTCGTTCACCTCCATGGCTCAGCCCTCCCCGAATCCGTTGGGATGGCTCTTGTGCCAGTTCCAGGCCGAGGCGATGATGGTCTCCAGATCGTTCTGCTCCGGCTTCCAGCCCAGGACCTCCATGGCCTTTTTAGAGGAGGCGATGAGCTGGGCGGGATCGCCGGAACGGCGGGGCGCCATCTCGGCGGGAATGGGATGCCCCGTCACCTTCCGGGCGCACTCAATGACCTCCCGCACGGAGAAGCCCACGCCATTGCCCAGGTTGAACACGTTGTTCTCGCCGCCCCGGATCAGGTAGTCCAGTGCCAGAATGTGGGCCTGGGCCAGATCGGAGACATGGATATAGTCCCGGATGCAGGTCCCGTCGGGAGTGGGATAGTCCTCGCCGAAGACCTTGATGCAGGGCCGCTGTCCATTGGGTACCTGGAGGATCAGGGGGATCAGATGGGTCTCCGGGTCATGGGCCTCTCCGATGGCGCCGGAGCGGTGAGCGCCACAGGCGTTGAAGTAACGCAGGGCCACATACCGCAGGCCGTGGGCGCGGGAGACCCAGCCCATCATCCGCTCCATGGAGAGCTTGGTCTCTCCGTAGCAGTTGGTGGGCTCGGTCCGGTCGGACTCCAGGATGGGCACCCGCTCAGGCTCTCCATAGGTGGCGGCGGTGGAGGAGAAGACGATCTTATCCACCCCGTGCGCCACCATGGAGGCGAGGAGCACCATGGTCCCATGCAGGTTGTTGTCATAGTATTTCAGGGGATCGCTCATGGACTCTCCCACCTGGGAGGAGGCCGCAAAGTGGATCACACCCTCAATGTTCTCTTTCTCAAACAGGGCGTCCAGCGCCGCCCGGTCCCGGATGTCCAGCTCATAAAAACGGGCTTTCGGATGGACCGCGGCACGGAAACCGGTCTGGAGGTTATCGGCCACCACCACATCCCGGCCCGCATCAATCAACTCATATACGGTATGGGAGCCGATGTATCCCGCTCCGCCCAGTACCAAAATAGCCATTCAAAATTCCTCCTTTTTGATTCCATGCCCTGCTTACTGCCAAATCACCGCGCCGCCCACCGGACGGATGGACAGGATGTGGCAGCATCCCGCTCCCAGGATCTCCTCCATCTGTGTCCGGAAGGCATCCAGACGCTCCCGTGGCACAAAGGCCTGGATGGTCCCGGCAAATCCGCCGCCGTGGACCCGGAAGGCCCCCGTCCCGTCCAGGGCCCGCTCGGCCGCGGCCAGGGCCACAGCCATGGCCTGCTCTCGCACCGCACCGGCCGGAGCGATGTTCTGAAGATGGGTCCAGGAAGAGCGGCCCGACTCCTTTACCAGAGCCAGGAAGGCGTCAAACTTCCCGGCGGCCAGGGCCTCAGCCTCCTGGGCCACCCGGCGGTCATCGGCATAGAAATGCATGGCGCGCAGCACGGCCCGATCGCCCGCTGCCTTGCGCACCTCGGGGAATGCCCGCCAGAACTCTTCTTCCGGCACCTCCCGCAGCACAGACTTGCCAAAGAAGGCCGCTACTGCCTTCATCTCCTCCGGAATGGCGGCATACTCCGCCGTGAGGTCGGCGTGGTCGGCGCCCGAATCCACGATGCACAGGGCATAGCCCTGCTGCTCCAGATCCACGGCCAGCGGCTCGATCACCGGCGCAGCGGGGTCGGCAAAGTCAATGGCCACCGCGCCGCCCACCGAGGAGGCCATCTGGTCCATCAGCCCGCTGGGCTTGCCGAAGAACTGGTTCTCGGCATACTGACCCATCTGGGCAATGGTCACCGGAGAGAGCTCGTTTTTGCAGAAAAGGGTGTTGAGGATGTTGCCCAGCAGCACCTCGCAGGCCGCCGAGGAGGACAGTCCCGACCCGGGCAGCACGTCGGAAATGGCATAGGCATCAAAGCCAGCCGGTGTGTAGCCCAGCTGTGCGATCCGGGCCGCCATGCCCCGCACCAGAGAGGCCGTGGTCTCCCGCTCTTCCTCCTGGGGCTCCAGGGTGTTCAGATCCACCTCCACCATGGGCCACCCCTCCGACTGGAAGCGGATGACCTGGGTGCCGTTGGGGGCGGCGCAGGCCAGGAAATCCAGATTGACCGCCGCCGCCAGTACCCGGCCCCGCTGGTGGTCGGTATGATTGCCCCCGATCTCGGTCCGCCCCGGCGCGGAGAGGACCGCCACCGGCGTATGCTCCTCCCATCCAAAGGTCTCCTGAAATCCCTTGGCCACCCGGGCTACCCGGCTTCTGGCCACAGACGGGATCTCTGCGCCCAGGCAGGACAGTGTGCGCAGTGTGTCATCCAGCGCTCCCGATTCCAGCGCCTGGCACAGTGCGGAAAATTCTCTCATCATTCTCACCCATTTCCTTAAATTGAGGGGGCAGGCGCTCCCCTCTCTCTCCCGGATCTCTGCTTCCTCACCCGCGGAACAGGCAGAGATCGCTGATTCACGCCTATTATACTGCAAGATCCGCTCTGATAAAATGGGCTTTTCGCATCTCAGATGGATTTTTCAATCAGCATTTCCCTTCTGGCGGTCCGCCGGCTCCGCGGTACGGTAGCGTTTTGCGTAGGCCTGGGGAGAAAGCCCCATCACTTGTTTGAAGGCTCTGGAAAAATACAGCGCGTCGTGGAACCCGACAGAATGGGAAATCTCCCGTACGGAAAAGCTGCTGTTTACCAGCATCGCACACGCCTTCTGGATGCGGTACTCCATCAAAAATCGCTTGGGCGACACCTGAAAATGGGTGGTAAAACTCCGGTACAGGCTGCTGGGACTGACCGAGAAAAGCTCTGCCAGTCCCTCCACGGTGATGGGCTGTTCATAGTTGTTCATAATGTATCTGGCCGCCATCCGGGCACAATCGGTCCGGGGCGGCGGCGTACGTCTGGACTGCTGCGCTTTTTCACTGAGGAGCGCAAAAATAAGGTACAGGCGGCCTGTGGATGCCACCTGGCACGCCAGACTCCCACGCTCCTCCCGGTACAGTTCCAGCAGCATCCGCCCCAGTGATTTGGAAGAAACATTGAGTAAAATCGGATAATCCGGCCGGAAATCGGTCTGTTCGACCAGTTCCCGTGCGTCGCTCCCGGAAAAGCCGACCCATACATATTCCCAGGGCTTGGCCTGTTCCGCATAAAACTGCACGGTTGTATCGGGATAGACCAGAAAACTGTCTCCCGCCTCCAAAAGGAAGTGGCGCTCTCCCAGAAGCAGATTCCCATGCCCTGACAAAATGTGATAGAGGCAATAGTGATCCAGCACCCCCGGTCCCCACTGGTATCCCGGGATACAGTGCTGATGCCCGGTGCTCGCCACGGAGAGGGATCGGACCTGCGGTGCAAGTCCATAGCGCTTGTAAAAATCATCCTGTAACACGGTCTGCTCTCCCCTTCTAACTGTGGATTGCGACTAATAGTATAGCGGAAAGAAGCGTATCCGGCAACTGCGCTCCCCACCCCGGCTATTCCATGCGAAAAAATCCATACAGGCGTGGGATAGAAACCGCTCTTTTCCCTTTTGAACATTTGGCCCGTCCACGTCCATTTATGGATTGAGCACGAAAAAACCATTTATAATCCTGTCTATCTTATCAAAAATAGTATATCATGGCACCATTTTGACAAAATTCAACATTTAAAATCTTTCCAGGCACTTAAGCCCGCTGAAATATCCTCCTCTTTTTTCATGAACTGCTCCTGTAAACATGTTTTTTTACGTGCATGCCGTGCTTTTTTCCGTTTTCCTCGCATACATTTTTATTTTTCCGGTCTCATCGATAAAAAAGCAAAGATTTGATCTGTCATTTTTTCTTTTTATCGCTTCCGAATCGGCATGTCATTTTGCTATACTATCCCGTTCATTCTGCACAATTTATCTTTGATTACTATAAAAATCAGCGGTGCACAAATGCGATTTTGATTCAAAAAGCAACTTATTTAAAATCTTTTACACTCTTTTTTGTAGATTGCTTTCATTTTTATTTCTATTTATTTTGCACAAACAACAAATTATGACGAAAAAGTGAATATCATCGGGGGCGCTCTTTATTGACTTTTTATAAAAAAGATGCTACTGTAAAGCTAAGCTGTGGGAAAGCCCACATCAGCCTCTGAAAACGGGTAGGGATGGCGTTACATATGTACTTATTTGACATTGGCTCTATGGATTTCCCAGAGGGCGGGTACATATCCGGCATTCGGATCTGTTGGAAGAGCATCTCCACATATTGAAAAGGAGCGACATCCAATGAAGAAGAGAAAAGTTCTTGCAACGATCCTTGGTTCCTGCATGGTCCTGTCCCTGGCCGCCTGCGGCGGCGGTACCGCCACCACCTCTACCCCTCCTGCTCCCACCGGCTCCGCCGTCGTGGAGGGGATTGAGAGCCAGGTGCCCGCTGGCGGCACCGTCGGCGTGTGCATCTACAAGTTCGACGATAACTTCATGACCACCTACCGTACCGCTCTGGAGACCATTCTGAAGGACAAGGGCTACGAGGTCACCGTGGTGGACGGCAACAACGACCAGGCCAAGCAGACCGAGCAGATCAACACCTTCATCGCTCAGGGCGTGGACGCGCTCATCATCAACCCCGTCATGACCAGCGCCGCCTCTTCCATCGTCAACCTGGTGCAGACCGCTGACATCCCCACCGTCTTTATCAACCGTGAGCCCACCGCTGAGGATATGGCCTCTTATAACAAGTGTGTCTACGTCGGCTGTGACGCCGCTCAGTCCGGTACCTTCCAGGGCGAGCTGATCCTGGAGACCGAGACCAAGGGCGACATCAACGGCGACGGCAAGGTCTCCTACATCATGATCCAGGGCGACCCCGAGAACATCGACGCCAAGCTGCGCACCGAGTACTCCGTCAAGGCTCTGACCGATGCCGGCATGGAGGTTGAGCAGCTCAACCTGACCCGCGGCGACTGGGATCAGAACAAGGGCCAGGAGATCTGCGCCAACGACCTGGCTCAGTTCGGCGATAAGGTCGAGGTTGTCTTCAGCAACAACGACTCCATGGCTCTGGGCGCTATGGAGGCCATCAAGACCGCTGGCCGCACCGTTGGCAAGGACATCTACATCGTGGGTGTTGACGCTCTGGACGCCGCTCTGGACGCCGTCAAGGCCGGCGAGATGACCGGTACCGTTCTGAACGATGCGCAGAGCCAGGCCGAGAAGGCTGTGGAGTGCATGGAAGGCCTGCTGGGCGGCACCACCTATGCCGAGGGCGAGCAGTCCATCTATGTTGACTACGTGAAGGTCACCAGCGACAACGTCGCCGAGTTCATCAAGTAAGTTTCCGATTCCTGTTTTACCAGTCTAGCAGTTTCGATTTACGAGGAGGGGAGATATGTACGGATGAAAACGACGTACATATCTCCCCCTTCCTGTCGGTTGTGGTTTGTGTGGTGTACGGCACCCTGCTTTGAGAAATGGCTCGCATACCCGTGCGCCATTTCTGAAGGCAGGACCGTAACGAAGAGAGCAACAAGCAAAGAGGGGGCCAGTTCATGTCAGAGTATCGTTTGGAGATGCGTAATGTCGTGAAGACCTTCCCCGGCGTCAAGGCACTGGACCACGCGCAGCTTCGGCTGCGTCCAGGAACCGTACACGCTCTGATGGGCGAAAACGGCGCGGGAAAGTCCACACTGATGAAGTGTATGTTCGGCATCTACCATATGGACGAGGGAGAAATTTTTTATGAGGGCCAGCCGGTCCACATCAAGGACCCGCTGGATGCCCTGCACCACGGCATCGCCATGGTGCATCAGGAGCTGCAGCCCATTACGGAGCGCAGCATCGGTGAAAATATCTACGTAGGCCGCTATCCTCTCAAGCAGATCGGCCCGGTCAAAATCATTGACCACAAGAAAATGTATGAGGACGCCGCCCGGGTGCTGGAAGAAGTCCATATGAACTTCGACCCCCGCGCCAAGCTGGGTTCCCTGAGCGTCTCCCAGATGCAGCTGGTGGAGATCGCCAAGGCCGTTTCCGCCGACTGTAAGGTGCTCATTCTGGACGAGCCCACCTCTTCCCTCACCGCCGGCGAGGTGGAGGCCCTCTTCACCATCGTGGAGGAGCTCAAGTCCAAGGGCGTGGCCATCGTCTACATCTCCCACAAGATGGATGAGATCCTGCGCATCTCGGATGAGGTCACCATCATGCGCGACGGCCAGTACATTGGCACCTGGGCCGCCAAGGAACTGACCACCGATATGATCATCACAAAAATGGTGGGCCGCGAGCTGGTGGACCTCTATCCCAAACGGAAAAATGTTCCCGGCGAGGAGGTCCTTCAGGTAGAGGACTTCACCTCCATCAACCCCAAGAGCTTCCGGAATGTGACCTTCAGTGTGCGGAAGGGCGAGATTCTGGGAGTAGCCGGTCTGGTGGGTGCACAGCGCACCGAGCTGATGGAGGGTCTGTTTGGCCTGCGCTGCCATTCCAAGGGTACCATTACCTATAAGGGCGAAGAACTCAAGATCAACCGTCCGGCTGACGCCATCAAAAAGGGCATCGCCATGCTGACCGAGGATCGCCGGGCCACCGGTATTCTGGGCGTTCTCTCCATCGCGGATAACGTCTCGATCTCCTCCCTGAATCAGTATCTCATCGGCGGGATCATGCTGGATGACAAGAAGATCGAGCAGCTGGTGCAGGACAACGTGGCCAAGCTCTCCATTAAGACACCCTCCTCCAAGACACTGATCCAGTCTCTCTCCGGCGGCAACCAGCAGAAGGTGCTCATCAGCCGCTGGCTGGCCAACAATCCGGATATTTTCATTCTGGACGAGCCCACCCGCGGTATCGACGTGGGTGCCAAGTACGAGATCTACTGCATCATTGAGGAGCTGGCCCGTCAGGGAAAGAGTATCATCATGATCTCCTCTGAAATGGGCGAACTCATCGGCATGTCGGACCGCATCATGGTCATGTGCGACGGCCGCGTCACCGGCTTTATCGACGGAGACAAGGCCAATCAGGAGAATATCATGGAACTGGCCACGCAGTTCGAGGCAGTCTGAATCAGAGAGAGGAGATTGGACTATGGCAAAGGAAGCAAAGCAGCTCAACGCTGCCCGTGTAAAACAATTTTTATCCAACTATGCGATTATAATTCTGATCGCTCTGCTGGCGCTGGCCGTCGGCTTTACCCGCGACAACTTCTTCAGCCGCAGCAACCTGGTAAACCTCATCATCAACGTCAGCCCCCGTTTCATCATCGCCTGCGGTGTGTCGGGCTGTCTGATCACCAAGGGAACCGACCTGTCGGCCGGACGTATGGTCGGCCTGTCGGCCTGTCTGTCCGCCATGCTGCTCCAGGATGTGGCCTACTCCGGCCGCATGCTGCCCTGGCTGCCTGATGTGCCTGTATTTGTGGGCCTGATCGCCGTTCTGGTCATCTGCGGCATCTTCGGCGCCATCAACGGCTGCGTCATCGCCTTCCTGAAGGTTCCCCCCTTCATCGCAACCCTGGGCATGCAGAC
Organism: Pseudoflavonifractor sp. MCC625; assembly: GCF_018784545.1. NCBI lineage: Bacteria > Bacillati > Bacillota > Clostridia > Eubacteriales > Oscillospiraceae > Pseudoflavonifractor > Pseudoflavonifractor sp. MCC625. The sequence continues at coordinate 162,478 of NZ_WQOJ01000039.1, read as the reverse complement.
CATCGTCTATGGTCTGTGCAGCGTCATCACCAAGAACCAGCCCATGGGCGGCTACAAGGACTCCTACACCAAAGTGGCCAACGGCTATCTGCTGGAAGGCGCTGTGGGCAAGATCATCCCCTATCTGGCCATCATTGCCCTGATCATCGGTCTGTTTATGTGGTTCCTCTACAATAAGACCCGTCACGGTAAGTACATGTACGCCATCGGCGGCAACGAGAGCGCTGCCCAGGTGGCCGGCGTCAACGTCCCCGCCACTCTGATCCGCATCTATCTGCTGGCGGCTGTCCTCTATGCTCTGGGCGGCTTCCTGCTGGGTGCCAAGGCCGGCGGCGCTTCCGTCCAGACCGGCTACGGCTATGAGCTGGAGGCCATCGCCGCTTGTACCATCGGCGGTGTCTCCACCAACGGCGGCGTGGGCAAGATCTCCGGCGTTCTGGTGGGCGTTCTGGTCTTCGAGATCCTCAAGATCTGCCTGCAGTTCCTGCGCGTGGACCCCGCCTACACCTTCATTGCACAGGGCCTGGTCATCATCGTGGCCGTCGCTCTGGATCTGCGCAAGTATCTGGCCAAGAAATAATTTCTCATGTTCCGCGGCCTCCTGTCCCAGTCCGGGACAGGAGGCCGTATCCTACTCCAACCGGATGCAGACAAAGGAGCTTGGATCGTCATGCGTCTCTTTTCATCGCGGAAAGCACAGCTGGAACAAAAAGCCCGGGAACTGGAGGAGCGGGAAGCCCGTCTCATCCAGCGGGAACAGGCCCTGGAACAGCAGTCCGTCCAGTCGGAGGAGGAGGCCTCTCCCCCTCCCTCCGGTCCCCGGAATGCCAAGGAGCGCTTCTATGATAAAATCCCGGTCACCGTCCACCAGCTGGATATCTTCATCGGCATATGCATTGCCGCTTTCGTTCTGGTCGTCCTGATCGGCGCTATCCAGGGGCAGGGATAATCCCTCCATACAAACGTCCTTCCACACGCTCTGTGGAAGGACGTTTTTCGTTGTCTCAGCACAGGTAGAGCGCAAAACTCCAGCACGCGGTGGCCATCAGCGCCCCCATGGCCAGATAGGCCGGGATGGGGATCCTTCTGAGCCAGCGCATAAACGGGGTGTTGCGCTTGACATATCCCTTGGCTACGCTTCTTGCCTCCTGAAGCACCTGCTCGGCCGAAACGCCCCTTCCGCAGAACGCCTCCTCCTTGACGATGAAAATGGCCTCTTCAAACAGTCTGGGGTCGGGAGACTTGACGACAATGACCCGGCGTGAAACACCTTTTACCATCGTGTACACTTCCTTTTTCTTCGTTTCTCTCAGTATGGCCAGATGCAGGAAGAACCATACGGTACAAGCAGAATTTGATCGGTATTCTCACCGCATAGTTCCCTCCGCTTTCCCGTAAACTAGAAACGCATATTCCATTCAGACCTGTGCGGGATCCTTCCGCCAGGCAAGGAGGCTTGATCCATTTGTGTCAGGACCGAAAACGTCTGATCCGCGCGCTGTGCATCCTGTTTGCTGTCAATATTCTGGTCATCAGCGTCCTTCAGACCGCATCTCAGGCGGCCACATACCGCCAGGGGTCCACAGGAGAACCCGTACGCACCATTCAGACCAAGCTGCGCAACTGGGGCTATTACGACGGCGCTGTGGACGGCATCTATGGCTCCGCTACCACCGCAGCGGTAAAGCTGTTTCAAAAGAAGAATGGCCTCACGCCGGACGGAATCACCGGTCCGGCCACCCTTCGGGCTCTTGGTATGCCGGACAGCGGCGGCGGCAGCAGCGGCTCCAACGCCCAGTCGGCCGACCTGGAGCTGCTGGCCCGCGTCATCTCAGCGGAGGCCCGGGGTGAGCCGTACAGCGGCCAGGTGGCCGTGGGGGCCGTGATCCTGAACCGGGTAGAGCACCCGGCCTTTCCCAGCACCATTGCCGGCGTGGTCTATCAGCCCGGCGCGTTTACCTGTATGGTGGACGGGCAGTTTGACGAGCCGGTGGCCGAGTCCTCTGTCCGCGCCGCCCGGGATGCCATCAACGGCGCAGATCCCAGCGGCGGAGCGATCTACTATTTCAATCCAGACACCGCCACCAGCGCATGGATCTGGAGCCGGCCGCTGATCAAAGTCATCGGCAAACACCGCTTCTGCGCATAAAAAACAGGACAGGCTGTGCCTGTCCTGTTTTTCTGTCAATTCTCTTCAGTGAGCATCGTGCGGTGAAGCGGGGTGTAGAAGAGATTTCCCCGGTCCCAATCCGAGCGAAAGAGCGTCATATAGCGCACTTCAAAGCTCATAGGCGGAAGAAGGCGCTCCAACTCAGCCGCATCCAGATCCGGCTTGGGCTGGACCTGACGCGCAAGGCTGGCGTGAGGCTGATAGGGCTTATCACTGATCTCAAAACCAGCACCGCGCAGCGAATCTGCCAGCTTTGCCTGGAGATCCATCAGCGGCGGTGTGGACTCAATTCCCATCCACCAGAGGTCCCCCTCTTTCAGCGGGAACTGTCCGATTCCAGAGCTGATCAGGGGGAAAGGCGCTCCATGGACCTGATCCATGGCTTGAATGACATCTGCCAGGCGATCTGTCTCGCCTAAGAAAGCCAGTGTCAAATGAAAAGTTCCCCGCGGTGTGGGGATGCAGTGCTCGGTATGTGTCTTCAGATAGTGCGTGGCCGTATCCATCCGATCCTTCCAGAGCGGAGGCAGGGATACGGCAATGAACAGGCGCATAAATAATCCCCCTTTGCTGTTTCCTATCTAAGTATATCAAAAAGGGCCATATTGTGCAAGGATGACTGTGTTTTCTAAGGGAAAGAAGTTACAACTTCTTTCTCATTTGTAACACTATACCGCACCGCGCCGCTCCCGGTGGTCATCCCTCCGGAAGCGGCGCGGTGCGGCAGCTTTGTCTCAGCTCTCCATATGGCGTCCAAGAAATCCTGCGATGGTCTGAACCAGCTTATAGTCCGTCTCGTCGGTGAGAAGCTCTTCCTCATTTCCGGCAAAGACCACACACCCCAGCACATCTCCCTCGGAGAGAATGGGTGCGGCGCAGGCCACGAAATAGCGGTGGTTGTCCTCGGTCACTGTAATAGGCGTCTCGCCATTCTGATACTGGTAGATGCCCCGGCCCTCCATGATCTGTTCCAGGGCGGAAGAGATCCGTTTGTCCGTCAAATCCCGCTTTCCGCCCCCTGCCACGGCCAGACAGGTGTCCCGGTCGGTGATGACCGAAATCCGTCCGGTGGTCTTGTTGAGGGTCTCGCACATCTGTCCTGCGAAATCTCCCAGTCCTCCCATGAGGGAGTACTTCTTAAAGATCACGCCGCCCTCGCTGTTTGTATAAATTTCCAGGGGATCGCCCTCCCGGATCCGCATGGTTCTGCGAATCTCTTTGGGGATCACCACACGGCCAAGATCGTCCCTTTATGTCAAGTAGGTGCAAAAAAATTTTACAAACTATCCGAAAAGCCTTTAATATCAATGGCTCTGGGCTTTCCGGACGGTGCTACGATGCGCCTACGAGGTTTCGATAGATTATGTTATTTTAGGAGCAAATTCGACAGATTTGCCACGAAATGAAACACCGGAGTCAATTCGCAACTCCGATGTTTTCATCGGTGTCGATTTTTGATTCGTTGAACTTCCAGACAATTTCGATTGTCTCAGCGTCATAAACAAGTACACGTTCAACTGCATCATACAGATGCTCTCTGAGTTTGTCATCGGGCAAGCCGGTCATCCGGCTTGCTGCTTCATGCTGGTCTTCTGCATCGAGACTTTGCTGATGGAAGACCTCAAGCTGGGTTTCACAGGATTCAAGCTGCTCTTTCAGGGCGGCTTGTTTTTGTGCAAGGGCGTCTTTGCCGGACAGATACTCTTCCGGAGTCAGCTTCCCTTCACGGTAGTTTTCATAGATCGTAAACTTCTCGCGATCACAGGCATCATACTGAGCTTTCAGCAAGACGAGCTGTCTTTCCAGACTTTCACCTTTGCTTTTCGCTGTTTTTCTGACGGCTGCGGATTCAATACTGACGATCTCGATCTGTCTTTTCAGTGCTTCAAAGACGATTTCTTCAAGTGCGCTTTTTCGCCAGCGGACGTTTTCACACGGACTGCCATCGTGATACCGATGGGACGGACACGCAAATACAGTTCCATTGGCTTTCTCAAGTTTTCCGCCGCAATGGGCGCAGAAGTAAACTCGGTCTGACTGGTCATGGGAACTTCGGACAAACTTTCTACGCCTCTGGATTGCCTCTTGTGCCTGTTCGTATTCATCCTTTGTCACAATCGCCTCATGCGCATTTTCGCGGATATACCATTCTTCTTTGGGAACGCGCCGCTGGTTTTTGTCACGGATGAATCTGCTTTCGCGGATATGGTTGACCATTGTTCCAGCGTACTTCACGCTCTCTATCATAGTCAGAATACCGCGATGTGTCCACTGGGGCTTCTTGGAAGACGCCTTTCTGGACACGGCTTTATGCTGGGCGGGTGTTGGAATGCCCTCCGTATTCAGTTCCTTTGCAATCTGTGTGCAAGACTTGCCACCAATCACTTCCATGAAAATACGGCGGACTATCGGAGCGGTTTCCACGTCGATGATAAGGTGATGCTTGTCAGCAGGATCGGCTTTATACCCGTATGGGACTGTGTTCACAAACTTTGCCTTCTCCTGTTTCATTCCCATTGCAGACTTGACCTTCTTGGACAGGTCTTTGCTGTAATAGTCATAGATAAGGTTCTTGAAGGCAATATCCATACTGATAGTCTTGCCTTCATGTTTCGCGCTGTCATAATGGTCATTGATAGACTTGAAGCGGATACCGAGAAACGGGAAAATATGCTCCAAATAGTCACCAACTTCAAGATAGTCTCGACCGAAACGGGAAAGGTCTTTCACTACGATGCAGCTAATTTCTCCATGCTTTGCGCACTCTATCATCTTTGCAAAGTCAGGACGATCAAAGTTCGTGCCGGAGAAACCGTCATCGCAGAACTCTATACGAGGCAGATCGCAGAGAAGCGGGTTCTGATCCAGATGACGATTGATGAGCATACGCTGCGATGCGATACTGTTGCTCTCGTCCTTGACTTTGTTTGTGCGCTTGTCAACGTCTTCAAGCGACAAGCGCAGATAAATAGCGATTTGCTGTTTCATCAAGCAACCTCCTTCCTGATTTTCTCGCAAGTCTTCGTAAGTGCTGCAAACTCATCCATATAGCTGAGTTTGATTTCCAATGTGCCGTCCTCATGAATTTCCATAGTCTCGATGAAAGCGTCCGCCATTTCTTCGGAGATTTCCGTCGCGTCGTGGAAACGGCGGATCATCTGCTTCCACTTCATTTCGCCGGTAATCTGTTCCTCTGTCTGATTCTTTGGCGCTTCCAGCTCGGATAGATTTCTCTCAATCGCCCGGATGTCCTCCATGACGATCTCTTTATGGTGGCTGTACTCGGCGTCAGAGAGCAATCCTTCCTTGAGATCAACATACATACCGCTATCTGATTATGGGGAATGGGACGCGGGCGTTTGCCGTTGCCGCAGAACAGGCGCAGCGGGACAATCCCTTGAAAACCGCCGAGCAGACCATAGAGCAGAACGGAAACATGATTGACGGTATCATCAACAACACCCCCACCGTTGACGAACTGGAAGCAAAGGTAAAGGCGGGCGAGCAGATTTCCCTTGTTGACCTGGCTAACGCTGTCAAAGCCGACAAGGAGCGCGGCAAGGGAGCGAAGCCGGAAAAAAAGCCCTCTATCCGGGCGCAGCTTAGAGCCGACAAGGAAAAGGCGCAGAAGAAAAACGCAAAGCAGAAGTCACAGGACTTGGAAAGGAGCTGACCCATGCCGGAACAGAGTAAATTTGAAAACGTGGATTTGTTCGCTTCCCTTGAAGCGATTATGAAGCAGAACACAGGCTTTTACCAGAGCGACTTAGACATTGACAAAGAGATTATCGCAAAGGCGGCGGCAAGCCCCAACAGGGAGGACAAGACCCTTTTGTGGTTCTGCCGCCCGTCCGGGACGCACTGTTTCCGGGAGCGCGACGTTTTCCTCAAAGACACCGCGCCCCACAACACATGGCGTTTCTACATGGAGCAGACAAGCGACCGCGTCCTTGCCTATGCAATCGAGCTGACGGGAAAGGAGCGCGGGAAAATTAAGGGCAATCTGTACGAACTGGACTACGCTAAACATTATGAGCGCGTCAAGGAAAAGGAACTGCCCGCCGATACGGTGAAGCTGATTTATGAGCGAGGGGAAAGGGAGATACCCGCCGGACGGTTCTTCAACGGCAACCCAGACCCGCAGCTTGGGAAGTTTGAACGCTTTGAAGCCCTACCCGACGACCCGGACGCGCTGCAATCACTCTTACAGGAAGAACGGCGCAGCCGGGAGCAGCTTCCACCGGGGGACTTCAAGGCGCATAGGATAATCGCCTGTTCCTGTCCGGCGCGGTACTTCTCCCTGTTCCTTGCCTTGCGGTATGCGTCATAGACGGGCTTTGTCTTTTGGTAGGTGGAAACATTCTTGATAAGCACCGCCATGTCCGCAAGCCGCTTTTCCGCGTTCTTCAATGCGTCTGCCGCCTGTCCGCTTTCCGCTGACATTTCCTCAATCCGGCTGACTAAATCCGCGTACTGTTCAATCTTGTGTTCCGTCAAGAAATTCATGGTTTTAGCTGCCTGTTTCAGATTGTGGATTTTCGCCCACTGTTCATAGCCCTTACTCTGCGCCGCCTTGATACTGTTCTCAATGTCGATAAGCAGCGAAACGTCGCGCTGCTCTCTGGGGGCTTTCGCCGCCTTTGCCCGTCTGCCCGCTATCCGTTCCCTTATGGCTTCCTCTGTATAGTCTGCGCCGAGGGTTTTTAGGCGGGTGAAGCGTTCCTGTCCGGGGGCGCGGCATGAAACATATTTCCCCGGCTTTATCTCATAGCCCGCCGCCTGTAACCGCGTTAGCAATTCCTCAAAACTGGAAACTTGGGGGATAAGCGCGTCAACGGCAATCTTTAGCTTGCCTTTCCAACTTGTACCCGTCTTTTCTGCCTGGTACTCCGCATAGCTCTTTCCCTTGCTGCCCTTGCCGGGGACGACGACGGACAAGCCATTTTCCCGGCACAGCTTGTCGCTCATGTTCCGTATGCCGTAATAGCTCCTTTTGTTGGAATTGTATTTGTGATGGTCTACAAAATTCACCGCGCAAAAAATGACGTGGTTATGGATATGCCCCTTGTCAATGTGCGTCGTCACAACATATTCATGCTGCCCCTTTGTCACCGCGTCGGCAAGCTGCTTCCCGATTTCGTGGGCTTTCTCATAGTCCACTTCCCCCGGCGCAAAGGACTGTATCAAGTGAAAGGCTAAATTGCTGCCCTTATCCAGTGCTTGCGAGAGGGTATAGCCGAACTCAATGTCTGCCGTTTCATAGGAGCAGCCGAAAGAGGATATGAGCATTTTCCCGTCCGTCTTGTCCGGGTTTTCGATATAGTCAAGGGCTTTGCTTAGGGTGCTTTTAACAGGCTTAATCTTTGTAACCGCCATATCTCCGCAAGCACCCCCTTTATTTCCTCTATGTCCTCTTGGTATGCGTTCCCCGCCGCGTTCACGCGGCGGGCTATTGAAGATGTTGTTAAGCAAGCATTGTCCTATTCACAAAGGCATAATCGAAAAGTGGTATTTGCGTATTTGCTTTTACCAGGTATAAATGACCGTTCCTCAGATATAAGGCAACTTGCAAAATGGTTTAAGGGCAAAAATGTTATGATTAACGTGCTGCAATACAACCCGACGAGTAATTCAAAAATTAGAGCACCACAAAAACAAGAAATGGTTGCGTTCAAACATCAATTAGAGCAAACAGGACTTGAAGTTACCATGAGAGTTTCTCATGGTAGAGAGATTAAAGCAGCTTGTGGACAGTTAGCTAATACATATAATAAAGCCAAAAAACAACAAAAATAATTTAATTAAAAGAGCCAGACGCACAGACGCAGAGCCGATAATATGCAGTTTGAAATACTGCTGTTATCGGCTCTTTTTTGATTTAATTTGTGCCCCCAATAACCATATTGGAGCAAAATCAGAACTGTTGCTTGTCGTTCTTTGATTTCCGCAGCAGCTTTGAAAAATCAAAGCCGCCGTTTCTTTTTATCTTCTCAAGAAATGACGCGGTATCACTGTTAAAAGCGGCGGCTAAAGGAGGTAGCCGCCATGAAGCACATACCATATCGACAAAATCCGACGGTCATTGACACATCAAAAAAAGCCCGACCACCACCGGGGGAAATTACGCTTGTATATATGAACTGTCTAATCATCTAAATACTACTCACAATACCAATGCGCCTGTCCGGGCTTTTCGGACAGGCGCATTTTGCTGCTCAAAAAATTTTTTGAAGAAATTTCAAAAAATCTTCGGCGTTTTTGAAAACCGCCGTATTGCCCCGCGAAAAGGGGGAAGCACCACCAACTTTCCAACGAGAAAGGAGGTGAGAATGTGGAACCTAACAGCAGGGAGTTTTACAAACAGTGTGCTTTTCAGAAGTTTTGTAATACGGTACTTCACAATGAAGCGTGCGACACTCATAGAGAGCTTCGCAGACACAGGGCAAAGGAAGTGACCTTTTCCGACATGACCTTAGACGAAGCGCGACAGCTTCATACGTTTGATGAATATTTCAAACGGGAAACTGTTGAAACCGTCTTTGAGAAAGCCGGGAAGAAAATCACGCCAAAGCTGCTTCTTGAAGCAATCCGTACTTTGCCGGAAGAAAAGCGCAAAGCCATACTGCTGTATTACTTCGAGGGAATGAACGATACCGAGATTGCGGAACTGTTCAATACGTCGAGAAGCACGATACAGTACAGGCGGACAAGCTCTTTTGAGAGATTAAGAAAATATCTGGAGGAAAATGCTGATGAATGGGACGAATGGTAACGAACCCGGCTACCCGGAAAATGCCCTTGTTCCCTATCCTGTCATTGTGGTAGCGACAAAGGGCGACCCGGACGCTATGAAGATTGTCTTGCAGCATTTCAGCGGCTACATAGCCCGCCTCTCCATGCGGAAGCTGTACGACGAGCGCGGGAATGTCTATTTCGGCGTAGACCACGACATTCGGGAACGGCTGCAAGCAAAACTGATGATGGCTGTCCTCACCTTTAAGGCAGAGGAATAAACCGCAGCGGCGGCGGGACGCTTTCTCTCTCCCCCTTTTCCGTTCCGCTGCTGACGCGGCAGCAAAGCCATTCTGAACCTTGACAAAGAAAGCGGCGCAAGATAACGGCGGCGCAGCATAGGGCAAATCGGATACGTTCCTTTTGCGCCGAGCCATACGGCGGGTGCGCCATGACGCTATCCGGGTGAGGTTATCCCCGCCCGGACAGCCGAGCGACCAACACCGCGCCGGAAAGCAAGTGTAGCGGCTTGCGGGCGACGACACGCAGAATATACAATGATACTTCCTTACAGCCACAGTCCGAGCGTTAAGAGCGTCGCAGGCAATGGGTAGGGCTGCATGAGAACCATGCCGGGGTGAAATTCCCATGAGGTTATGCTAATAACCGTCCGATTAAAGCCTTTGTTTTATTGAATAGTGGACTTGCTGCTATTCATAGACTGTATTATATGTTTGCGAAAGAAAGGGGGATTTTCTTTGACGCAAAACCAAACGCCCGTTACCACAACGGAGCATAAAATAGGAAAAGTTACTTACCTTGTATGTTCGTCCGCAAGTGAACGCGCAACGGACACACTGGATAAAAAGATAAAAAAACTCATTCGCAAAGACATGGAACTGAACCCCGCAAACGCCCGGAAATAGGGCGTTTCTTCACATTTTATACATGACACAGGCAGCGGTATGTGGTATAATATAGACAGTACAAATGCCATGCTTGTCTGTCGTCGGAAAGGAGGACAAAATGTTACAGACAGACAAGATTACCGCTTTATATTGCAGATTGAGCCAGGAAGATATGCAGGCCGGGGAAAGCGAGAGCATACAGAACCAAAAGATGATTTTACAAAAGTATGCTGACGAACACCACTTTTTCAACACGCGCTTTTTCGTAGACGACGGATTTTCCGGCGTGAGCTTTGAGCGTGAGGGGCTTCAAGCCATGCTGCACGAAGTTGAAGCCGGGAACGTGGCGACCGTCATAACAAAAGACCTCTCCCGTCTGGGACGTAATTATCTGAAAACCGGGGAGCTGATAGAGATTGTTTTTCCCGAATATGAAGTGCGCTACATTGCCATTAACGACGGTGTAGACACAGCAAGGGAAGATAACGAGTTTACCCCTCTGCGGAACTGGTTCAACGAGTTTTACGCCCGCGACACTTCAAAGAAAATCCGGGCTGTCAAACAGGCAAAGGCGCAGAAAGGCGAGCGCGTCAACGGGCAAGTGCCTTATGGGTACATAGCTGACCCCAACGACCGCAATCATCTATTGCCCGACCCGGAAACGGCGCACATTGTAAAACAGATTTTCGCTATGTATGTGCGCGGCGACCGTATCTGCGAAATCCAGAACTGGCTACGGGAACATGAGGTATTGACTGTTGCAGAATTGCAGTACAGGCGCACAGGAAGCCACAGGCACCCCCGCCCACACCCGAATTGTATTTACAACTGGCCGGATAAGACGCTCTATGACATTCTGGCGCGTAAAGAGTATTTGGGGCATACCATTACAGGCAAGAGCTATAAGGTATCTTACAAATCGAAAAAGACGAAGAAGAACCCGGAGGAAAAGCGTTACTTCTTCCCCAACACACACGAACCCTTGATTGATGAAGAAACCTTTGAGCTTGCACAGAAACGGATTGCCACCAAACACCGCCCTACAAAGGTTGATGAAATTGACATTTTTTCGGGGCTTCTCTTTTGCGGGGACTGCGGCTATAAAATGTATCTGCAACAGGGAGCCGGGACACTGGAACGCAAACACGCCTACACTTGCGGCAAGTATCGAAACAGGATAAGGACTGGCGAGCTTTGCACTACCCATTATATCCGAAAGAGCGTCCTTAAAGAACTTGTCCTTGCCGATTTACAAAGGGTATTGTCCTATGTGAAAGAGCATGAACAGGAGTTTATCGAAACCGCCAACGAGTGCAGCGCAAAGGCAGTACAAAAGACGCTGACGCAGCAACGGAAAGAGCTTGACAAGGCGCAGAGCCGGATTAGCGAGCTGAATATCTTGTTCCGCAAGCTCTATGAGGACAACGCTTTAGGGAAACTTTCAGATGAACAATTTGCTTTTCTGACTTCCGGCTATGACGAAGAAAAAAAGACGCTGACCCGGAGGATTGCGGAACTGTCACAGGAAATTGACAACGCCACCGAGCGCAGCGCGGACGTGAAAAGGTTTGTCGCACTGGTACGCAAATACACCGCCATTACCGAACTGACCTACGAAAACGTCCATGAATTTATTGACCGCATTCTTATTCACGAACTGGATAAGGAAACGAACACCCGCAAAATCGAAATCTTTTATAGCTTTGTCGGCAGAGTTGATACAGGCGACAAGCCTACTGAAAGTATCTCCTATTTCAGACAGATTGGAGCCGACGTAAAGAGTTATGCTATCTAACATACATCAAAAAGAGGTAAGATAACACCCTCTGCAAAAAAGGTTACGTTATCTTACCTCAACAAAGTTTGCGCCGGTAAAGCCGTCATCGCAGTATTCTTTTACTACGGTAATCTCCGGGTGCTTCTTGAGGTATTCCTTAATGAGCATTCTCTGGTTTGAAATGCTGTCACTCTCAAGTTTTTCGCCGGAAATAGAAAAGTCGCCATCTTCCTTTGATAATCTCAGGTAGATGGCGGCTTTATAATCTTTATCCAAAGATAATTTCAGCATAAAACGCCACTCCTTACTTTATTCCGGTCTGATAACCCGAAAACTAAAGTAGCAGTGGTGTTTCGCTGATTTTGTCCATGCTTATTATAGCACAGTCCAAAGCAATTATCCAGCCTTTTCAGATTTGTTCACAAAAAAGATTCTTTTGGGGTTATCCGACGGCTTTCTCACATACTTGCAAGCAGATTTACGAAATTGTCATTGATCGTAGCCTGAGTATTTGCGTAGGAAACCCTAACTACCGTGTTGCCGACCTTAAACATATAGGGATTTTTGATCTGCTCCACATAGGATTTCATCCGATCTTCTACCGACATGGAACGGTCAATTTTGACGTCCCGAATATCCACCAAGGAGTCGAGAAGTTCTTTTCTGCTTCTCTCATTCTCCATAACATCACCGCCTTTTCACGAGTATTCTTGCCCAATATTTACCTTCTTATGCGTTAAGCCGCGAGAACACTTTATCAGCAAATTGATAGGCAGCGGTCATGAGGATCGCTGCCCATAGTATTCACTGATAAGTCCTTTCGGACGTTTTCACAGTGTTCTACTTCCGGCATATTTGCAGCTCGCGCCCCTGCCGAATAGGGAATGCTGCGGACTACCAATGGTCAATCGGTATCATGGGACTCTCACCCCTCCGAGGATCGCTCCGAGCCGCCCCTTCAAAGAAAAGACGGAAGTATCATTATACCCGGCATCTGCATCGTCGCAAGCAGCCACACCACACGGCTGTTATAGCTCTCCGGAGGTCGCTCACTCCCTTGCAGGAGGTCTTGGCGTCGGAAGCTGTGTTGCTTCGCAGAAGCGGAAAGATCCGCAGCACTGAACTATTCAGTTTTCAAGGAACAGTGAAGCGGTCTGATTAACCCCTTCACTTTACAACGGACATTTTTTAAGCGAATTAGGGGGTGCCGGAGAAAAATTTTTTGAATTTTTTTCTGAGGGCATTTCGGGTTTCCTGAACCGTCGTGTAGTCAACGCCAATTTCCCGCGCATAGCTGCTTAGACTTTCCCCAGCAATCATGCAATGCTCAAATACACCGCGCTGTTTTTCTGTCAGACCGGCGTAAAATGTCTTAACCATGAGCTGCATTGTGACTTCTTTTGCGAGATCATACGAGTCAGCAAGCCATGCGGCAGTCTTCACATCGTCCTCCGGCATAGCGTCAAGGGACAGTACAGCATCAGAAGTTTTTTCTTCGCCGTCTTCATCCTCAGATGCACCATCAGAGCCATACGAACGTCTGAGCATCTTTTCCTCAGCGCGAAGTATTTTCATGACCTCACGGTCAACCTCCGTTACTTCGCCGGTGATTTTTACGCGCACCATGCACTTTCCGTCCTCCGTAGTCCAGAGGTCGTAGTCGAACTCGACAGGGGTTTTAGGGATTCGTTTCATTGCTTGTCCTTTCCGCTGGCGCGGAGCAGCGGATGGACAAGCCTAAAAAAAGAGCCGCATGACGGTGAGTTGTGATCCCATGCCGATAAAACAGAGTGCGAACACTCTGTTCATGCGGCATTAGGAAGACTCACCAGTCAGCGGCTCCACAGCACAGCTATCAAATATTTATTTGTTAAACTCCTTATCCTCTGTTGAGGTGGAGATATAACCTTCTCATACTGAGAACATTGAAGACGGTTTCTCTTCCGCAGAGTTTGCACTTTGCCTGAACGTGACCTCTTGTGTCCTCAAAAACGATGATGGTATTGTGATGGCAGTACGGGCATTCCATCGTTCGCCTCTTCTGGCTGGCAATGGCGATACGCGCCCGTCTGATCTTCATCTGCATTTCAGCAGACGGTTCAGTAACACGGATATTCTTTTTCATGCCCATACCTCCGTCGGATCGTTGAACTCTGAATATGGGCGGTCTTCGAGATAACCAAGCTGGCGCAGACGGATGACGGCTGCGGATTGGGAAACACCGAGTTGTGCGCATATCGCTCTGAGCGACAGGCGATCCCGGTATGTAAAGTAGCCGTCATAGGACGTCAACTTCTTCTCAGGGATGAAATACCATGCGGCAAGGTCAATTTCTTTCTGCGGCATCAGGATTGCCGCACCGAGGACATTTGCTTGCCATTCATTCCAGTCCTCATGTGTTTTGAGATCGCGCAGCGAATAGGCTGTTCGTGCGGAATACTGCCGGTTGCAGCATTGCTTGACTTCATCGGATTCCATCTGATAGAGAATCTGATGAGCGCATTCATGGGCAAGCGTGAAGCGCCGCTTCCCGCAGAGCTTCTTTATCTGTCCCTGACGGATGAAGCTCTCGTCGAGCAACACCTGATTACATTTAAGCGGGAGCGTTCGTCTGACACCCTTTTCCTCAACGATGTACTCTGTATCAGTATAGGCGGTCAAGCCGCAAATACTTCCATCGGAGGACAGGCGGGCAAAAGACACTTGCAAGCCGAGATAGTCTCTTGCAAACTGATCAATCGGCGTAGCACGAGCCATACGGACTTCCTCGGACTCCGTGCCGAAGAAGAACTTGTTGAAGTCTTCCGTAACGGCTGCTGCAATTTCTTCGATTTGCTTCTGGGATAAGATCACTGGGCATTCTCCTTTGCTTCGACAAACCACTTGTCTCCTTCATGAAAAAGGAACGACTCCTTTCCTTTAATCATGACTGTGTAACGGATGCCGCCACCACCAACCTTCTTGGATGTGGCGCGGCATTTGTAAAGAATCTGGTCGATCTGAAAAATCAAACCATTGTCCCACCGGATGAAACGCGGACGGATAGCTCCTTCCTTGTCTACATCCAGATTGACACAAACATACGCCTTCCTGCATCGTGCTTCCATGTTTTGCATCCTCACTCCTTGCTATTGAGCTGTCTCGGTGAAACAGCTTATATTTGTAACTTTTCTGTGCATATTCTCGCGTTCCTCTTGACTTGATGAGTAATCCGCGATATACTATGGGTAATTGAATTACGCATATCTATTATACATACTTCAACTACCCATGTCAATAGAAATGGGAAATTCAGTTTCGCAAACTTTTTGTGAAGGAGTGGTGAACGAGACATGACATTTGCTGAGAAGTTCAAGGAAGAACGAGTAAAGAAGGAACTAACCCAGCAGCAAGTCGCAGACAGCTTGGGGATTACACGCAAAATGATCACGCTGTATGAGAAAGGTACTTCCTTGCCCCGTACACGGGAAGCCTATAAGAAGATTGCTGATTTCTTCGGCGTTGATGTCAATTATCTTCTGACAGAAGATGAGGGCTTTGTTGTTCAGGCAGCAGAGAAATATGGTGCGCGTGGAAAGAAACAGGCACAGGACTTGGTGGATGGTATCTCCGGTTTGTTTGCTGGCGGAACGCTTTCTGAGCAGGACAAAGATGCCGTCATGAAAGCGTTGCAGGACATCTACTGGGATTCCAAAGCCCGAAACGTCGAAAAATACACACCAAAGAAATACAAGCTGCATCTCGATGAGGATTGAGGGCGGTTTATTGGACTGCTGATGTTATATAATTACGGAATAACCATCGGTATAGCGGGGGTGATGAAAATTGCTTCTACGACCTGAACTCATTCACCACAAAGCCACGGATATTGTACGAGGCTGCGGAACACGGGACACCGTGCGTATTGCAAAAGAGTTGGGTATCTACGTTCATTTCATTGATGGACTGAACGAACTTCTTGGAATGTACACCTACCGGCATAAGGAGAGGCACATTCTTTTGAACTCCAATATGGAGTACATTGTAAAGCTCATGGTCTGCGGACATGAGATTGGTCACGACTGCCTGCACCGGGAGCAAGCCAAAGGTGCAAGCGGGTTGCAGGAGTTTACGCTGTTCGATATGCGTAACGAGATGGAATATGAAGCCAATGCGTTCAGCGCCCATTTGCGGATCGACGATGACGAGCTGATGGAGCTGATGAAGCAAGGCTATGATGTGGTACAGCTTTCCTCCATCATGGAGACAAATGTAAACTTGATGCTGATCAAGCTCAACGAGCTGAATCGCATGGGATGGCAACTTAACTTGCCGTATGTACCGCGTTCAGATTTCCTCAAAAACGTCAAGCCGGAAGGTTGACAGCAGAGGATTTAAGGGGTTTCCTGTCTGATATATTCATTATATGGGATGCCCTATGTCGAAACCTACACAATCCTGCAATGGCACTGAATTGCCGTATGCAGATGATGCTTGAACTACTCTCTCTACTTATGTCTCGTTACACAGTCGGAGTTCAAGAAGCAGCAAAAAGCCTTACACAAGAAACGTAACCGCGATAGACAGAGAAAGGACGTGCATTATGAAGTACAAACTGTTCCGTTCCCCTGGTGATCTGGACAAGTCCGTCCTCAAGCATGAGCTGGTTGCTGTGGAGATTGGCGGCAGCATTGAAGAAGTCACAGACGCACTCATCCGCGCAGTTCGGGATGATCTTGCGGAAATGCCAGAATATGCGCACTGTGAAACCGCTGCGTATGCACCGGAGCCGGTTCAGGAGCATCGCCGCGTGAGACGTTATCAGTATGAGATGATGGGTATTGTTTACCCGCAATATGCGGAGAAAAATATTCTGATTGATTATGGTGTGATTGAAGAGGCAGAGTAATGTCAGAGCGTTATGTCGGACAACTGCATAGTGCCGATGACTTGATTGCCGCTGTTGAAGAATACGGCTTTCTGCCTTTCTTTCAGAACGAGATTCCCGGCTTTTCTGTTGAAGAGCTGTGCGCCCCTGAATTGTGGTTTGCGGATGATGCAGACGGTCCGTGGGAGTGGAAAGGTCCGGCTGCGCGAAGCGGCAAATGTCTCTACGGCAAGATTTTCAATAAAAGAGCTGGCTTCGTGAGCCGTGATTGGATTCCGGACTTTGCAAACTTCCGGCGAGACGGATATGACTTTGATGCTCGGTGGGATGATGGCTTGACGTCCTATAAGGACAAAGAGCTTTACGAAACCATAGCTGATGAAGGCACAGTTCTTTCCAAGCGTCTGAAAGAATTACGGAACTATCGCAAGGGCGGCAACACCGGCTTTGAAACGTGTATCACAAGGTTGCAAATGCAGAGCTATGTCTGCATTGCGGATTTCGTTTATATGCAGGACAAGTACGGAAGACCTTATGGCTGGGGCGTTGCAGAGTATGCGACGCCGGAAGAGCTTTTCGGGTACGACTTTATCACGTCCGCCTATCAGCGAGACCCGCAGGAATCCAGAGAACATATTCTGAGACATCTGCACACGCTTCTTCCCAATGCAGCCGAGAAGCAGCTTGAGACAATCATAAAGGGGTAACGCTATGGACGATCTAATCTATGAAAAGGATTACCGACAAGTTGAGCCTACTGAACGCGATGAATGGTCCGAAGAGGTCTATGACCGTGTGCTTAACGGAGGTATGCTGAAAGCGTACTCTGAGGCGATGGACAAGATACCTAAGATCATTGTGCCGGAGGATAAGAAGAATTACGAGTATCTTTTGGAACGCTGTGATGCGTTTGTCAAGCAGCATCACGGACGTATTGAAGGGATCGTAGACTATCACCATTGGCATTCCGAAATCAATTTGTTCCTTCCGTTCGTGGAGTTCGATGATCCGGAAGATCTCGCTTTCCTGAAAGAGATCGCGGATAAGTCACATACCGTCTGCTTCTCTCCTGATGAGGAAGGTGGCATTCGCGTACACATTTTTATCAATTATTTTGACGAGTGGCTGCCAGAAGGAGCAAAGCAGCTCATAGAATACGACGCTATCATGAAGGATGAGCGGCTTGCATCTCTACTTGGAATGCAGGATTCGTTTAAGCCGGAAGATGAGCCGGACTTGGAGCGCATAGAAGCACTTCTTGAGCGGTTTGAAACGGAAACTGACCTTAACCAGAACGACGTGTTCTATGGAGTATTTCAGTTGATTATGAAGTCCAAAGATGAAGACATTACACTTGGAAAGATTGCTAATTTGATGGAGGTACTGTTGTACCTTGTTCTGAATGGTGGTCTGGATCAAGAAGAATAAACATGGAGGCAATTATGAGCAACAAACTTGTAGCATATTTTTCTGCGTCCGGCGTGACCGCGAAGGTTGCCGAGACGCTGGCAGAGGCAGTCGGCGCGGACATCTTTGAGATTGAGCCGAAGGTGCCTTACACGGAAGCTGATCTGAACTGGATGGACAAGAACGCCCGCAGCACGATTGAGATGAGCGATCCTGCCTCCCGTCCTGAGATTGCCGTCAAGCGGGACAACATGAAGGACTACGATACCATCTTTGTGGGCTTCCCGATCTGGTGGTATGTCGCGCCGACGATTATCAATACGTTCCTTGAGAGCTATGATCTGACCGGCAAGACGATCATCCCGTTTGCAACCTCCGGAGGAAGCGACATTGGCAAGACGAACGAACGCCTTGCGCCGAGCTGCAAAGGCGCAAAGCTGATGGACGGCAAGGTTTTCAAGGGCAGCGTCGGGCATCAGGAGTTTGCGGCGTGGGTTGAAGAACTTGGACTTTAAGGGGCAGACAAATCGGATTTATAGGGGGAAATTAGACACATGGCTGTCGGATTCAAAGTTGCGTTCTTTTGCTATCAAATAGGAAATGGAGATTTTCTACACTCCTTTTTCTCAACAGTTTCTTATAATTTAGAAAACGGGAAATGGGGTAGCAGATTCCCAACGCTTATGAATGAGCTATATCAAGGAACATTGGATAAAGATAACGTTGAAACAGCCATAGTGGAACTGAAAAAGATTCAGTTAGAACTCCAAGCGTTTAGTCCGGATAAGGTGGTTTGGGATATTGACGATTTGTCTAAGCAACCGCCTTGGGGCAAAAATATCAGCAATGATATTACCAACCTATCTAATTACTTTGTGACAAGCGATGGAGAAGACTTCATCACGATATTTTTCAACGCCTTGGAAAAAGCAAAAAAATTGCAAATGGATTTGACTATTGAGAGCGTATAAGGAGAGCGCAGATAGATTCCAGTTTAACGAACAGGAGATGATGAACGCATGAAAATCCTACATGAACTTTCTTGGCTATGGGAAACGCTGGGCATTGCACTTGTGGCTGCGGCTGTCTGCATGGCTTGCGCTGCGCTGATTGGCAAGGCAGCAAAGAAGAACCTCGGCAAAAAGCCATTGGCAGTCATAGGGGTTGCGGCATTTGTGGGCGCGATTCTGGCGATCATTCTGATCGCCCGGACGCCGATGCCGCTTTGATAGGACGGAGGATAGAATAATGCCGCTTCAAATCGTCAGAAATGACATCACAAAAATGAAGGTGGACGCCATCGTCAACGCTGCCAACGAGTCGCTGCTGGGTGGCGGCGGTGTGGACGGCTGCATTCATCGTGCCGCAGGACCGGAGCTGCTGGCAGAATGTGAAACGCTCCACGGCTGCGAAACCGGGAGCGCAAAAATCACGAAGGGCTATCGTCTGCCCTGCAAATATATCATTCACGCAGTCGGTCCGCGCTGGTATGACGGGCGGCATGGTGAGCGCGAACTGCTGATCTCCTGCTATCGGACATCGCTCATGCTGGCGAAGGAATACGGATGTGAATCGGTTGCGTTCCCGCTGATTTCCTCTGGCATCTTTGGCTATCCGAAGGATCAGGCTCTCAAAGTGGCGATTGACACCATTAGCGGTTTCCTTCTTGAAAACGAAATGACGGTGTACATCGTCATTTTCGACCGCAAAGCCTATCAGATCAGCGGCAAGCTGTTTGCCGACATTGCAGCGTACATAGACGACCGCTATGTGGATGAGCATACCGATCCTCGTTCTGAGCGGCTGCGCAGAATGAGTGCCTTCCGGATGGAAGAGCCGATGCCTTGCGAGTCATCCGTCTGCGATGAAGATGCAATCGAACAGCTCATCCCTCCTGTCTCTGTGGCGGCTGCTCCTAAAAAGGCGGCAACTCTCGACGATGCACTGGAACAGATCGATGAGAGCTTTTCCGAGATGCTGCTGCGGAAGATTGACGAACGCGGCATGACGGACGCACAGTGCTACAAGAAGGCAAATATTGACCGGAAACTCTTCTCGAAGATCCGCTCGGACAAGTCTTATAAGCCTTCCAAGCCCACGGTCATTGCGTTTGCCATTGCCCTTGAGCTGCCGCTTGTTGAAATGAAGGATATGCTCATGAAGGCTGGCTTTGCGCTCTCCCACTCCAACAAGTTTGACATCATCGTGGAGTATTTCGTGGAGCATGGGAACTATAATGTCTTTGAGATCAACGAGGCTCTGTTTGCCTTCGACCAAAGTTTAATAGGAGCATAAGGTCTATGGATAAAGTGTTTCAGAAATTTTTGCGAAGTGGTATTGACCTTTCGCCCGTAGGGGTGGAGCGTCGTGAAGATAACAACCCATACTTTTGCACGCCAAAAGGTGCATCTATTTTTGGCTGGGCGGGTGTGGACGGCATCCACTTCTGCTTTGTTCGAGACTTTGGCGGTATGGTATTTTCCGTCAGTCCCATGAACTCGGCTCCGGATTTTGTTCATCCGCTGGCAAACGATTTTGAAGACTTTCTGAGGTTGCTCCTTGCTTGCAGTGATTCGGCAGCGCTGGAACAGGCGTGGATGTGGGATAAAGCCCAGTTTGAAGCCTTTTTGCAGGACAACCCTCCAACGCAGGATCAGCAAAGAACGCTATCAGAGCTTGCTGAGAAAATGAAATTGACGCCTATGGAACAGCCGTGGGTATACATCAAAAAGCTGCAAGCATCTTTTGATTATAGTAAGATCAAGTACACCGAGGACTATTATGATGTTGATATGAACCCAGAAGCAGAACCGACCATGCCTGAGTGGAAGGTCTACTTTGAGGGAAACTTCTGGGGACATTCGGGAAAAGACCATGCCGGAACGGAAATCCGGTTGAATAAGCAATTTGACTGGGCGAGGCATCATTGGGTTATTCCTGCGGCGTATTCTTGCAGCAAGGGACTCGTCATGGACTTTTGTATGCGCACCCCAGAGGATGACATCCGCAAGTTCATGACGAAATGGGATTTGCACCCCGAAAACGACTCCTGCGAATACTTCACGCAGGAGCAGCAAATGCAAATTGATTTAGACAATCCGCTTTGCCTTGACTTTATTCCTCGTTTGGAATTGAACGGGAAAACAATGCGAATCTCCCACGGCTGCTCGGTGGTTTATAATCCGTGTTTGCCGGATGGGATGATCAATGAATTGGAAGCAAAGTGGGCGTTGGAACACTATGACTTGGATATATCCTATGGATGGATGATTTTTCGGGCAGCTTTTCCGTGGGCAAGCAAACGCCGTACTGAAATAAAATCTCTCTCCTTTACGATGGAGCAGCGGTCATGCCGTGTCCCAGGACCACATTTCAAGACACACGCTCCCGGCGATTCGTTTTCTTTCACCCATCCGGTCAGCGGCACAAAATACACATTAACCGTACAGGAATTGGAGCGGCAGACAATTTCCGAAAAGCGTTTCGGCTCTGACCGCTGGTTTTATCCGACGCATTTTACCGCCATGAGCTATACGCTTTCTCCTGAACCGGACAGCGATATTTCGATCTGTGATTGTGCTGAGGGGGACAAGCCTTTGGAAATTGCGCCATGCTCTGACCGCTATGCACCGGAGGCACGAAACGATATGGCTTGTATCGGCATTATCGGCGGCGCGGACGGTCCAACCGCAATCGTATGTGGAGGCAGCTCGAAAGAAAAACTCCATGCAGCTTGTTCCGCTCTACACTTTGAGCCGGTGGAGGGTGATATTGAATGGCGTATCGTATTCAACATCAAAAACTCCAATGAAATGTCATTAGAGCTAATCTGAGAAGAAATCGGAGGCGCAGAAGATGAAGCAGCGCATATACATTGCAATCGACCTGAAATCCTTCTACGCCTCCGTGGAGTGCCGGGAACGCGGCTTAGATCCTCTGGACACAAATCTTGTCGTTGCGGATGAGAGCCGGACGGATAAGACCATCTGCCTTGCCGTTACTCCCTCTCTCAAGAGCTACGGCATCTCCGGACGCGGGCGGCTATTTGAAGTCAAACAGCGCGTGAAGGAAGCGAATGCCGGACGGCAGCACGACGCACCGGGACGCAGACTGGACGGCACATCGCACTTCTTCTCGGAGCTGCAAGCAAACCCGTCTCTGTCGATTGACTTCATCATCGCGCCGCCTCGGATGGCGTACTACATGGAGTACAGCACCCGCATCTATCAGGTTTATCTCAAGTATATTGCCCCGGAAGATATTGTGGTCTACTCCATCGACGAGGTGTTCATGGATGTGACGGACTACCTGAATACCTACAAGCTCTCCGCCCATGATCTCGCCATGAAGATCATCCTCGACGTGCTTGAGACAACCGGCATCACGGCAACTGCTGGGATCGGCACGAATCTTTTCCTCTGCAAAGTGGCAATGGACATTGTGGCGAAGCATATTCCCGCTGACAAGAATGGCGTCCGCATTGCAGAGCTGGATGAGATGAAGTTTCGGCGTGAGCTTTGGGCGCACCAGCCTCTCACGGATTTCTGGCGCGTGGGTCGGGGCATTTCAAAAAAACTTGAGCAGAACGGGATGTTCACAATGGGCGATGTTGCCCTTTGTTCAGAGCGGAACGAGGATTTGCTTTACAAGCTGTTTGGGAAGAATGCGGAATTACTCATTGACCATGCGTGGGGCTGGGAGCCTACGACCATTGAAGCAATCAAAGCCTATCGTCCGAGTTCCAACAGCCTCAGCTCCGGTCAGGTTTTGCACTGCCCCTATGAAGCGGATAAGGCAAAGCTCGTCATCCGCGAGATGACGGACTTGCTTGTGCTGGATTTGGTGGACAAGGGACTTGTCACCGACCAGATGGTTCTCACGGTAGGCTACGACATTGAGAACTTGACTGACCCATCACGGAGGACAAAGTATCACGGCGCGGTCGAGACAGATCACTACGGAAGACAGGTTCCCAAACAGGCGCATGGGTCTATCAACCTCGACGGTCACACATCATCTACGCGCAAAATAATGTGTGCTGTGTCAGAGCTGTTTGACCGGATCGTGGACAAGAATCTGCTTGTCCGCCGTATGTACGTTGTTGCAAACCATGTCCTGCCGGAAGCCGATGCACCAAAGAAAAACGACGGTGCTGTCCAACTCGACCTCTTCACCGACTACGCTGCCGAAGAGGAAAAACAGAAAGCCGAGGATGCGGCATTGGAGCGTGAGCGGAAAATCCAGAAAGCAGCTCTCGCCATCAAGAAGAAATACGGAAAGAACGCTATCCTCAAGGCAATGAATCTTGAAGAAGGTGCAACAGCTAAAGACCGCAACGCGCAGATTGGAGGGCATAAGGCGTGAACGGAAAATACGACGAGATCATGGGACTTCCGCACCACGTCTCAAAAACGCGACCGCAGATGCCGATGTCAGATCGCGCAGCGCAGTTTGCGCCCTTTGCAGCTCTCACTGGCTATGATTCTGCCATCAAAGAAACCGGGCGATTGACTAACGAAAGAATTGAGCTTGATGAAGATGCTCTGACTGCCTTGAACGTAAAGTATCAGTTTCTCATGGACGCCCTTGATGAAGAGCCAGAGATTAAGATAACCTACTTCAAGCCTGACGAACGCAAGGCTGGCGGCGAATATGTATCGGCAATCGGCGCGGTCAAAAAGGTTGATGACTTTGAGCGGCTGATTACCATGCAGGACGGCACAAGGATTCCGATGGATGATGTTTATGACATGAGCATTTCGGTCATTACCAACGAGAACGAAGGTGATTAAACTTGTACGCTATTGTAAGAAACGCAGATAGCACATATTACACATCAACGGTGTTTGGATATTTCTGCAAAGTCACCGCAACAGATGACTACGAGCAATATCTTGAAAGTATCCACAACCAATTCTACCTTGTCCTAAACGAAAAGAAAGACTGCTTGGTCAAGAAGTATGTGTTTCCACAGGGAAGCAAATACCTCGACCCCAAAATCCTGATTGTGGATGCGGATCAGCGCAATTGGGTCTTGGACGAAGCAAATCATGGTTGTGTCGATTTTTTGCATGAAGTTGATGCTTATTCTGCTGAACTAAAACTTGATTCATCGATGCTCAAGAAATGTATTGCAATAGATGCTGCACAGAATTATCAAGAGATAGTTGAAGTAAACGACGATTCTGATATAGCAAACCTCCTTTGGGCAGCGGGTGGCTTTCATGATGCTTATATAAAAAAGTGTGAACGCAATGGAGATGTAGTACACGTCCTTTTAGATGGCATTTGGGGTTGTCAAATCGAATTGTGGTTTGAAGGGAGTCCTGACTTTTGCATTGATAGTCGCGATCCTGAATACGATGATCCTACTTGGTACGGCGCAACTGTTTTAAGAGCAAAGGGAGTGTTTTATCTTGTTGATGACGAGGACATGAAAGTCGAGGATATAACAGACAAATATTGCTGGTTTAGAGGTAACCATCTAAAGTACCATGTAATTCCCGACCCATAAAACTGTCGCTTGCCATGCGACCAAATGAAGTGAATACCGAAGTACAATATGACTGTATCTTACGGAAAACAACTTGCTCCAATACGCCGATCTTGAGAAGAAGGTTGAGGACGTTCACAGCTCCTATGACCGCACCGGCAAGGAGCTGAAAGACGTTGAGGCACGTCTGCGGGAAGTCCAGCCGCTTATCAAAAACATCTCCAACTACCAGCACCTAAAGCCCGTATATGACGCCTTCCAGAAGGCGAAAGACAAGCCGAGTTTCAAGGCAAAGCACGAAGCAGAGCTTGTGATCTTTGAGGCGGCGCGGAGTACACTGCTTGCCATGCAAGGCGATGAAAAGCTGCCGAGCTTGAAGACGCTCCAAGCGGAACAGCAGAGACTTCTTGAAGAGCAGCAGCGGCTTTATGACGAACGTGCGAGGCTCAAAAAGGAAGCTCGGATGATCGACACTTTGAAGGCAAACGTGGACGATTTCCTCAAGCCAAGCGCAGAGCGCGACCAAGAGTATCAACGCAATTCTCAGCGCGAATAAAGAGAAAAGGAAAGGCAGTTTTCATGAGTAACTGCCTTTCCCTTTTTGAAAATCAAAACCATCAAGAACTTGCATCTTTTTTGTGAACTTGTGCATGAGATAATTGCATTCAAAGAGGTTTTCGTGTATAATAGAATGGAAGTCATGATTAGCGGATGAGTAAAGGGGTGCGTATCATGGGAATCAGCTACAAAAAACTTTGGATGCTCCTGATAGAACGAGACATAAAGAAGTCCACCTTCCGGCAAGAGCTTAACCTTGCATCCGGAACATGGACGAAACTGAATAAGGGGGAAGAAGTGTCCCTCTCTATTTTGCTGCGCATCTGCGGCTATTTGAATTGTGACATTGGAGATATTTGTGAGGCTGTGCGGACGGGCAACTGATAGGTCCTTTTTCCGTGCGGCTTTTTTATATACCTGTGGAGAAGGATTAAAGGTTTGTGCGTAGCAGGACTGTTACAGAAGAAGGAGGATAACAGATGGATATTGGCGTAACGATAAGCAAAGTCAGAAAAGAATACAAGGAATACTTACGGGAAACTCACCCTGACTGGGCTGATACGACTATCAGCACCCATGTTTCCGATGCGTTCTATCTGTATCAAAACACTATTGCACTATCCTTCTGGAAGTGTTTTGAAAGTGATGCCGCTATGGAGAAGGCAAAGGGCGAAATCCTCGACTACCTAAAACAAGAAGTGATGTCTGATCGAGCAGACGAACGCACTGCACAGTATTATAGAGATTTGAAACGTCTGAAAGAATTTATTGATTCTAAGGGTGGCGTCAAGACGTATATCGGCTATGAATATGACTGCGAAGTCATTGTCTACAAATATGCCAAGATGGTTTATGATGGCACGATGGAGATGGACGCTGCTGTAAAAGCCATGTGTCAGGATGTTCCGTGCTTTGGAGAAACCTCGCACAAGCTGACGATTATGCTCTTTGCGTCCATGATGAAGGGCGTAAAATACACTCGCAGGTCCAACACTGAAACTACAGTTTACTTCATCGTCCACATCGGAAAAGACTACGGACAGGAGCAGATGGTCAATGCTCTAAAAGCCACTCAGGAAAACATTAAATATTACTACGAACAAACCGGCAACAAGTCTAACAGTATTCGTAGAGGATGCAAAAAGATCGTCGAAGAGAACAACATTGATATATCCTTCGACGATGAAATCTTTGATGGAATTATTCCGAAGGAGAACACAGATACAGCTCTTTCATCCGACGCTACTGCAACACACTATTGGCTGTACGCAGCGGGTGATGGTTCCGCAAATTGGGAGAATGATTATGCCGAAGGGATTATGGCTATCGGCTGGTCTGACCTTGGTGATCTAATGGAATATAGCTCCAAAGAAGAAATGCGGGCAAAGATGAAAGAGGTCTACGGGGATACTGGCTCATATAAGAATCAGGTTCTTGCTACATGGCAATTTGCAAACGAGCTGAAACCCGGTGATGTTGTCTTTGTTAAAAAAGGCAGAAAGCAGATCCTCGGTCGCGGGTTGGTCGAAGGCGAATACGTTTTTGACCCTGAACGCGGTCAATATGCCAATACCCGAAAGGTTCGCTGGACAGATAAGGGCGAGTGGGAATTATCAGATCAGGGTGCAATCAAAACGTTGACGGATATTACGTCCTACACAGATTACGTCAAGAAGCTGCAAAACATGATTGACGGAGATAAGCACGAAGATACCTTCGACGATGCCGCTGATGAGGAAATCACTTTCGAGCCATACACCGCTGATGATTTTCTGACTGATGTGTATATGGACGAAGATCGGTATAAGGTTCTCAAGTCGCTGCTTCTAACCAAAAAGAATGTAATTCTGCAAGGCGCACCGGGCGTGGGAAAAACCTTCGCAGCAAAAAGACTGGCATTTTCTATCATGGGAGAAAAGGACACCAACCGTGTGAAAATGGTTCAGTTTCATCAGAGTTATAGCTATGAAGATTTCATCATGGGTTTCCGCCCGACGGAGACAGGATTTGAACTGCGAAAGGGCGTATTCTACGAGTTTTGCAGGCAAGCTGCTGAGGATGATCGTCCATACTTTTTCATTATCGACGAGATCAACAGAGGCAATCTCAGCAAGATTTTTGGCGAACTCTTCATGTTGATTGAGAGTGATAAACGCGGTGTCGAATTGCAGCTTCTATATGCAGATGAGCAGTTCTCCATTCCAAGTAACGTCTATATCATTGGCATGATGAACACTGCTGACCGTAGCCTCGCCATGCTGGACTACGCACTTAGACGTCGTTTTGCTTTCTTTGAGCTTGCTCCGGCATTTTCGTCTGCTGGATTCAGAGCATACAGAACGAAAGTCAATAACCCGAAGTTTGACCGGCTCATTGCAACAGTTGAGCAGCTTAACGACGTAATTGCAAACGATGACTCGCTCGGTGAGGGGTTCTGTATCGGACATAGCTATTTCTGTACAAACGCAACCATCAACGATGAATGGATGCGGTCTGTTGTCGAATATGAACTGATACCTCTTTTGAAAGAATACTGGTTTGACGAGGCAGTTAAAGTGAAGGATTGGAGCCGCACATTACGCGAGGTAGTCAAATGATCCGTGTCCAGAACGTTTATTATATGCTGGCTTATGCGTTCCAAGTGCTGCATGAGCAAGGGTATAAAAATGTCGCCACCGAAGAGTTTGATAATGTGGCTGAACTTCTGTCTGCTATTCTCTGCCGTGGAGTATCTGTCCAGATAAAGAGAGGCTTAATCAGACAATACATTTCGAGAGAGGAAGCACTTGCGTCTCCCCGTGGGAAACTTGAAATTGGTGAATCCATAAAGACACAGGTTATTCGCAAGAAACAGCTCGTTTGCAATTATGATGAGTTTTCGGTTGATGCCTACCCCAACCGAATCATCAAAACAACAATGGATTTGCTGCTTCGTGGAAGTATTTCAAAAGCCAGAAAAAAGGAGATCAGGAAGTTGATGATTTTCTTTGATGGCATCAGCATATTGGACATCCATAGTATCAACTGGGACATTCAATATGATCGCAATAATCAAACATATCGGATGTTGATAGCCGTTTGCCGATTTGTGATAAAAGGGCTTTTGCAAACGACAGCCGATGGCTCAACAAAGATTATGGATTATGCAGATGATCAAACAATGGCGAAGCTATACGAGAAGTTTATTCTCGGATACTATCAGCGTGAGCATCCAGAGTTAAAAGCATACTCTCCACAAATTGCGTGGCAAGTCACAGATGGCTACAGAACGCTCTTGCCGACGATGCAGTCCGACATTGTGATTACGAATAAGGCAGCAAAGAAAACGCTCATCATCGACGCCAAATACTACACGCACAATATGCAAATGAAAGCACCGTACATGACGCAGACGCTTCATTCCGGAAATCTGTATCAGATTTTCACCTATGTGAAGAACTGGTCTGCCGCGCCGGATGAGGTCGTTTCCGGTATGCTTTTATATGCGGGAACAGACGATGCGATTCAGCCAAACAATGATTATCAAATGAGCGGGAATCAGATCAGTGTGAAGACATTGGACATGGACTGCGACTTTTCTAAAATTGCAGCGCAGCTCGACAGCATTGCTGATCGGATAAAGTAGAGCGTAGGCACTGGACAGCCGTTCTTCTAATCTCACCGCTTCTTAAACAAGCAGATACGCTCTCCGTGGAAAGGAGCAATCATGAGTATACTTGAAAATCCCATACCGAATGAGGTGTTGGATAATGCAACAAGCCCTCTCACCGATGACAGGGCAGCGTACAAAGACAGCACCTACGAGATCGTTTCAAAGGTGGCTTACCTGATTGGTGTGCCAAAACGCATCTTTGACAACGAACATGAAGCCCCAAAAGTTGAAGTATACAATCGGTTGGACAGTGATAAAACAGCTCGGATTATAAGACATCTTTGCATTGTACGAACTGCGATTGAGCGCAATTTCAAGCGCATCAATGAACGCATGAGATTCCAGTATGAGACCATTCTGAGTATGCCGGAATATGTTCCGCAGGAAAGCATAAACCAGCTAAGTCTTGACGGAGTGAACTTCATCAAAAACACCAGCAAAAAACTGTGCCAACACGTTGTCGAGATTAACAGGTTGATTTGCGATAGAATCAACAACTGCAAGAAGCTCTTTCCACTCTGGATAAATTGGGATTACATTAAAGCACTTTTCGTCATGCCTGATGGTTTGAAGGAAGATGGTACAAGAGAGGCTGCCGACATTTATTACTCTCATTTGCTTTTTTATCCCTATCAGATGTACATAAACTGGCAGCCGGAGGAAGTCGGCAACATTCTTTACAATGATAAGAAGTTCGTTACCTTGCTGTACAGTTGGAACAACGACTATTTCACCGAATATAGCAAAGTCTCAGATGCGGGGAGTTATATCAAAGGAAGTATTTATGAGTTTATTGAGAGCAGCGAAAAGACTGTTATCGTTGTCGATTGTGAAAACTCTGATCCCTACAAGCTGTGTGCTACCTTAAAAAACCTCGATCACGAGTATACACAAAAAATTGCGTCGATCATTCTCTTTGATGATGTGCATACCGCCTCCGCATGGAGGATATTAGACAGCTTCACCGCAATTCATGTTGAACACATGATGATTGAACGGGTGAAGCAAAGCAAGTCACTCGTTGATGTCATGCTTATTGCCCGAACTTGTCAGGAACACTACAAGAATAACGTCGATTCCTTTATTCTTGTTTCCAGCGACTCCGACTACTGGGGGTTAATCTCGTCTCTGCCGGAAGCACGTTTTTTAGTTATGATTGAACGAGAGAACTGCGGACCGGACTTGAAGAATGCACTTCTGAATGCAGGGATATTTTATTGCTATATTGATGACTTCTACTCTGGGAATGCCGAGGACATCAAGCTCGGCGCACTTTTCAAAGAAATAGAGCGTTATATTGACCAAACCGTCAGGCTCAATATCAACGAGATGTTCAGTGCCGCTTTGAAGGCAACGCGCATTGAGATGAGTTTGTCTGAGAAAAAACAGTTCATCGCAAAGTACCTAAAAACAATGCAAATGGAAATTACAGATGATGGTGACGTGGTTTTGCAGTTGAAACGAAAATAAGTCCGGTATTTGGGACACTTGCTATGATAAAATAGAAATGAGGACAGGCTGGCAACCAACAAATGATCCTCAAGTATTGGAGATGAAGATATGGCATACCAAAGCGAAGCGGCTCTTGAACAGCAGTTTATTGAGCAACTGAACAAGCAGGAATATACCACAGTCGCAATTCCTGATTATGACGCGCTGGTGGAGAACTTCAAAGTTCAGTTTGAAGCCTTCAATGCGCCAAAGCTGGATACGCCTATCACCGATAAAGAGTGGGAGCGTATCTTCAACCTCATGCTCGGAAAGTCTGTTTTCCAGAGCGCAAAAATCTTGAGGGATAAGTTTGTCCTTGAGCGTGAAGATGGTACAAAGGTATATCTGTCCTTCTTTGATCAGGACCACACGAAGAACATTTTCCAAGTCACTCATCAAACAACCGTGGTTGGAAAATACGTCAATCGTTACGACGTTACGATTCTCGTAAACGGCTTGCCCCTGATCCAAGTAGAATTAAAGCGCCGTGGCATTGACATCCGCGAGGCAGTCAATCAGGTCATGCGTTATAAGAAACACTCCTACAACGGGCTGTATCATTTCATTCAGCTCTTCATTGTCTCCAATGGTGTTGACACAAAGTATTTCGCCAATTCCGACAGAGACTTGATGTATAGTCTTGCTTTCTTCTGGACTGATTTCAATAACGTCCGCATCACCAATTTGAAGGACTTTTCGATTTCTTTCCTTGCAAGGGATCACATCATTAAAATGCTGACACGCTACACCATCCTAAATGATACCGATAAGATTTTGATGGTCATGCGTCCCTATCAGGTTTATGCCGTAGAAGCGCTGATCCGTCAAGCAACGCTTACAAACCGGAATGCGTATATCTGGCACACAACCGGCGCGGGCAAGACATTGACATCCTTTAAGACTGCGCAAATCCTCGCAGCAAATCCGAACATCAAGAAAGTCATTTTCCTTGTTGACCGAAAAGACTTGGATTCTCAGACAACCGAAGAGTTTAACAAGTTTGAGGCTGGCTCCGTTGATGTTACAGATCGCACCGATGTCCTTGTCCGCCAGATGAAGGACAAGAACAGGCAGCTTATCGTCACCACGATGCAGAAGATGGCAAACGCTGTAAAGCGCCCTCAGTACGAGAAAGTAATGGACGCATACAAAGACGAGAAGGTTGTCTTTATCATCGACGAGTGCCACCGCAGCCAGTTTGGGGATATGCACAAGGACATTGTGCGGCATTTCAGAAAGGCACAGTTTTTCGGCTTCACGGGGACACCTCGGTTTGAAGTCAACGGTAAAACTGAGGGTAAAATCACGCAAACAACAGAAATGCTCTTTGGTGAGTGTCTTCACAATTACCTGATTAAAGACGCCATCTTCGATAATAATGTTCTGGGCTTCCACATCGAATACATAAAAACAATGGAGGGTGATTTCGACTGGGATGACCCGACACTCGCGGACGCGATTGATATAGGCGAACTCTATATGTCCGATGAGCGAATGTCTCTGATCGCCAATCACATCATCCAGAACCACAAGGCGAAAACCCGAAATGGACAGTATACGGCTATTTTTGCCGTGTCCTCTATTGATGCCCTTGTTAAGTATTACGACATTTTCAAGAAGATCAAGCATGACCTGAATATCAGCGGCATCTTCTCCTACGGGCAGAATGAGGATGCCGAGGGCAAGGACGAGCATAGCCGTGATTCGTTGGAGCGTATCATCAAGGACTATAACGAGATGTACGGAACCAATTTCTCCACAGATACGTTCTCAGCTTATCACAAGGACATCTCTGACCGAGTAAAGGGAAAGAAAACAAAGTCGCTCGATATTCTCATCGTCGTGAATATGTTCCTGACCGGATTTGACAGCAAGCAGCTCTCTGTCCTTTATGTGGACAAGGACTTGAAGTATCATGATTTGCTGCAAGCCTATTCCCGCACGAACCGCGTTGAGAAGGAAACAAAGCCCTTTGGCATTATCATTTGCTACCGCAACCTCAAAAAACGTACTGATGACGCGCTGACGCTCTTCTCTAAGAGTCAAGATACCTCTGGCATCGTTGTTCCGGGTTATCAATACTTCGTAGAGAAGTTCAACGAAATGGTGATGAAGCTCAAGGAAATTGCTCTGTTTCCGGAGTCCGTGGACACAATGCAGAACGAGGACGATCAGAAGAAGTTTGTCGTGACCTTCCGTGAGCTGACAAAGTACCTCCAATCGTTGCAGACCTTTATTGAGTTCAGTTTCGATCAGGATGCTCTTATCATGTCCGAGCAGGAATATCAGGACTATAAGAGCAAATACCTCATGCTCTACTCAAGGCAAAAAACAGACCGCGAGGTTGTCTCCGTCCTGAATGACGTTGACTTCTGCATCGAATTGATGGAGAGTGACAGGATCAATGTCGCATACATCATGAACCTGATCCGCAACATTCATTTCGACGATCCCAAGCAGAAGGATTACGATATTAAACACATTAAGGATGAGCTGGGAAGAACCGATAATCCGCAGTTGCTCCGGAAAGTCGAAATCCTGCAAGCGTTCTTGGATCGTGTTGTTGTCGGCTTGGAAAGTGCGGATGAAATTGATGCAGCCTATAACGACTTTGAAAATGAAGCAAAGCGCGAAGAGATTGTTGCCTTTGCGAAGACTGAGGACATTGACGCATCTATGCTGACGGATATTATTTCGGAATATGAGTTTTCTGGCACAATGGATGCAGGAAATATCCGAGATAGGATTGAGAAGCCCTTGCCGCTTTTGAAGAAGCGCTCCCTTGTAAATCGGATTGTTGACTTCATCCGGCAGCACACAGAGAAATACCAATAAGGAGAGAGACAAATGGATAATTCGATTCAGGCTCATCAGAAAGAGCTTTGCAATAAGCTATGGGCAATGGCAAATGCCTTGCGCGGAAACATGGAGGCGTATGAGTTCAAGAACTACATCTTGGGCATGATTTTCTACTACTACCTTTCCGACCGGACGGAGAAGTATATGGCGAATCTTCTCAAGGATGACGGTATCGGTTATGAAGAGGCGTGGGCAGACGAAGAATATAAGACCGCCGTTATCGAAGAGGCACTGCGCGATCTCGGCTATGTCATCGAGCCGCAGTATTTGTTCCGCAAGATGGTCAAGATGGTAGAAAACCGTTCCTTCGACATTGAGTTCTTGCAGAGTGCAATCAACGCCCTGATGGAGTCCACAATCGGAAACGATTCTCAGGAAGACTTTGACGGACTGTTTTCTGATATGCAGCTCGATTCCTCAAAGCTCGGTCATACTGTCAAGGATAGAAGTGCTGTTATGGCAAAGATCATCGCTTCGCTGGACGAAATCAACTTCGGCGTGGATGATACCAAAATTGACGTACTGGGGAATGCCTATGAATATCTGATCGGTCAGTTTGCTGCAACTGCTGGCAAGAAAGCCGGTGAGTTCTATACGCCTTCCGGTCCTGCCGAATTGCTTTGCCGCCTTGCTTGCCTTGGTCTCACGGATGTCAAGGATGCAGCCGACCCCACTTGTGGCTCTGGTTCACTGCTGCTGCGCCTCAAGAACTATGCCAACGTGAGAAACTACTATGGACAGGAATTGACCTCCACGACTTATAACCTCGCCAGAATGAACATGATTCTGCGCGGAATCCCGTATCGCAACTTTAACATCTACAACGGTGATACCTTGGAGCATGACTACTTCGGAGACATGAAGTTCCGTGTTCAGGTTGCCAATCCACCTTATTCTGCAAACTGGTCTGCCGATATGCACTTCATGGAGGACGAGCGATTCAACGAGTACGGAAAACTCGCTCCGAAGAGCAAGGCTGACTTTGCCTTTGTTCAGCACATGGTTTACCACATGGACGAGGATGGACGAGCCGTCGTTCTCCTGCCGCATGGTGTCCTGTTCCGTGGTGCTGCTGAGGAAGCAATCCGCAAGCACCTTATTCAGAAATTAAATGTTCTGGACGCGGTAATCGGGTTGCCTGCAAATCTGTTCTTTGGCACGGGCATCCCTGTCTGTGTTCTTGTTCTTAAAAGAGAGCGCAATGGCAACTCTGACAACATCCTTTTCATCGACGCTTCCAGCAACTTTGAAGCAGGAAAGAACCAGAACATCCTTCGGGAGTGCGACATCGACAAGATTGTTGAGACCTATGAGCGCCGTCAGGATGTCGATAAATATGCTCATGTTGCGACCATGCAGGAGATTGAAGAGAACGGCTTCAACCTGAACATTCCTCGCTATGTTGACACCTTTGAGCCGGAACCTGAGATTGACTTGAATGAAGTTGCCGCTGAGATCCGCAAGCTCCAATCTGAAATTAAGGATATTGATGCGGAACTGAAACCGTTTTTTGATGAGCTGGGGCTGGACTTCCCCTTTGACGTGGAGGGCAAATAATTATGGCAAATGTATCCTCAAGTAACGGTCTTGAGAAGCGTCCGAAGCTCCGCTTCCCGGGCTTCGATGAGCCGTACAGATCGGCGCAATTAGGCGATATAGCGGCTCTGGTAAATCGCACTGATCCAAAATCTAACGCGCCGATCATGATGCTTAGTGCCGGAAATGGCTTCATTATGCAGTCCGAAAAGTATTCCAGAGACAATGCTGGACAGAGCCTCAAAAAATACATTCTCTTGAAGCAAGGGGAATTGGCATATAATCACGGCGCATCTAAGGCTAAACAGTTTGGTTGTTGTTATGAGCTGACTGAGCCAGAGGCACGAATCCCCTATGTGTATCATTGCTTCAAGATCAATAATCACGAATATACACCATTTATTGCAATGGCACTCAATAACGCCAAAATGGATAAGCAGCTTAAACGCCTCGTATCGTCAAGCGTTCGTATGGATGGGCTACTCAATATTTCTTTTGAGGATTACATGAGCGTAACAATTCATCTTCCTTCGCCCTCCGAACAAAAGCGCATAGCCGACTTTCTTCAAAAAATTGATGAGCGAATCGCCGCGCAGGAAGAACTTCTTGCTTCCCTCAAGAAGTATAAAAGAGGTGCTATTGCCCACATTCTTTCGGGTAAAAGCAAAGCGTTTTCCTCTGCATCTTCATGGATGCAGAAAAACCTTGGTGACTTATGCAGTGAGTTCAGAAGCGGACGAAATATATCATCAACTCTCATTCATGAAACCGGAGATTATCCTGTGTACGGTGGCAACGGTATACGCGGGTATTGTGACCGATATAGTCATGAGGGCGAATACGTTGTCATCGGAAGGCAAGGGGCGTTATGCGGAAATGTTCGTATTATTCA
The DNA here is from genome assembly GCF_018784545.1 of Pseudoflavonifractor sp. MCC625. Classification (NCBI taxonomy): domain Bacteria; kingdom Bacillati; phylum Bacillota; class Clostridia; order Eubacteriales; family Oscillospiraceae; genus Pseudoflavonifractor; species Pseudoflavonifractor sp. MCC625. Next base: position 127,136 of record NZ_WQOJ01000039.1, on the reverse strand, counting down.
GGGTCAAAACTATTTGTCTGAACACGCTATTGCTGTCCGCGCAAATGCAGACAACGATACAGGATTCCTCTTGTACTTGCTTGGCTTCATGAAACTTGGGCAGTATTCAGATCAGGGCGCACAACCCGGTCTTGCTGTAAACAAACTATTAAGACTTAAATGCACGGTCCCCGACAAGAAAACGCAGTCTAAAATAGCGTCCGTCCTTTTGAGGCTTGATTCGCAATTATCTAATCAGGAAAAAATGCTATCTATTCTTATCAACCAGCGCAAGGCTTTCCTACAACAACTTTTCATATAAAGAGCTGTTGTAAAAGCCCATCTTTCTGCTTTTGTAGGAGACGCAAACATTGGCTTTCTCTTTTGATTTGCGCGTCTATCTTTTGTGCGATTGCCGAAATCTGTTTTTGGGTTTCGAGTGGTGGCAGCTTAAAGCGATACCGTCTATATTGTTCGGCGTTAATACCGGGTTGACCAGAGCGCGTAGACTCAAGCGCCACCCACCTGTTGTATTCTTCCGTAAGCGTATTCAAAAAGACATATCCACTATCCACACCGTCAATAACATGAATACGGATAAGGAATCCAGCGAAATACATATCTCCATCAGATGCCTGATAAAGATAGCTTTTGCCAACAGAAGCACCGGTACGAGCAAATAAAATATCGTTCTCTCTAACACGGTATTTGCCTTCGAGAACACCAGCCGGTGAAACGGGCGCAGAGTCTATGTATGTATGAGAGTCATCGTCAATATCAGTGATCCTTATATACTTGTGAACACCATCAAATATAGTCGCAGCGGCATTCATTCCATACTCAAAGCCGTCTGCCACGGCACTTAATGATACTTCTTCCCACTTTTCATCTTCATGAGTGATTCTGATCTTCTGATTAAGTATTTCGGAAATGAGTCCTCTTTTATACTTCTTGAGGGCATCTACAAGAGATTGCTGAGCGTCGATACGTCGATCCAAGGCAATGAGAAAGTCTGCAATCTTTCTTTGCTCGGCAGTATTCTCCGGCAGATAGTGTTTTGTGGCGAAGAACTCATCTGTCGGGACATTAAGCAATCCGTGATTTCTTGCTCCTTCTGCTGAAATCATATAGATTTCCTTGTACCATTTGAGAGAATCAAAGTACACCTTAATGAAATCTGTATCGTGCTTCTTGAGCGCAAAACAGATATATAATGTAGACAACGCTCCCATAGGATAGCGGTCTAACCGCTTTATTGAACCGAAGTCGTAACCTACGGAATAGCTCTTGTTATACGCATATTCGCCATTCCTCAAAAGGTAATATCCGCTCATGTCTTTGCTTGCAACGGTTTTGTTGAAGTAACTGATCTGATCGACAAGACCATCTTTCGAGGATATTGTCAGGGGTAGATCAGTTTCATTGTTGCTGTTTTTCCGTGTTACTCGTTCTGCAAAATCAGACAATTTCTCTGCTCTCCACGGCTCATCAAAGCCCGGAAAGCGGAGCTTCGGACGCTTCTCAAGACCGTTACTTGAGGTTCTTTTTCAGATCCCATGCCGGTATGAGTCAAAAGTAAAATCCCTTGCAGTAGCAGAGATTTTCCGCTATTGCAAGGGATTTCGTCTGTCATATAGCTCTTTCTGCTGGCTTGATCAGAAGTATAAAAGAGGATTGCTCAATCAAATTTTTTCTGCAATCTCGAAAGGTTCTCAGCGCAGAAAACTTCGTGAGCTTGTTCACGTTTCAGGAGGCAAAACGCCAAGTATGAGTAATTCGCTCTATTGGAACGGAGACATCGTTTGGATTTCCTCCAAAGACATGAAGAGTAGTAGAATTTCCGGTAGCGAGCTAAAGATAACAAATCTGGCGCTCAATGAGATGACGCTTTATCATCCGGGGACATTATTGTTGGTTGCGCGGAGTGGTATCTTGAAACATTCGCTGCCTCTCGCTATTCTCGAAGTAGATGCAACGATAAATCAGGACATCAAAGCATTGCAAGTACATGGTTGCAATGCATTCTACCTCTATTATGCAATTCTGTCGCAAGAGGACAATATCATTAGAACCCTTGTGAAAACCGGAACAACTGTACAAAGTCTCATGATGGATTCCTTCTTAAACATTGAAATACCAACGCCTAACATTGACCAGCAACAAAGCATAATCGACAAGCTGGCTAAACTCGAAAAGTATGTAGATGTTCAGGGAAAAGAACTATCGTTATTATCCCAAATGCGAAATGGCTTGTTGCAACAGCTCTTCATATAAAGAGCTGCCTCATATAGCCGTCTCTCGTTTTACTCAGAAGGTCAAGTGTTTTTTGGGTCGCTTGCAACCGTGCCTCCACCATATCAAGAATATCTGCATACAGAAGTTGTTTCACATGGCTGGGATACATAACAGGAATACCCATAAGCAAATCATCCGTCATAGATACTCGATCATGACGAACGCCTTGTGAGCCGTTATCATAGATGTACCTGTACCATGCGTCGCTCTTAAAGTACCAAGCGAGATATGAAGGAGAAATATCTGCTTGCAGCACAAGACAGGTATATAGCGGCGAGATAATACCTTGCTCACTGAGAGTATATCTATTGAACGGTCCGTATGGCGCAGAATTTGACTTTCTCGGATTGTAAACAAAGTTTCCATTTTCGATGACATAGTAATTTGCTGTGTTTCCGTCCACTGCAATATCCTTGTCAAAGAAATCGCGCTGAGGAATTAGTCCGTATTCCGCAGAGTTGGTAATTACATTATTTATTACTCCATCTGTGTTACGGCGCGAAACTTTTTTGAAAATATCACCCAGTCGAACACAAGTCCACTCTGTGCCATTCTGAGAAGGTAGTTGGCGAAAAATGCGCTGCATGACACCTCTTTTATACTTCTTGAGGTTATCGACAAGCTGTGCCTGTTTTGCAATCCTCCGCTCAAGTGTACGGAGCATATCTGCTACCCGGTTTTGTTCTGAGAGAGCTGGTATGCAGACCTTGATTGTTTCAATCTGAGGATACTTCAAGTTCCATGTGTCAGAGGTCATGCCTTGAGAGTTCTTTCTAAATTCATTGATTAGATTAGGGCTTTTGAAAAAAGCTGCAAAATATCCATTACTAATCGGGATTTTAGGCATTAGAACTGTGTATGCAGGACTCACTATACCATTACACGGAGAGATGCCGTTCGCTCCTTGCCACATTCTCATGGAGTTATAGACCATATCTCCCGTTAGAACAACCTTATAATTGCTTTTGTCTTCACTTGAGTTATCTTTGCCTTCAATCTCAGAGCGAGGCATAACGCCATCGTTCATCGTGACAGAAAGCAGCTCCATGTCAGAAGCGCCTCGCTGACTTCTTTCTGCGTAAATATCACCTATATGACATTGCTTGTACGGCTCATCGAAGCCCGGAAAGCGGAGCTTCGGACGCTTCTCAAGACCGTTACTTGAGGGTGTTAATGCCCTGATTATCCCTCCACCGGATAATGTTCGTGGAGGTGGTCATTATGACTAACAATACACAATTCAAGACGCTTGTGAACACATGGCTAAATCAAAAGAAGCCCATGATCACGCCGTCAACCCACGCCAGCTTTACGCTGATTACCGAAAATCACCTGATTCCATATTTCGGCAAGCGCAAGATTGGCAGCATCACCGAAGCGGACATCCAGAGCTACATTTCGTATCTCTACAATGCTGGACGCTTGGATAAGACCGGAGGGCTTACCGTGAAGACGATAAGGGATGTTATCCTCGTTCTCCGGTTATCAATGGAGTATGCCTACAAGGAACGGGCTATTCCACTCCTGAACTGGGACCTAATTGAATACCCAAAAGAGCTTGGTATCAAGAAAGTGGTTTCTCTCTCAAAAGATCAAGAGCAAGCTCTAATTCAGTGTATCTACATGGACTTAAATCGGAAGACAGCAGGGATTTTGATTGCATTGTTTACCGGAGTCCGGATAGGAGAGCTGTGCGGCTTGCAGATGAGGGACATTTCGCTGACGGACAAGACCATCAGCATCAACAAAACCGTCCAGCGTATCTACGACAAGAAAAAGGGAGAATCGTATCTTCATATAGGACCGCCGAAAACGAAGACATCCGCTCGAACGATTCCTGTTCCGTCCCTTCTCATGAACATCATCAAGAAGTTTTACACGGAAAACCCGAATCACTATTTCCTCACGGGCAAGACAAAGCCAACCGAGCCGAGAACATATCGGCAATTCTTCACACGTTTCTTGAAGCGGAACGGATTGGAGAAAGTGAAGTTTCATGAGATCCGGCATACATTCGCAGTTAGAGCAATCGAGATACCGGAGTTTGATATAAAGTCTCTTTCTGAAATTCTCGGACATAAGAACGTATCCTTTACCCTGAATGTGTACGGGAGTGCAAATCTCCAACAGAAGGTTAAGTGCATGAATCTTCTGAATGACCTCCTGTGATGAAAAAAAGCCCCCGGCGCTGTGCCAGATGCACAGTGCCGGGGGCATTCCCGTTTCCAGCGATTTAATTTTCTCCCGACGAGGGACTGTTCATGGAGTGGCACTTTCCATTTTGCGAAGCCGCGAAAACTCAGTGCGTTCTGTGGAGAAGTTCACGGGACAGCACATACCGTACACGTTTCCAATAATCACTGTTCAGTGCAATGTGTATTCATCATCGTAAGTAAATTCACGGTTTTCACAATGCTTGATTCAGAGGGGAAATTATTCGCCTTATTCTTGTGTGACATCAAGGGAAACCGGGTCAATGATCGTAACAGATTTGCCTTGCTGATGAGCATATCTGACGGTCTTTCCGGTTCCGCTGGGGCTTCCATCCCAAACCGCGATCAGGACATCCGCATGATCAACCATATAACGGTTGCGCTTGTCCATGCAATCGGGCGTGTAATGGGTTTGAATCAGCGTTTCCTTGTCGCACTTGGACGCAATGTCGAAATACCGATCTCTTAGAGCTTCTGACCACTTTGCGGCTTGGCTTTCGCATGGGATGGCGCTTTCAAGCGTAATTCCCAGATAGGATGCTTTCAGCCCCAGCACGATCTCGGCGGCATACATATCTACACCGATTGCCATTCCGGATATGAAGTGTGTGACGCCTTCATTCTCGATGAGATTGATGATTTGCTCCCTGAGAGCTTTTTTGAGGTCTATGCAGCGTTCGTCTTCCTCATTGAAACCAAACGGGAGATTTTGCGGACGATGCCCGGTAAAAGCACAGGTCTTCATTTTCTTTTTCATCTCCTGACTATGTATTATAGGCAGCTTCTATGTCTCTAATACATAGTATAGCACAGAGATATGAAATATTCTGTCGAAATAAGGGAAGAAAAAAGGCTGCGTGAAAAAATCACACAGCCCATGACGGATTCATCCATTATCTTCCGTTTCCTGCTGGATCAACAGCTCAACCATCTGCAAAATGCGCTTCTGCGCTTGCGGAGACAACGAAGCAAGTTTCTCCGAGAGTTCAGACGATTTATAGCTTGTCGAATGCTCCAGGACGTCACAGAAAATCGCGTCTGCCGAAACCTCAAGCCCATTGAGAAGAATGATCAATTTCTCACAGCGAGGAAACGACATACCACGTTCAACCGTAGAAATATAATTTGCAGTCAGCCCGGTCTTTTCCGCAAGCTCTTCTTGCGAGATTCCGAGACGTTCCCGGCATTGTTTTACTCGTTTACCTATTCGTTTGTCAATCATAGCGGGTACCTACACCTTTTCTATAACGCTCATAACAATTATATGGGTTAGAGGCATAGTTATACAGAAACGCTAATAGCGACACTATGGATTACCGTGTGATTTTCGACGGTATTTACAGAAAAGATACAAAAAAAGAGCCTCTGCCGATACCCAAACCGGGCATCGACAGAGGCTCTTCGTTCATTTTATGGGCATTTGAATAAGTGCCGGAATTGACACTTATTCTCGCTCTATTGCTGGAAGTGTGCGGGGAATATAATCACATAGGGCAGTCAGTTTTCGTCGCTCTGAGGCTTGCAATCACAGGCTTTTTCGACCCCTAACTGTCTACACTGCGATGCCTTGCGGGAGAAGTGCGGACAGGCGATGAGATCGGCACGGAAACTCTGCTTGCAGCTATGGACGCAGCGGACGCAGAAGCGGTTATACTTCCGGCGTCCGCTGTCCCCGATGAAGAACGACCACTCCTGCCGCCATTTCTGACTTCTGCTCACAGCTCAATCTCTCCTTTGTGCTTTTTGGGAGGGCAGCAGTCCTTCTGCTTTTCTGCCTTTGCAGACTTGAGCCTATCCATGATGGAGGACTTCTCGCTGGTTTCGGGGGCTTTGACCTCCGCGGTCTTATCTTCCTTCGGACCGTTGTTGATGATCCCATCAATCATGCCGTAGTCATCCTCCATAGACATCTCCGCTGCCTTGAGGTAGTTTTCCTTCTCAAGAGCTGCCATCCAACTTTCCTTGCTGATACCGAGCATTCCGCCCTTTGCCGCATGATCGGCAATCTCCTTGGCATCTACGCACAAGCCCTCGGTGTTATCGGAATAGAGGCGGTAAATCTCGCAACCCTTCTCTAAAGCCTTCTCAGCCACCTCCTGACCGACGGGAAGAACGCCAGCCCATGCGTAGCCGTAGTCCTTCATATCCTGAACGGAGAGCGCAGGATCGGGCATTTCCGGCACTTCCTTGACCTCAAGGTCGAGAAGGCGGAGCGTGTCATCGTCAAAGCCGTTGTAGACATCATCAAGGACGAGCTTGCCGCGCTCATCGACAATGATACAGGCAGCTTCATCGCCGTAGGTGTCATGCTCCATCAGATAAAAGCTGTGACCGCCGACCTCGTGCTGGTCAATGGTGTGCCACGTCCCGATGTGACCGGCAACCGCCAGACCGGAGGTGTCGGCATTCATCTCAAAGTCCTTCTGCTCGGTAGCTTCCTGCTTCTGCTGCTCCTTCGAGATCATGGGGATCGCAACAATCTTATCGCCCAACTTAACAAACTGCTCCGGAACTTTGAAGAGGTCGGAGAACTTCTGCATTTGCTCTACGGTCAGAGAGCCGAAGCTGTCATCCGTCAAGCCAACTACCATGAATGTTCCGGCAACAACGTCGTAGATGTCACCGTCCTCATCACGCAGAGCGCGGTTCAGGGGCAGACCTTCCAGCTTGCCTTCCTCGTTGCAGACTAACGTCAAGCCCCTTTTCAGCAAACTTGGCGTTGCATAGCTCCGCCCATGTCTGCCGCCAGTATTCCAGCGTTTCGGGACTGCCCCAGTCGGTAGTGGGAACGGCGTTAAACACAAAGTTTCCATCTGCGTCCCGGATACGGTTGCCGTCCTCGTCCAGCTCGTAAACTCGGTGCTGCTTACAGCCCCATTTGCCGTTCTGCTCGATGGGACGGATGGGGCAAAGCACATGAAAATGGGGATTGGGTATGCCGCCGTCCTCTCTGTCTGGCTGGTGTACAGCGAAGTCAACCACCATGCCACGGCTCACAAACTGCTCCAATAAAAATTGCCTTGCAAGAGCGATGTTTTCCTCAAGGGAAAATTCATTCTGCAAAGCAATGTCAAAGCTGTATGCAAGCTGTGCCGTCTTTCCACGCTCGGCTTTTTCCACGGCGTTCCATAGGGTCTGACGGTCTGCGTATTCTTTCGGTGCATGGGACGGCAGGAGAATGTCGGAGCATATCACGCCGCCCTTGCGGGTGTAGTCGCTGTATTCGCCATAATACTCGCTATACAATCGCTCCCCGGCACGGTAGGCGGCAGAAGCAATAGCGGACTGTCCTGCGCTTCGCTTAGTCTGCGTGACGCTCAGATGAAATAGTGCCATCGGCTTTCTGCTCCTTTCCTCTGCTCGCTTGGTTGATGTGGGTAATCGCCATGTGACGGACGGCTCGCTGGACTTCGGGCAGAGAAAAGATGTACTCCATCAGCTCCGTCATTTCGGTGCGTGTGAGATCTTTGAACTCCGGGGCAAGGCTCTCAATCGTGCCGCCCAGATTGCAAAGACGGTGGGTGCGCTTTTGTCTCTCGCCTTTCTCCAGATACTTCTTTCTGTTCTCCAGACGCTCCAGCTTGTGCTGTTCCTGTGCAAGCTGTGTCTCGACCTGTTCCTTTTCGGCTCGGAGCTGTTCAAGGTTTTTCGGTTTTGCCATTTTTCGTGACCTCCTTTTTTGAAAATGGGGATAAAAAAAGACCGTCAACTTTTCGCAGATTGCGACCAGTCAACGGTCAGTTTTTCGGTATTCAGTTGTTGTGTTCAGTTCGGTAAATTGAAGTTGGTCAAAGTTGTTGGCGAAGATATTCCACAACATTTCCATTCGTATCATAGAAACAGATGTTTCCTACATTGAGGGGCAGGACAATGGCGAAAGGCTTGCCACTATCAATATCAATCACCTGAATGCCGTTGCCATCATCTACTTCAAGTCGAACAATATTTTGGGTATTCATTGAGATAAATGCCCTTTCGTTATTTCCCTCAACAACAAACTCTGCAATGTAATCATCAACCTCAACTATATCTCCACCACCACGGAAGAAATATCCAAAAGACAAGCCAGGGCGATTTACATAGACAGAAAAAGTGTGGTCTGTCTTGTCCTGTGGGTAAGAAATAAATGCAGCCATTGTGTCGGAAATGCTTCCATCAACAATCCAATCATCCAAAATTTTTTGAGATTGGCGAATGTCTGCTTCTAAACTGTTTGCGGTTTTACCAATGTCATTGTTTGCATAAAGGAAACCGAAAACCAACACACAAGCCAAAATAACACCCAAGAGGATTATGGGTAATTTCTTTTTCATAGAATCACACTCCTTTATCAAATTAAGATTCTTGATTTTCAAACTTGCTGGCGGCGAACGGTTTGTCAAAACCGTTTGCGGACGGCAAGTCCACAGGGGATAGCCGCTTTAGCGGCGCAAGGGGGTGTAGCCACCTTGACGGAACGAAGTGACGCAACATTCTCGGTCATGCAGTTTTCTTCTGCTGACGGAGAATGAAGCTCCGCAGGGCGCACTACTCTCGACAGAGAGTATAGAAGTGCGCCCTTTAGTTCCTAAAGGGGTTTGCTCCGGCTTAATTTCTCGACAAACTGCAATTAGTCATTTCAGTAAGTATTTTCCGAGTCCTATCTGAATCAAATATAGGACAAGGATATGTGCTGGATAAAAAACATAGAAGAAGTATTTTAGCTTCAGTTTACCACGCTTTCCGTTGTATAGCAGAATAAGCAAGCAGGCAAGAAGCGTACATAAAGGCGGTTGATTCCCCGTTGTCCCCATGTAAGCCAAAAGGAACAGCAACACTTGATAGATTCGGTGATTACGGCAAATATAAAATGCTGATATGAATAAGATCCCCTGCATACCGTAGTCACAATGGATTCCTTCCGCAATGCCGGAAAAAAGCACTACACTGAGAACTTGCAGGACTGCTGATTTTATTCTATCCACCGGTAGGTCTGATTTACACGAAAATCTTTCAAGGCATACCAATGTCAATAAGCCTAAAAACAAGGTGAAAAATACATTTTGATACTTCAAGTAAAACGGAAATGTATCTTCCATTCGTGAATACGCACTAAAGAAACCTATGTCAAATGGAACTTCCGAAATAAGGGCAAATGCAAGCATCAACCCAATATAGCGTTTTTTACTTCTTGTGTGTTGGAATCCTTCTGCCAGCAAAAAACAGAATAGCGGAAAAGCAATCGTCCCAATGCTTTGCAAATCAAACCGTATGAAATAATCTATCTCTCGGAATCTCTCCCACGACATTTGCCCGTTATCTGCCATAGCCCCCCAGTAGTTTGATAGCAGCCATTGCAGCACAATTTTACATAGATGGTCAATAAGCATTGTCAGTACAGCAATAACCTTTAGCGAATTTCCTGAGAGAAATTGAATGCGATTTATTTTCCTATCAAGGCTCATAAAGCAACCTCCTACCAACTTCCAATTCTACGATTTTTCGCATTCAAATTATACCATAAAACTCGTGAACAATTCTATCGCAACTTTGGAATATATGAGAAAAGTCCGAACAGTTTTCTGCCCGGACTTCCTCACTCAATCATAAATCAATTCTGCTTTCACAATCTCCTCTGCCTGTGCCTTGCAAGCGTTCATCTGCCGCACCCATTCCATTTGATTATCGGCTTTCAGTTGCTCAGTCACACCGTTTTGCTCTGCCAGTGACCGCACGATCAGCTCCATGCGGTTTCGTGCCGCTTCGTCAATCTCGGCACAATGTTCAAAGAGCTTGTCGGATAGCACCAGTTCATTGAACAGTATCGGGCGGTGCATTTCCAGATACGCCTTGCGAAGTCTGCCGTAGTGTCCGATGGGCTTGGTCTTGCGGATAACGATGTTCGGGATAAGATAATCGCCGTTCTGTGTGTAAGTGATATTCATGCTGATTGTACTCCTTTCATTGGCTCTCTCTGCGGTAAGCTGCTGACAGGGACGAACACGCCCTTTGCAATGTCCTCTGCACGAATGGCGGCTTTCTTGGCTTCGATTTCTGCCTTTTTCCGCTCCTTGATTTTATCCTCGTATCGCTTCTGCGCTCCGCTGGCTTTACGCTTCAAGTAGTTCTGATGAAGTCTGTCCTTGCGTTCCTCTCGCTTGCGGATTTCTTCTAATTCCTCCGGGGTCAGCTCCACTTCTCCAAACGCCGGGGGAACGAAACGCCCAACAAAATTGAAGTAAATCTCAACCTCCTGTGTGGTCTGTATACTTCCTTTGCGGTCACGCTCATGCACAAGAATTTTCTCGATAAACTCGTTGAGCATGGCAATGGTCAGCTTGTCGAAGTTCTCATACTTACCAATCAGAGCGATAAAACGGTCAGCGTCCTTTTCGTACTTCTCATAGCTCTTGACAGCCTTTTCCAGAACAGAGATTTCAGCGGTAAGCTCGGACTGTTCCTTTTCGTATTGAGCGTCCAGAGTGGCGTATCTGCTGTCGGACAGCTTGCCTAAAATGTTGTCCTCATAGATTTTGCAGAGCAGGACTTCCAGCTCGGAAACTCTCTGCTTTGCTGTGGCAAGGCGTGTCCGCTGTTTCCTGACCTCTGCCGTCTGCTGGCTGGACTGTGCTTCCTGCACCACACGGACAAACTCGGCTCTGTCATGCTTGGCATATTCGGCAATAGCTTTGAGCATTTCGGAAACAAGGGACAGTACCACATCTTCATTGATACGGTGCTGTGTCGTGCAGAGCTTTCCAACTGGGACTTTGCTGTATTGGGAACAGGTATATTGAGAAATACGCTTGCCGTTGTTGGTACGGTGGACATACATCTTGCCGCCGCAATCGGCACAATAAAGCAAGCCTGTGAGGGGAGCTGCTTCGCCCCAGCCGTCCGGGTAGCGTCTGACATTCCCACGGATTTTCTGCACAAGGTCAAAGGTCTGCTGGTCAATAATGGCTTCGTGCGTATTCTCAAAAATCGTCCATTCGTCCTCCGGGACATAATGGCTTTTCTTGTCCTTGAAGTGCTTTCGGGTCTTGAAATTGATGGTGTGTCCCAGATATTCACGCTTTTCAAGAAGGTTGCAGATGGTGGAAGAACCCCAGCCGTACACATCTTTGAAAGTCTTATTCTTGTTCACGCCCTCGCCGTGCTGGGCAAGGTAAGCGGACGGAATGAGAATTTTTTCTTCTTTCAGCTTGCTGGCGATCTGATACGGACCGTAGCCCTCAATCGTCATGGCAAAGATACGCTTGACCACCTCTGCGGCTTCGGGGTCAACCAACCATTGGTCTCTGGCTTCGTTCCAGAGATAGCCGTAAATGACTGTGCCTGTGAGGTGCTTGCCGGACTTGCCTTTGGACTGGAAAGTGGAACGGATTTTACGGCTGGTGTCTCTGGCGTAATACTCGTTCATAATGTTGCGGAAAGGGGTAAAATCATCGTCCCCTCTGGCACTGTCCACGCCGTCATTGATGGCGATAAGGCGAACGCCACGCTGACGCAGGATTTCCATAATCTGACCGACTTTCAGATAGTCACGACCCATGCGACTCATGTCCTTGATGCACAGATACTCCACATTCCCGGCTTCAACCTCTTTCATCATTGCCAAAAATCCGGGACGGTCAAAGCAAGTACCACTAATGCCATCGTCCGTGAAATGGACAATGTTCGTAAAGCCCTGCCGTGCGGCGAACTCCTCCAACATAGCCTTTTGATTGGAAATGGAATTGCTCTCACGCTGTTGGTCATCATCTTTGCCAAAGTCATCACGGCTCAGTCGTTCGTACAGAGCTGTGATTTTCTCGTTTTTTCTCATAACTTGCGCTCCTTTCTTCGGTTTTAGGTTGTGTGTTCTAAGAGACTTCCCAACCGCTTGATTAAGAAGTCTTTTAGAGCATACAACACCAGCCGCCAGCTTGTATTTGCGGTATTGCTTGACCGCAAAGTGGTCAGGGTCGCGGGCTTCCAGCTCATCGAACATGACATCCACTGGGTTCTTGAAGGTCTCATCGTCCTCTCTGGCTTCTGAGGCATTGATCATTTCGAGTAGGGTAGTAAAGTTTTTCTCGTGGTCGGGTGCCTCGTACCAGATGTAGCCGATGAGGGCTGTGTAGTAGAGCTTTTCCGCCTTGACCCAGAAATCTTCGCCGGACTTATCGCCATCTCCCTTCGTGTTGACGATGATCGTATTGACCAACTTGAGGATGTCCTTCTCGCTGCGGATGTAGCTGAAAGGGTTGTAGTGCATGGATTTCCGGAAGTTGATGGTGTTCAGCGACTTAATAACGTAGCCGCCCTTTTCAAGCATTTTGCCGCATTCCACCAGCACGGTTCCTTTCGGATCGGTCACAACGTAGCTGCTGTGCATCTGCATCAGGTTTGGTTTCACGAAAAAGCGCGTCTTGCCTGAGCCGGAACCGCCGATGACAAGGATATTTTTGTTGCGGGCGTATTTCGGCTGCTTCGGGCGGCTGTTCATGGTCAGGAACTCCGTCTGCGTCAAGATGACGTTGTTCGAGAACTCCGGGTCCATGTACGGCTTGATGTCCTCTGGCTTGCCCCATCGTGCAGATCCGTATTCTTCGCCCTGCCGGAACTTCTTGCGGTTTTTGCCCTTGACGTAGACCGCCAGCTTGAGCAACACGCCAGCCGACAGACCAACGAGCAGATCGACGGGATGAAAGCTGGGCAGCGGATTTGCAAAGGCAGTGCCGAACACGGCAAAGCCGTTTGTCAGCTTGTCGATGAACTCCGTGCCGGGGGCGAGACGGAACACAGCGGCGATCTTATCCGCAAAGTAGAAGGCAAAGGCATACGGAAGGTTCAGAAGAATGAGCTTCTTCACATCGGGTTTGTTCACAGCTCCACACCCCGATCCTTGGTCTTGACCTTGACTTTCTCCTTATGCTGCGCCTTGCTTTGGGCTTTCTCCTGATCCAGCTTGTGCCGGATGGACGGCTGTTCCTTCTGCTTGACCGTCTTGGCGGAGAACTCTTTGAAGGCGGCGGTCATGACATCAACGTCCCGTCCCTTGAAGAAGACAAGATAGCTGGGCGGCTCTACGGAAACATCCTTCTTGAGCGCAAAGTCCAAACCGTATTTGCTGGCAGTCCGCTCAAAGGACTTGATGTTGCCGTCCGTTACTTCGATGTTGGAGATGGCGGCGTTCTGGCTCATCAGATGCTTGATGGACTGTTTGCCGCGATAGGTTTTGGGCTGCTGCATCTGCTTCTGCGCCTTCTCAATCTCCTGAACGAACTTGTCCAGAGCCTTTTTCAGCACCTCGGCGGAGATTTTGCCGCCCTTGATCATGATTGCAACAACTTTGGTGTTGACTTCATCCTGCATTGCAGTGATACCTCCTTTCCTTGAGATAATTGAGGGGATGCTGCCTCAGCTAAGGCGGCACACCCTTGAGACAGAAGATTTTCATTCGAGCCATCCTCCTTTCCGCCGAGTTATCTGTATTTTCCGAACAGACTTTGCTTTTCGGAAAAAGCGTCCAGATCGTCAATGATGAAGAGATCGCTGCGCCAACGTCCCGGCCACACTGCAAAGATTTTGCTGATGCCAGCCTGTGCGTTTATGTAGGCAGAACGTTTTTCACCAACCGTGGATAACTGGGTAACGGCTCCGTCAGGCGAGACCTCCATGTAGCAGACCTGACCGCTGCCATACGGGAAGCAACCCGTTTCTTTTGCACTTCTCATGTTTTTCCTTTCCGAGCATTGCTCAAACAGCTTCTTATGCTGCAATCGTATTTATGTGATTATTGGGAAGACTTGTCCTGCCCGTAGAGATCATGGTTGACCAGCGCGGAGTAGTAATTGTCTATCGTAACAGGCGCATTGTAGAGCGCCGTCAGGAGATAGGCTCTGATGTTCCGAATGTCAGATGGGTTCTTTGCCATTGAGTCAATCACATACTCAATGTGGCTGTCATTCAATTTGAGATACCGGGATTTAATCACAGCCACGGGAATATCTTCGCCGTTGATGCGAATTGTCTCTGCGCAGGAGCAAACCACATCCAAGATAATGTCTACAATTTCTTGAAGTCGGTCACGGTCATAGTGATAATTCCGGATCAGGTAGTCGAAGCCGATGTTCTCTTTAATCAGCTCCTCATATTCGCTTCGCTCATCCGTCCCATCCATCCTATCAAGATTGATAGATGGATAGTTCATAGAGTCCGTATTTGATTCTTCTGTAATTTCTTCATTCGTATTTAATAGCGTGGGCTTTACCGTTGACGCATTCCACGGTGACGGATTGTCCGTTGTCGGCTTTTCCGATAACGGTGAACCCGTTGGTGGAGAAGACCGCTGCGGACGCTCATAAACTGTGTACTCACATTTTGCAAATCGACCTCTCTTGTCATAAAGCTGCCGCCTAACAACGTAGCCGTGATCTTCAAGGTTTTTGAGCGCCGCTCTGGTGGAATCCAGTCCATCGGAACTGAGTGTTGCAAGCCCCTTGATTGTGTAGACCCAGCCGTCCGGAAGACTCAAAATCAGCGATAGAAGTCCCTTTGCCTTGAGCGAAATGGATCGGTCTTTCAGGTGGCTGTTGGACATGACTGTGAAACCTTCTGTTTTTTGGGATCGCACGATTGACATTTGGTATCACCGCCCCAGCTTTTCCTTGCGTGTGGAAACCGCAATCGGAGAATGTGGGCAGAACTGAAAGACACAGGATTGATACTTCCAGTGCGGACGATGAAAACGACAGGTACGGCATTCCGGCGTGATGCCCTCGCAGCCGCTATCAAAATGCGAATAGGGCGTTTCCTGCATCAAGGCGTCAAACGCCAGAAGTGGATTTGGAATCATAAGTGTTACCTCCGTTGTGATAAAAAAATAGCCCCGGTATTGTTCCACTCATGCGTGGTACAGTACCGGGGCTATCCTGTTGCGTATTTTGTTATTTGCTGCGACCTCCTTCCGAGATTGCGGTTGCAGCTCACCGCGGTCAAACAGCTTGCGCTCTGAATGCTTGCGAAATCGGACAAAATCAGCGAAACACCAGTGTTTTCAAGGCTTTCTGACCTTGCTCCTATTATAACTTAATCGTCGATCCTGCGCACAATTCCAGTTGCTTTCATATCCATGATTCCTCCCACGGTTACTTGTTCAGACGGAGATAGTATCCGCAGGAATTGCCATCATATGCAGAAATTTGACTGGGGTTGTTTGGAAAACCTCTGAGCGATTTTGATTCCTTGTTCCGTTGTCCGGACGTCATGCATCACCGCACGCGGTTCCCTCTTCCCCTTCCGCAGCCACGGAAATCAGAAACCCTTTTTCATGCAGCGCCTCCTGGATCAGATCCAGCGTGTCCTCGCTGTCCGCCTGGATCAAATGGTAGTGATAGTCCGAGGTCAGATGTTTGAGCGGGCTGGATTTTCCGCTGTGGATTTCCTCCAGAAAGGCGCTGGCTGTCCGGCGAGAGGAGATGAGCAGCGGCGCCCGTACCTGGCCATAGACCTGGTGGTCCACCATCACATTTTTCACCCTTCCCCCCAGATCCACGATGGTGAAAAGCTCCTCCTCGATCTGGGCGTCGGTATGCCGCACCTGAAAGACACGGCTCACCTGCTGCCCTTCATTCAGCCGATACCCCCGGTGGGTCGACAGGATATCATAGCCCGCCGCCCGGATCAGCGCGATATCCTGCACGATCACCTGGCGGCTGACCTGGCACTCCTTGGCCAGCGCGGTCCCCGACACGGGCTTCTCACTCTGTCTGATACGATCCACAATATGCTTTCTGCGCTCCGAACCGGTCATGACCCTTAAATCCTTTCTTCACTTCGCCTCCAGGGGGCGAAGATGCTTCAGAGAGAGATCCAGAATGGGGGCGGAATGGGTCAGCGCGCCGCAGGAGACATAGTCCACACCTAGGTCGGCCAGCGCCCGGAGCTTCTCCAACGTCACATTCCCCGAGCACTCGGTCTTGGCACGGCCCGCGATGCGCCGCAGGGCCTCCCGCATTTCCTCCATGGACATATTGTCCAGCATGATGATGTCCGCACCTGCGACCAGAGCCTCTTCCACCATTTCCAGATTTTCTACTTCTACCTCAATTTTTCGCACAAACGGAGCATAGTCCCTTGCCAGACGCACCGCCTGTGCGATCCCTCCGGCCGCTCCAATGTGGTTGTCCTTCAACAGGACTCCATCAGATAGATTATAGCGGTGATTTTGTCCGCCGCCAACCCTTACGGCATATTTTTCAAAGATCCGCATGTTGGGCGTGGTCTTTCGGGTGTCCAGAAGTTTCGTTTTGCTGCCCCGGAGAGCCTCGGCACAGGCGCGGGTATAGGTGGCGATGCCGCTCATCCGCTGGAGATAGTTGAGGGCCACCCGCTCCCCCGAGAGGAGGGCCCGGATGTCCCCCCGCAGGGTAGCCAGGTGCGTTCCCGCCTCCACCTGCTCCCCGTCCTGGTGGAACCATTCCACCTGTACCTCCGGGTCCAGCAGCTGAAAGACCCGCTCAAACACGGCCAGTCCCGCGATGACGCCCCGCTCTTTACACAAAAGCTCCACCTGTCCGGGCGTCTTCTCCCGGATCACCGCGTTGGTGCTCACATCCTCGCTGGAAATATCCTCCCGCAGTGCCTGGAGCAGCAGCGGATCGATCTGTGTGGTCATGGTAATGGGATTCATGGATCAATTCCTCCTCGTCTGGGCGCACGCTCCGGCAATGGCGGCTGCCGCCCGTTTGGCAAATACAAGGCTCTCCAGCAGGGAGTTGCTGGCCAGCCGGTTTGCGCCGTGTACGCCGTTGCAGCTGGTCTCCCCCACGGCAAACAGCCGCTCCATGGAGGTGCGGCTGTCCCGGTCCACCCAGATCCCGCCCATGAAATAGTGCTGAGCCGGTACTACGGGGATGGGTTCCCGGGTCACGTCATACCCCTGCTCCAGACAGTGCTGGTAGATATTCGGGAAGTGGTGCAGGATGGTCTCCCGGGGGATGGGCTCCATGGAGAGCCAGACAAACTCCGTCCCCTCCCGTGCCATCTCCTCCCGGATGGCCTTTGTCACCACATCCCGGGGGAGCAGCTCGTCTACAAAGCGCTTCCCCTGGTGATTGTAGAGGAGGGCCCCCTCTCCCCGCACCGACTCCGAGATGAGAAAACGCCGTCCGGGCTCCTTGGAATAGAGGGTGGTGGGATGGAACTGGACATAGTCCAGATGCTCTGTGCGGATGCCATACCGGGCAGCCAGATCCAGCGCGTCACCGGTCAGATGGGGAAAGTTGGTGGAGTGGGGATACCGCCCGCCGATCCCACCGGTGGCCAGAATGGTGTATTGGGCCCGGATCTGCATCCTCTCACCGTGCGGTCCCCGGGCCTCGATGCCCCGGCAGATCCCGTCCTCCACCAACAGGTCCGTCATCGTGGTGTAGGGTCGAATCTCCACGTTGGGCTGTTTTCGGACTGCGCGGAGCAGCTTGCTGGTGATCTCCTGTCCGGTGATATCCTTGTGAAAGAGGATACGGGGTTTGGAGTGGGCCCCCTCCCGGGTAAAGGCAAAGTCCTCCCCATCCCGCTCGAACTCCACCCCCAGCCGGACCAGATCCGCAATGATCTCCGGCGACGTGCGCACCATGAGGTCCACCGACTCCATCCGGTTTTCATAGTGTCCCGCCCGCAGGGTGTCCTGGACATAGCTCTCATAGTCCTCCTCCCCGCGCAGCATACAGATCCCGCCCTGAGCCAGAAAGGAGTCGCTGCTCTCTTCCTCCGCTTTTGTGATGAGAAGGACCCGCATCCCCCGGGGCAGGTTCAGCGCGCTGAACAGCCCGGCCACGCCGGTTCCCACCACGATCACATCTGTTTTTTCTTCCATCATCTGCTTCTCCCGTCCTCCGCCGTCACTTGGCCAGGCGGAGCATCTGCTCCAGCGCCCGCCGGGCCATTTCACTCTGCTCCCCGGGAAGGGAAACCGCATTCTTTCCGGTCCGGAGCACCTCCAGCACCTTTTCCAGCGTGACCTGCTTCATATCCCGGCACACCGGGCTTGTGGCGGGAAAATAGAACTTCTTTCCCGGATTGTCTCGCTCCAACCGGTGCCGCACTCCGATCTCCGTGCAGATGATGTACTCCCGCGCCTCGTGTTCGGCGGCATAGCGGATGATCCCGCTGGTACTGCCCACATAGTCCGCATGGGCCAGCAACGCAGCCGGACACTCCGGATGGGCCAGGACCGGCGCCTCCGGGTGGGCTTTCTTGAGATCGAGCACCTCGGAAAGGCGGATCTCCTGGTGGACCGGACAGCAGCCCGGATGGAAGAGAAATTCCTTCTCGGGCACCTGCTCGGCAATAAAATGGGCCAGATTCTGGTCAGGGATCATCAAAATCTTCCGGTTGGGCAGGGCACGCACCACATCCAGGGCGTTGGCCGATGTGACGCACACGTCGGCACAGGCCTTGAGTGCGGCGGTGGAGTTGATATAACACACCACCGCCAGATCCTCCTCCTGCTCCCGGATCTTCCGGATCTCCTCGGGCTGCGCCATGTGGGCCATGGGACAGTCGGCCTCCAGGTCAGGCATCAGTACGGTTTTTTTCTCATTGAGGAGTTTTGCGCTCTCCCCCATAAAGCCCACTCCGCAGAAGACAATGGTCTGCTGCGGCAGGTCGAGGGCCACCTTGCTCAGATAAAAGGAGTCTCCCACATAGTCTGCAATCTCCTGCACCTCCGGGGCCACATAGTAATGGGCCAGGATGACTGCATCCCGCTCCCGTTTCCAATCCTGGATCTGCTGCTCAATCGTCATGTAACGTTTCCTCTTTCCACACCGATATTTCCCACTGCTCAGCGGAACATGTTCTGTTATTGTAGCATATGTCTTGTCACATGACAACTTATTTATTTGACACAGACTTCCATCTCCAGCCCTTTCGTTTGGGTCAGACCATATTCACGCATGGGGAAAAGCGCAAATATACGCCCTGTTTTTCAACTTATTTTGACTTTTTGCATTGCAGCAGCCGTTCTCGGGGACTAAAATAAAATTTGACAGCTGTCCGCCGCAGGTTTCCCGTTCCGGCGGACGCAGTACAGAGAGAATGAGAAGGAGTCCTGCACTATGACGCACCACGTACGTATCGGTACCCTCGCTTTGGCCGGGATGTTGGCCTGCTCCGCCGCAGCGCCTGCCCTGGCGGCAGAATATGCGGATCTGAGCTGGGACCACTGGGCCTATTCCACCTTGCAGCAGGCCGCAAGCCTCGGCATTCTTCAGGGAGTGGGAGGAAACCGGATGGAGCCCGCCGCCACCATGAGCTGGGGCCAGTTCCTGTCGATCTCCGCCCGCTCCTTTGCTCCCCAGGCCTACCAGGAGGCACTGGCAGATGGGCAGGCCTGGGACATGGCCGGATATACGGCTGCTCTGGAGAGCGGCATGCTCTCCCTGGAGGACGCACTCCCGGTCACCCCCGCCTCGCTCAACGCCCCCATTTCCCGCCAGGATGCCGCTGTGATCCTGTACCGTGCCCTGCCCGAGTCGGTCCGCGGCAGCTTCAGTACGTTTGCCCCGGATCCCACCCTCTTTACCGACTGGTCTTACATGGACGATCTCCACCAGGAAGCTGTAGGCGGTCTGGTCCGCTGCGGCGTGGTGCGCGGAAAGAGTGACGGCTCCTTCGGCTTTCAGGATACCATTCAGCGCTGCGACGGCGCTACACTGCTGATGAATACGCTGAATCTGGTGGATCAGGCCCGCTGGGGTGAGGAACAGGATATCACCATCCGTTACCTCAATGCGGAGACCGGAGAGGAACTGCTCCCCCAGCAGCAGTTTACCTCTTCCGTGGGGGATTATCTCAGCCGCTTTGAGCAGGACCTGAGTGCGCAGCACTATACCTTCTCCGGTTTCGACCAGGTCTACCAGGTCAGCTCGGCCTGTTCCACCTATACGCTGGAATACCGCCCCATGACCCAATCGGAGATCGCGCAGGCGGAATTCTGGGCCAAGGTGGAGCGTGGAGAGGCCAACGCAGACGATTTCTGGACCCAGGACTTCTGGCTGGTGGAGCAGGGGGAAAACACCGCTAAACTCCAGCTGCTCTTTGGGGATCCCGGAAAGCGCCGCTTTGTCAATAAAGAAGAGGCCCAGGCAAACATGGTCACAATCACAGTTCCGGTCTGGCGTCTCTCCGGCTCCGGAAAAAAGGCGTCCACCGCTTCCTTCCAGGTACATGCTGCCCTGGCCCAGGATGTAACGGAAATCTTTACTGAGATCTATCAGGACCCGGAACAGTTCCCCATTCAGGATCTGGGCGGCTATTCCTGGCGCGGCGATTCGGCCACCGGCGAGCATAACTGCGGCACCGCCATCGACATTAATTCCGACAACAACTACCAGGTCCGGGACGGTGTCGCCCTGGCGGGCAGCCGCTGGCAGCCGGGCCAGAACCCCTACTCCATCTCCCCGGACAGCTCGGTGGTCCGCATTTTCAAAGCTCACGGCTGGAGCTGGGGCGGTGACGCCTGGGCATACAGCACCAATCCCGCCGAGGGGTATCACGACTATATGCACTTCTCCTATATGGGCGGCTGATTCCTCCCTGCACAGCAATATAAAAAACCGGCGTGCCAGACTGAGTCTGGCACGCCGGTTTGGCATCTAGATTCTATTTTTTATCTCTGGGCATCCACGATCACGGCGCTGAAGCGCATCAGCATGGCCGCCACTTCCGCGCGGCTGGCCAGGTCGCCGGGACGGATCTCGCCTCCATTTCCCAGCAGGATGCCATTGGAAGCGGCCCACTCCATGGCCTCACCCGCCCAGGAGGAGATGCTCTCCCGGTCGGCAAAGTTCTCTGTGCCGCTCCCAGTGCCCATGGCTCCGGCTCCATGCTGCTGCGCATAGCGGTAGAGCATCGCCGCAAGGGCCTCTCGGGTGACCGGCTCCTCCGGCGCAAACCGTCCGCCGCCGGTGCCGCTGGTGATGCCCATCTGAGCCGCCCACTGTACGCCAGGGGCAAACCAGCTTCCCTCAGGTACATCGGTAAAGGTGGGGCCTTCTGTGCACTCCGGCGCCCCCTCCATGCGATACAGGACAGATGCCACCATCGAGCGGGTCATTGCCCCCTCGGGTGCAAAGCGCCCTGCGCCGATACCGGAAAACAGCCCTCTGGCCGAGACAAACTGCACGCCATCCTGGTACCAGGCCTGTGCCGCCACATCGGAGTAGGTGACACTCCGCTCCTCCAGCGTGATCTGGCAGGACTGAGACACACGTACCCGCATGCCCTCTTCCACGGCAACCGCCCAGGGAAGGACCGCCGTCGTCCCGTCACTCTTGTGCATCACCGCCACAGTCGAGGACTTCACCTTGGCCGGCAGGGTCAGCACTGCCGTGTCCGCCTCGGCCGGAAGGGTAATCTGGGCCGAAACCGCGCCGTTTGCATCGGTGTTCACCAGGGCAGTCGCACCGCTGACCGGATCGGTCACCGTGGTCTGGGTGGGCGGGACGGATTCCACCGGCGGCTCTGGCGTCACACCGCCGGCTCCACCGCCGCCGCCTGCACCACCAGTGCCGCCACCGGTATTGCCGCCGGACTCACCTCCCCCGGTGCCACCGCCCGGCTGACTTCCTCCGTCGATGGTGGGCACCGCAGCCATATCCTGCTGCGCCTGCTTCTGGGCCGACTCCACGTCTGCCGCCGAATTTCCGGCCTCGATGGCCAGGCGTCCGGCATTCAGAATCTTCTCCAGCTTGGCCTGATTCTCGGCAGTATAGCGGGTCAGGTCATAGCTCTGATACGCCATGTGCAGCTGTGTGAGAGCCTGCTGCTTCTGCTGAGCCAGGTCCCGGCGCTCCTCCAGAGCCTGCATCATTGTGCGGCTCAGGTGGAGGAGATAGGTATCCGCACCCGTGCAGGCATCCGCATAGGAACCATACCACTCCGAGGTCACCTCTGACAAGGGCCGCTCCGACAACCCGTTCAGGGTTCCGACCCAGGCTGCGGCATCGGCCAGCTGGGAGAGGCTGCGCAGGGTCTTATCGACCGCCTCATTGGCCAGTGCGGCCACCTGCTCCTGATCCGCCGTCTCCGCCAGGTCGGAGTGCTCCACTACAAACGCAGCATCAATCCCTTTCAGGGCCTCCTGCGCCAGGCCATAGAGCCGCTCAGCGGTAGCTTCGTCCACTGCATGGTTGTTCATGGCATCCAAAGCGTCCCGGTGCTCGCTCCGCCAGGCTGCAACGATGGCATTCACGCGCATTTCCCTGGTCTCAACGGCTTCCATATTCTCCGTGGCCCGGGTAAAGATCCCCTCCAGCTCCTCTTCCTCTGCGGTGGAGAGCTCCTTCCATGCAGTTCCATAGTAGCCGGTCAGGGCATTCCAATCCTGTACGGTGTAGTCCTCTGCGCTGTAATGGGCAAACGCGGCATCCAGGTCGTCCAAATACGCATTGTTCCGCTTTTCTCTCCACACCGCGTAAAGCGTGATCTTCTCCCCCTGCTCCGAGGCCAGATTCCGAACGGCGCTCTGATCCAGATAGCGCACACTGCCGCCCTTCTCTGTGGCCCAACCGGCAAAGATCTTATCATCCGGGCCAGTCATGGTGCATTCAGGGAGATTCTTACTCTGATCGTACCGATAGCTCTCCTCTGCCATCTCACCCTGCCCGCCATTGGCATCAAAGGCCACCGTGTACTGGATGGGCTCCCACTGGGCATACAGGGTCACCCGCTGCCCCTGGTACTTCCCCGCCAGGTTGAGCACTTCGCTTTCGTCGTCGTAAAAAGCGTCGTCTCCGAAGACATTTTTCCAGCCCTGGAACGCATAGCCCGTCCGGCGGAAGGTATTCTTCTCCAGAGTCAGCTTCTGATCCCATACGCCGCTCTGTTCCGGCATGGAACCACTGCCGCCATTGGAGTTAAAACGAATCGTGTAGTCATTGGGGAGCCATTTGGCATACAGGGTCTGTCCGTTTGCCGTGATCGGTCCAGTGACCGGAATGTGATACTCTGCATCCTCATACCACTCGACCCGCTCATATCCCACTTTGGGATCTTGCTCGGCATAGACATCCGGGTCCACCACCAGGTCCGCCTTGACCGGAAGGGTCAGCGTATCCAGCTGATTGTTGCGGGCCACAAAGCCGCTGCCGATCGGGCTGAGATTGGTGTTGGCGCTCAGATCAATGTGGGTGAGCAGATTGTGGTCCAGGTGGACAAATTCCAGCGCCGTCAGCTTGGAGAGATCAATGCTGCTCAACCGGTTATCAAAGGTCTCAATGAACTTCAGGCTGGTGTTGGTGGAGAAATCCACCTCCGGCAGGTCGTTGCTCCGGCAATAGATGATCTCCAGCGCCGTACAGCCTGTCAGATTCAGGCTCTTCATATGGTTGCTCTCACAGTTGAGGGAAATCAGGTTATCCAGGCCGGATACATCCAATGCCGCAATCTGGTTGAATCTGCACTGAAGATGGCGCAGCGCACGGTTCTGCTTTACGTCCAGCTCCTTCAGCCGGTTATTCTCGCAGGAGAGCTGTTCCAGGGCAGAAAACTGTTCGATTCCCTCCAGAGTCTGGATTCCCTTCCCGGAGACGTCGATGCTCTTGATCTCAGCCAGCTCTGCGGCGGAAAAATACCCGTCGCTGCCAAATCCATTCAGATTGTTCCGGTCGGTCAGCCAGCTCCGGAACGCTGCATCGGGGAAGGTTTCTTCCGAAATGGCCACTCCGCTCTCCTCGAGAGCGGCAGCTCTTGCGCTCCATCCGGGCAGCATCAGCGGAAGCGTCAGTGCCAGGGACAGCAGTGCCGCTGCACCGCGCATACGGATTTGCTTCATTTGCTCCACTCCTGTTCTTTCTTCATTGAAAAAATTTTTGTTTGTGTCCAAAAAAATCTATTTTGCTGTTGATGCATTATATCAGAGGTGCTCCCGCTTTACAAGGTAAAATAGTTATATTTTTATCAGATAATGTTATCCAGTTTTCTATTTTGTTACCAATTGGCCGTGGTTTTTGCTTCATCCTCCCAGTTGAAGGATATCGGAAGCGCGCACAGCCATACAACAACAAGAGAGAGCACTTCACCGAAGCGAAGGCTCTCTCTATGGGAATATACCATATATGATCCGTTATCGGCTCAATGCGCTCAGTGCAGACAGCGTCTGTTCGATCTCCTCTTCCGTATTGAAGGGGCCCATGCTGGCTCGCAGACTCCCCTGGGGGAAGCTCCCCACGGTCCGGTGTGCCAGCGGCGCGCAGTGGAGCCCCGCCCGCATACAGATCCCATACTCCCGGTCCAGCCGGAAAGCGGCCTGGGCACAGTCCATCCCCCGCAGGTTGAAGGACACCACCGCCGTCTGCCGTCGAGTGTTGCCCGCACCGTAGATCTCAATACCGGGGATGGCACGCAGACCAGACAGGAACTGCTCACACAGGGCCTGTTCATGGCGGCGGATAGACTCCAGTCCCCGCTCCTCCAGGTATTCCAGCCCGGCCCCCAGAGAGGCGATCCCCACCGTATTGAGGGTCCCGCTCTCGTACCGGTCAGGCAAAAGATCGGGCTGTTCCAGATACTCCGAAAAGCTGCCGGTCCCTCCCTGCTTGAGGGGCTCGGGACGGACATTGGGCCCCAGACAGAGCAGCCCAGTCCCGGGCAGGGCCAGCAGTCCCTTGTGGCCGGGGCAGGCCAGCAGGTCGATTCCCATGGCCTCCATATCCAGCTCACACACACCGGCCGACTGGGAGGCATCCACCAGAAACGGAATCCCCCGGGCCCGGCAGAGGGCCCCGATCTCCTCCACAGGCATCTGCGTCCCTGTCACATTGGAGACATGAGTACACACCACCAGACAGGTCTCGGGCTCCAGCGCCTCAGCGACCTGAGCGGCCGTCACCACTCCGGAACCTGGATCACCCTGTACCAGCGTGTGGCGCACGCCCCGCCCTTCCAGCGCCCGGAGCGGGCGCAGCACCGAGTTGTGCTCCATGGTGGTGGATACGATATGTCCGCCGGGGTGGGCCATCCCCTGGATAGCCAGATTGAGGGCGTCGGTGGCATTGGATGTAAAGACCACCCGTTCCGCCTCTCCCACGTGGAAGAAGGCGGATACCTGTTCCCGCACGGCATAGACCATGCGCCCGGCCTCCAGGGCCGGCGCGTGGCCGCCCCGGCCGGGGTTGGCCGTCTCCCGCATGGCCTGCTCCGCCCGCTGATAGACCAGCTCCGGCTTCTGGCGGCTGGTGGCGGCGGTGTCCAGGTAGATCATGCCCCCGCCTCCTTCCGGCCCAGGCAGGTGAGCTCCTCCCCTTCCTGACGGTATAGCGCACAGGGAACGGTCATCTCCTCAAAAAAGGCCTGCGCCTCCCGCTCTGCCTCTGTGCCCTCAAAGCACAGGGAGAGGGAGCAGCTGCCTCCCACGCCCCTGGGCGTCGGGACCAGGGAGGCCGCCAGGCCCTGTTTTTTGGCCTGGGCCTCTCCCTTCATGCTGTGGGTAGTGGTATAAAAGGACAGAAAGATCATGCCTCCCGCCCCCGCTTTCCCCGGGCGATCAGGGCGGCCCCCAGAGCACCGGCGTAGCGGCCCATGGGATCGGTGTAAACTGTGGTGCCCAGACGCTGGGACAGCCGCTGGACCAGATAGGCGCTGTCGCACAGTCCACCGGTGAGGAGCACATCGCCTTGGATGGTGTGCCGGGCACACAGCCCCGCCACCTTGCTCACGACGGAGTCCACCACGCCGGCGGCAATGTCCTCCCGGCGCTCACCCGCACCGATGTGACTGATAACCTCGCTCTCAGCAAACACCGTGCACATGGAGCTGATGGCCAGCGGCTCTCCCTGCTCGGCCAGGGCGAAGAGCTCCGGCAGATCCACGCCCAGGCGGTTGGCCATGATCTCCAGGAATTTACCGGTCCCCGCCGAGCACTTGTCATTCATCAAAAAGCTGGAGGCCATGCCCCCCTCCACGGTGATCACCTTGGTGTCCTGTCCGCCGATGTCCACCACCGTGCAGTCCCGTCCCAGCAGAGCGAAGCCGCCCTTGCCGTGACAGGTGATCTCGGTGACCGTCTTGGCGGCATAGTCCACCGATACCCGGCCGTATCCCGTGGCCACGACCCGCATATCCTCATCCACGGGACGCCCCTGGGACGCCAGGCGCTGGGCCACACCGGCGGCCGTTTCCTTGCTGCTCCACCCGGTGGGCAGGACAAAGGCATCCACCATCCGCGCCTCGTCCAGCACCACCACTTTGGAAGCGGTGGAGCCAATATCAATTCCGGTAAAATAACTCATTTTTCGATCGTCTCCAGGAACGCCGCCAGGCGGGTATTGATCTGTCCCTTATCGGACTGGGAGTAGTCGGTCTCAATGTTCAGGTAGGGCAGGCCCTTCTCCTGGGTCACAAAGCGCTTGATGAAGTAGGACTCCACATCATAGGTGTGGCAGGACTGGAGGATGATCTCCAGCACGCCGTCGATGGCGTACTCGTCGATCATTTCACCAATATACCCTCTCCGGCTGTCGTTGGGGCTCATGACAGAGCAGTTGATGTTGAGATACTTCCGGGCCAGGGCCTCGTAGACGTCCGGATTGCTCTCATCCACCTTTTCCACCTTTTCCCGGGTGCCGCTACAAGTGTCGAAGGCCACTACATCGGCCCCCATCTCCTCCACGGTGCGGATGATCTTCTCCCGCACGCCCGCGTTGGGGCAGCCCGTCAGCAGGAGGCGGGGACGGTCGCTCTGCTTTCCCTTGTAATTGGCCTCCCAATCGGCGATCACCTGGGCGGTACGGGCCTCCACATTCTTGCAGCGCTCCTCCAGATCAAAAGAGAAGCTCCCCACGTCGATCTGGGTGCCCATCTCGTATCCGCTGATGGGAGCGGGATTGAGCTTGCCCAGCTCCAGATAGCGGAGCATCACATCTCGCTCCCGGTTCTTGCGGCGGATGGCCGCCCGGATGTCCTCCTCCGTAATGGTGATCCCATAGAAGTCCTCCAGCTTTTTCTGGAAGGCGATGATCTGTTCTTTCCAGAAGGCCAGCGCAGCCGCATCCCGGCTGTGGGGCAGCTGCATCACATAGGTCTCCTTGATCTCGCCCAGCAGCTCGAACATCTTCTTTTTTCCGTCACAGGTGGTCTCAGCCACCACCAGATCGGAGAAATAGAAGTAGGGGCAGGTATCCGTGAGGGCAAAGCCATAGCTGGCCTTGATGAGCGGGCACAGATTGCGGGGCAGGTTTGCCTCGGCGGCCGCGATAGGC
Source organism: Pseudoflavonifractor sp. MCC625 (assembly GCF_018784545.1). Classification (NCBI taxonomy): domain Bacteria; kingdom Bacillati; phylum Bacillota; class Clostridia; order Eubacteriales; family Oscillospiraceae; genus Pseudoflavonifractor; species Pseudoflavonifractor sp. MCC625. Next base: position 99,421 of record NZ_WQOJ01000039.1, on the reverse strand, counting down.
TCCTCACTGGAGGCGCACAGTCCCACCGGGATGGCGCCGGCCGCATAGACCAGCTCAATGGGCACATAGGAGCAGAACAGGCCAATCACCCGGGCCCCCGACTCTTTCAGCTGCTTCATTCGCAAAAATCCGGCCTGGCGGGCCTCCTGATAGCTCTCAAATCCGGCGGGCAGGCGAAGCGCATTCTTCTCCATACAGAACATCCTTTCCCAAATAGACGGCAATCCCGGGCCGCACGGAACGGTTCGCTCTTTCCCGCGTTGGCCCGGTTCTTTTCTCCAAAATTAACCTCATCGTAGCAAAGCCTCTCCCGAAAGTCCAATTGCTTCTTTCGATGATGACCAATGCTCTTTATCGAGAAAGTATATAAAGCATCCTGGTCTCCCTCTGCAAAACTCTTTTCCAGTCTATGCGTCCCTCCGCCGCGGTGTCCCCCATCAAAAATACCCCCGGACGGGGCTGTCTGTGCCGCCGTCCGGGGGTATCTCTTGTATTTGGTTGGATTTATTAATGCCGCCCGATCTTCAGTCGGGCCATGGCCCGGGCCAACGCCGCCTTGGAGTGGTAGTACTCCTGGATGCTCTGTTTCTGGCGCAGACGCTCCTCGGCACGCAGTTTGGCGGCCTCCGCACGCTTGCGGTCCACTTCCTCGGGATGTTCCGCAAAGCCCACCAGAAGGATCACATAGTCTGGTTTGATCTCTGCAAAGCCAGATCCCACCACGGCGCTCTCCCATACGCCCTCATTCTCATAGCGCAGCTCGCCGGGCTCGATGGCGGTAACCACCGGCTCGTGGCCCGGATAGATCCCCATCTCCCCGTCCACGGCGGGGATGATCAGGGCGTGGGCCGGGCCGATGTAAAACTGCCGCTCCGGCGTAATGATCTCCAGATAGAAGCTGGTCTGGGCCATTATACCGCCCCCATCTTCTTCGCCTTTTCCACGACCTCGTCCACATTGCCCACCATGCTGAAGGCTGCCTCCGGATATTTGTCCAGCTCGCCGCCCAGAATGGCCTCAAAGGATCGGAGGGTATCGGCCAGCTTGACGTAGCGGCCCTCCAGTCCGGTAAAGGTCTCGGCCACGGAGAAGGGCTGGGAGAAGAACTGCTGGATACGCCGGGCCCGCTCCACGGTGCGCCGGTCCTCCTCGGAGAGCTCCTCCATGCCCAGAATGGCAATGATGTCCTGGAGTTCCCGGTACCGCTGAAGCAGCTCCTGGGTCCCACGGGCCACCCGGTAGTGGCGCTCGCCCACCACATCGGGCTCCAGAATGCGGGAGGTGGACTCCAGCGGGTCCACTGCCGGATAGATGCCCTGCTCCACGATCTTACGGGAGAGAACGGTGGTGGCGTCCAGATGGGCAAAGGTGGTGGCAGGTGCGGGGTCGGTCAGGTCGTCCGCCGGGACATAGACCGCCTGCACCGAAGTGATGGCCCCGTCCTTGGTGGAGGTGATGCGCTCCTGCAGGGCGCCCACCTCGTTGGCCAGCGTGGGCTGATAGCCCACGGCGGAGGGCATCCGTCCCATCAGGGCCGAGACCTCCGAGCCAGCCTGGACATAGCGGAAGATATTGTCGATGAAGAGCAGCACATTCTGCTTCTCCCGGTCCCGGAAGTACTCCGCCATGGTCAGCCCGGTCAGGGCCACGCGCATACGGGCTCCGGGGGGCTCGTTCATCTGACCGAAGACCAGCGCGGTCTTGTCGATGACTCCGGACTCGCTCATCTCCCGCCAGAGGTCGTTGCCCTCGCGGGTGCGCTCGCCCACCCCGGTAAAGATGGAGTATCCACCGTGCTCGGTGGCGATGTTGTGGATGAGCTCCTGGATAAGCACCGTCTTGCCCACACCGGCGCCGCCAAACAGGCCGATCTTGCCGCCCTTGGCATAGGGCGCCAGCAGGTCGATGACCTTGATGCCGGTCTCAAACACATCCACCACCGGCCGCTGGTTCTCAAAGGCCGGGGGCTGCCGGTGGATGGACCAGGTCTCGCTGGCCTTGACCGGCCCCTTCTCGTCGATGGCGTCTCCCAGGACGTTGAACATCCGCCCCAATACGCCCTCGCCCACGGGGACGGAGATGGGCCCTCCGGTGGCCGTGACCTCCATGCCCCGGCCCAGGCCCTCGCTGGGAGAGAGCATGATACAGCGCACGGTATCTCCCCCCACATGCTGGGCCACTTCCATCACCTGGCGCTTTCCTCCCAGCTCTACCTCCAGGGCTTCCTTGAGCTCCGGGAGCGTGCCGTCAGAAAAGGCCACATCCACCACAGGTCCCATGACCTGTACGATGGTTCCTTTGTTCTCACTCATGATATCGCATCCCCTTTCGGGCGTTTCCTGTCTGATTCTGCTTGTGCCGCCGTCCGGCGGAACTGCGGCCTAAAATGACTCGGCCGCCTGGGCGCCGCCCACCACCTCGGTGATCTCCTGGGTGATGGCGCTCTGGCGCGCCCGGTTGTAGGAGAGGTTCAGCTTTTGAAGCATGGCCCTGGCATTGTCGCTGGAGGACTTCATGGCGGTCATGCGGGCATTCTGCTCCGAGCAGTAGGACTCCACCATAGCGCCGAAGAGCACGCCTTTCAGATAGCCCGGCACCAGGCGGTCCATGACGGCCCGCACCGATGGGACATAGGTCACATCCCGGTTATAGCAGTCCCGGTTTTCCTCATAGTCCGGGAATACATCCGGGTCCAGCGGCAGGATCTTATAGGCAGTGGGCTCCAGGCGGAAGGAGTTGATCATATTGGTAAAGAGGACATAGACCTCGTCCAGCTTCCCGTCCAGATAGAGCTGCATCAGCACCTCCGACATATCGCGGGCCCGGCTGATGTTGGGATTCTGCGCGGTATAGAGAAATTCTCCGTCGATGGGGATGCCCCGCTCGGTAAAGTAGGAGCGCCCCACCTGTCCTACCACAAAGAGGTAGGAGTTTGGCGTCTTTGCCATCCGCTCCTCTGCCATCTTCAGAATGTTGTGGTTGTACGCGCCCGCCAGGCCCTTATCGCCGGTGATCACGATATAACCTACCTTCCGCCGCTCCGGCGGGATACCGGGCCGCTTGTCAAAAAAGCGGTGGTCGATCTCCGGCGAGTGGTGGAGGATATCCGAGATGGTGGTCTCGATCTTATGGAAGTAGGGCTCCACATCGCTGAGCTGCTTGCGCGCCTTGCGCAGGTTGGAGGAGGAGATCAGATACATGGCGTTGGTGATCTTCAGCGTCTGCTCCACGCTCTTGATATGGGTCCGGATCTCCTTTATGCTTGCCATGTGCCGCTCACCCGCCTCTTGCTCTCCTCCAGGGCCGCGCGGATGGTCTCAACGGCCGGAGCGCTCAGGTTCCCGCTCTCCTGAATATCTGCCATCACGTCGGCGTGCTCCTCCTCCATCTCCGCGGCAAAGGACAGGAGGAAGTCCCGCACCTTCTCCAGCGGCACATCGTCCACCAGGCCGTTGGTGGCCGCATAGAGGATCACCGCCTGGCGGTTCACCGGCATGGGATGGTAGAGGGGCTGCTTGAGCAGCTCCAGAAGCCGCTTTCCGTGGTCCAGCGCCTGCTGAGTGGCGGCATCCAGGTCCGAGGCGAACTGGGTGAATACCTCCAGTTCCCGGAACCGGGCCAAATCGATGCGCAGGGTACCTGCCGTTTTCTTGACCGCCCGGGTCTGGGCCGCGCCGCCCACACGGGAGACCGAGAGGCCCACATTGACGGCGGGCCGCTGCCCGGCGAAGAAGAGGTCGGTCTCCAGATAGATCTGTCCGTCGGTAATGGAGATGACATTGGTGGGAATATAGGCCGACACATCGCCCGCCTGGGTCTCAATGATGGGGAGCGCGGTCATAGAGCCGCCGCCGTACTCCTTGGTCAGGCGGCAGGCCCGCTCCAGCAGGCGGGAGTGCAGGTAGAAGACATCTCCGGGGTAGGCCTCTCGTCCGGGCGAGCGCTTGAGCAACAGAGAGAGGGTCCGGTAGGCCACCGCGTGCTTGGAGAGATCGTCATAGACGATAAGCACATCTTTGCCCTTCTCCATAAAATACTCGCCCATGGCCGCTCCGGCGTAGGGCGCGATGTACTGCAAGGGGGCCGAGTCGCTGGCCGTGGCCGAGACAATAATGGAATAATCCATCGCGCCGTGCCGCTTCAAGGTGTCCTGGATGCGAGCCACCGAGCTGGCCTTCTGGCCAATGGCCACATAGATGCAGATGACGTCCTGCCCCTTCTGGTTCAGGATGGTATCCACCGCAATGGCGGTCTTGCCGGTCTGCCGGTCCCCGATGATCAGCTCACGCTGTCCCCGTCCAATGGGAACCATGGCGTCAATGGCCAGTATTCCGGTCTGAAGGGGCACATTGACCGGCTCCCGGGTGACCACACCGCTGGCCTCGTGCTCGATGGGGCGGGTCTCAGTGGTCTCAATGGGACCCAGGCCGTCAATGGGGCTGCCCAGAACATCCACAACCCGGCCGATCATGGCCTCTCCAACTGGGACGTCAGCTGCCCGTCCGGTGCGGCGCACCACCGTACCCTCCCGGACGCCGGCGTCGCTGCCCAGCAGCACTACGCCCACGCTGTCCCGGGCCAGATTCATGACCATGCCCTTGACACCGGTCTCCAGTTCCACCAGTTCGCCGTAGACCGCCTTGTCCAGTCCATAGACTGTGGCAATCCCGTCGCCTACCTCCAGGACAGTGCCCACTTCATCCCGCCGTACGCGGGTATCATATCCGGCGATCTCCTCCCGCAGGAGGGCGACGATCTCTTCCGGTTTGGTTTTCATGCCATTCGCCTCTCTTCCAGATACCGGCTCAGGCCGGCCATCGCACCGCGGACGCTCTTATCGTACCGGATGCCCTCCAGCTCCAGGGTAAATCCCCCCACAAGGGAGGGATCGGTGCGGATCTCAAATTGGATGTCCGCCCGGTGGTGAAGCTTGCACAGGGCCTGGCGGATTCGCTCCAGCTCTTCCTTCTCCGGTGTGCGGACACAGGTCAGGACACACCGCGCCGTATTCTTCTCCCGCAGCTCCAGAGCCCGGAAGGCTTCCAGGATCTCGGGCAGCAGCGCCATCCGGTCCTTCTCCGCCAACAGGCGGTAAAAGCGCAGCAGGGTCCCATGTCCGTCTAGCTCCGGCAGACGGCCCAGCAGGCGCTTTTTCTCCTCCGCGCGCACGGTGGGCGCACAGAGGGCCGCCCAGAGTTCGCTCTGTCCCATGAGGGCCTCCGCAGTCGCCCGCAGTCCCGTCTCATCGGGCATCACCTCATAGAGGGCCTGGGCATAGCGGCGTGCCAGCTCGCTCATGTACGTTCACCTACTTCCGCCAGGAAAGATTCCACCATGGCCTGCTCGGCCGCGGAGTCCATGGCCTGTCCGGCCACCTTCCCGGCAGCCAGCAGAGCAAGGGCCGCCACCTCATTCCGTGCGCCCCGCAGCATGGCCTTCCGCTCCTCCGCGATCTGAGCCTGGGCCTGGCTGTGTACCTGCTTGGCGTCCGTTTCGGCCTGGGCCAGCCTGGCCTCATAGGCCCGCTGCGCCCGGTTCTGGGCATCGGCCACCAGCTTGGAGGCCTCCTGCCGGGCGTCCGCCAGCTTGGCCTCATACTCGCTGCGCAGCTCTTCCGCCTGGCTGTGCTGGATCTGTGCCGATTCCAGCTCTTCCCGCACCAGGGCGGCCCGCTGCTCCAGCACCGCGTTGACCCGCCCAAAGAGCAGCTTGCGCAGGATGACATAGAGCACCAGCAGGTTGATGACGGTAAACACGATGGTGGAAACTTCAAATTCCAGCATGGGGTACGCCCCCTTAACCCATAAAGATGACGAGCAGGGCGGTAATGAAGCCAAAGATGGCGGTACCTTCTGCCAGAGCGCAGCCCATCAGCAGGGCGCTGTTGATCTTTCCGGCCGCCTCAGGCTGGCGGGCAATGGCCTCGCTGGCCTTTCCGGTGGCAAAGCCGATGCCGATACCGGCGCCGATGCCGGTGAAAACCGCAATTCCCGCAGCAATGATTCCCAGTGTCATAGTAATTTCCTCCTCAAAATATACTGTCCGTTACGCTTCTTCCTCTTTGATGCCCTCTCCGGTAAAGAGAGTGGTGAGGAATACGAAGACCACCGTCTGGATCAACCCGTCAAACAGGTCGAAATAGAGGCTGAATACCGCCGGCAGCACCACGGGCACCAGAAGCTTGATCATCTCCATGATGATAAACGCGCCCAGGATGTTGCCGAACAGACGCATACACAGCGCCAGGGGCCGGATGGCCACCTCCATGAGATTGATGGGGATGAGCAGAGGCATCGGCTCGGCAAATTGCCGCAGGCCGCCCAGCAGTCCCCGATACCGGAACTGTGCCCCATAGATCAGCACCATGCTCATCAGAGCCAGGGCTGCCGTCACGCTGATGTCCTTCGTGGGCGGGGTCAGCCCCACGATCCCAATCAGGTTGGACACACCGATGTAGAGTGCCACCGTCCCCAGATAGGGGGCGAAGGGTCTCCAGTGCGTTCCGAGATTGGTCTTTACAAACCCGTTGAGAAACTGCACCGCGCCCTCCAGGGCGATCTGCCCCTTGCCTGGATTTTGTACCCGCAGGTTCCGTGTCAGAACCAGCGCGCACACGATGAGGGCTGCCATGACAATCCAGGTGACTACCACCGACTCGGCCACCGGGATACCGCCCAGTACCGGGATTGTAAAGGCGATCCGGTTGCCCAGCTCCTCCACCAGCGCTTCCTTGAATCCATCCAAACACATCACCTCGTTTTCGCGTGTGCTATCATACTCCCGCGCCGTTTCTTTGGGAATCCTTTGGAAAGTAAAAAAAGTATGGAACATAACCCAAAGCGGAACCGTTCCCCCTGGGTTCCCAAGGTCTTAGGCCAGAACGGTCCCCTCCGGGAAGGCACAGCGGAAGACCCGGCGGACCAGGGGGCCGGCGATCAGGAGCTGGAAGGGCAGCGCCATCACAAAATTGCGGGGAATATTGATGAGCCATTGGAGGGGCACTCCGCTCCACATCCCGGTGTGCACCGCCCCCTCACAGGCTCCGTACAGGGACATGATCAGCACCATGGGGACCACCATACAGCCGGAGACACACACCACCTTCTTCAGAGGCGAGTCCTGAGGCCGGACCAGGAAGCGAAAGGCAAATCCCTTTGCCAGCCGGGACACCAGAAACCAGTCGCAGCACATGGCAAAGACATAGGCAATGGGGAAACCCAGCCAGGCCGCCGCCACAACTTCCAGACTGACCGCTCCATATTGGAGCGCAACATTGTACAGGCACATCCAGAGCACCATGGTAAAGCACATCAACACCGTATAGATGAGGCTCTCCCGCTTATTCTGAGGCATCGTTCATTCTCCTTATCGAAAAAAATTTCGGCCCGTTCCGGCCGCTGCTCAAACAGGATACCAGAGATGGCTCCGCCTTCGTAATAGGGAGTTCTTCCGAACTTTTCGTCTTCTATCTTCGCCGGTTTTCTTAAACTTGACGAAACCAGACGCATTTGACACCGGGTTGTTCTTTTCTTATACTGGTAGAGAAAGGAGTCTTTCCACCATGTCTGTACCCTCCCGTTCTTCCCTCCGTGCACAGCTTTTATGGCTGAATGTGATCATTGTATCCTGTTCCATCGCCCTTTCGCTGGTGGGCACACTGTATCTCACCCTGCGCAGCGAACGCCGCGCGCTGGACAACAGCCTGCTCAACTCCGCCTCCATCCTGTCCCGGGTTCCTCTGGTGGCCGAGGTTCTGGACGGAACTTCCTCCAGAGAAGAGCTGGCGGCCTTTCTCAATGACACCACGTCCCATGTCTCCGACATCGACCTGATCCTGGTGGCCGATACGGAAAACCGGATCTATTATGCGCCCGACTCCGTCTTCCTCGGAACCCACTATACCGGTACCGCGCAGAACGCCGTCCTGGCCGGCGCATCCCCCTACACCTCCAACGAGACCGGCCCCATGGGATCCGATCACTCCGCCTATGCCGCGGTCCGGGATGACAGCGGAGCGCTGCTGGGCTTTGTGGTCGTGGGTGTCTATGTCCGCAGCATGGCCGTCCTCACCTTTCAGACCATCCTCCGCTTTGCGGGGATCGGTCTGCTCTCCGCCGCCCTTGGCTCTCTGCTGGCAAACCAGCTCTCCCGCCGCATCAAGGCCTCCCTCATGGGGTATGAGCCGGACGCCTTTGCCCGGCGCTTTCACCAGCGCGAGGACATTCTGGACGCGCTGGAGGAGGGAGTCCTGGCCATTGACCGGGAGGAGACCATCATCTTTCTCAATACCGCCGCAGCCCAGATGCTCTCTCTGGACGAGGAGGGTGTGGTGGGCAAATCCCTCCATACCGTCTATCCCCGCTCCACGCTGGACCGGGTCCTGCGCACCGGAAAGCCGGAGTACAATGTCAGTATGAGCTCCCTCAAAGATGTCCGGGTACTCTCCGACCGGCTGCCCCTGTATGAGGATGGCCGCCTCGCCGGTGCGGTGGGCATTTTCCGCAACCGCACCGAAGTGACCCGTCTGGCCGACGACCTCACCGGGGTGCGGCACATGGTGGACGCCATGCGGGCCTATACCCATGAATTTATGAACAAGCTCCATGTGATCCTGGGCCTCCTCCAGATCGGGGAGCCCGAGAAGGCCCAGCAGTACATTATGGACACCAAGCGCACCCAGCAGGAGGCGGTCAGCCGCATCATGCACCAGATCGGAGAGCCCTCCGTGGCCGCCCTTCTGGTAGGCAAAACTAGCCGGGCCGGGGAACTGGGTATCCGCCTCACCCTGGACCGGGAGAGCTTCCTGCCGGAGGGCAGCCCCTGGCTCCCCCCTGACGCCTACGTGACCATTCTGGGCAATCTCATTGAAAACGCCATCGAAGGCCTCAACCAGTCCCCCCGGGACAGCAAGGAGATCACGGTCAGCATCCGGGAATCGGAGGCCTCTCTGCTTCTGTGCGTGGAGGATACCGGCCCCGGCATTCCCGCCGAGATCCAATCGCACCTCTTTGAGCGGGGCCGCTCCACCAAGGGGCGGGGCCGCGGAACCGGCCTCTCTCTGGTGCAGGAGGTGGTCTCGGCCTATCACGGCGAGATCCGGGTGGAGTCAGAGTCCGGGATCGGCACGTCGTTTTTCATTACCTTCCGGCGGGATGATCCCGCCGCTCCAGAGGAGGAGTCAGATTGTATCAAGTCGTAATCGTGGAGGACGACCCCATGGTGTCTCTCCTGGACAAGACCTTCACGGAAAAGGACCCCCGATTTACCGTGATCCAGACCTTTTCGGAGGGGCGCAGTGCGTTGGAGTGGCTCTCCTGTCACCCCGCGGATCTGCTCATTTTGGATGTGTACATGCCCCTCCTCACCGGGATGGAGCTGCTCCATGAGCTGCGCGCCCGGGAGATCGAATCGGACGTCATCATGGTCACCGCCGCCAATGACGCAAAAACGGTGGATGCGCTGCTCAAGCTGGGGGTAGTGGACTACCTGGTCAAGCCCTTTACCTGGGAGCGTTTTCAGCAGGCCCTGGATACCTTCTGCCGCCATCGCCAGGCCGTGGCCGGGGAGGCGGTCAGCCAGGATGCGCTGGATCAGCTCTTCGCCCCCTCCGCCTCCTCCCCGGAGCATCCGGTTCCCAAGGGCGTTCAGGAGAGCACGCTGGAGCGGATCCGCACCTGCCTGCGCACAGCCCCGCCCCAGGGGCTGCCCAGCGAGTCGATCTCACGTCAGACCGGACTCTCTGTGGTGACGGTCCGGCGCTATATGAACTATCTGGTGGAGCGCGGCGAGGTGGTCAGCAGCTTCAACTACGACACCGGCGGACGCCCCTGCCGCCTCTACCGCTACCCCGGCCTCGCGTGAAAGTCCTTCTATTTTCCACCATGCGGGCATATCCTGTGGAAAGAAACGCAAAGGAGGCAGGAGCATGGAGCTCTCCGGAAGCAAACAGGAGACCCTGACACGCCTGGCCGTGTGTGTAATCGCGGCCCTGATCCTCTACTCCAGTGCAAAACCCCTGTGTTCTGCCCTGAAACTCCCACTGTGGGAGGAATACCGCCCCTGGTTGGAAAAAAATCGGATTCAGGCCATTGCCGTGGTATCTGCGGTCCTCTTTGGGCTCTCTCTGGCGCTCTTTCCCCTGGAAGCCAAGCCGGAGGAGGAGCCACCCCCCTGTGAGGATGATTTCCAGCCCGTGGCATAGAAAAACGCCGCCTCTGCATCCTTTTGTGCAGAGGCGGCGTATCCTATTTTTATCGGAATTTGGGCAGAAGGGCCGCGCCGATGATCCCGGCATCATTTCCCAACTGGGCCCGCATCAGGCGGGTGCGGTGGGCGTTGTTCCGGGCGTAGTCCTCCCGGTTGAGAATATAGCGGACGGGCGCCATCAGCGTCTCGCCCTGGTTGGAAATCCCGCCGCCGATGCAGAAGATCTCGGGCTGGAAGATGTTCACCAGGCTGGCCACGCCGCAGCCCAGGTATTCGATGTATTCATCCACCACCTGGCCTGCCGTGGCATCTCCCATACCTGCCGCTTCAAAGGGAATGCGCCCGTTGACCTTGGACAGGTCCCCTTCCGCCAGCTTCCACAGCAGGGAGTCGGGGTTTTGCTCCATGCTCTCCCGGGTGCGCCGGATCAGGGCCGTGGCCGAGCAGTAGGTCTCAAAGCAGCCCCTGCGGCCGCAGGTACACAGCCGCCCGCCATGCTCCAGCACAAAATGCCCCACTTCCATCCCGGCATAGTTGAAGCCGGTATAGAGCTTGCCGTTGAATACCGCGCCGCCGCCAATACCGGTGCCCAGCGTAATGGCCACCATGGACGTGCTTCCCCGTCCGGCGCCTACAGCATACTCGCCCAGGGCGGCTGCGTTGGCGTCATTCTCCATGTAGATGGGAAGCCGCTCCGGGAAGTGCCGGCGCAGCAGGTCCACCAGAGGCACATTTTCAAAGTCCAGGTTGCTCCAATACTGGACGACCCCCCGCTGGGGATCAATGGTGCCCGGAGAGCCGATTCCCACAGCGGCCAGTTCCTCCCAGGACACGCCGGCCTGCTCAGCCGCCAGTCTGGCCGCGGCTGCCATCGTATCCGCCACCGCTTCCGCTCCCCGGGGTGTGGGGATATTCCCGCGGCCCAGAATTTCACCCGCTTCGCTCACCACCGCAGCGGCGATATTGATTCCGCCCAAGTCGATACCCAGATAATGCATACTGCACAACCTCTCTTCCGGTCAGGTTGTGCTCATTGTACCATACTTCCTATCGGAATGCAAAAGGCTGCATTTGCTCCCTGCCTTTCGCCCCATCAGATGAAAGGCCAGGGCCACCGCGCCGCTGATGATCAGAAAGGCATAGAAGCTGATTCCCCGGCTCACCAGCATGGCAGGGGTCACCAGTCCCGCCCCAAAGATCGGGGCAAAGGCCGCCACAAATCCCCCTTCCGCCGGCCCCACTGCGCCGGGCAGAGGGAGGGAGGAAACTGCCAGCGTCACCAGCGCCTGGGTTCCCAGAAAGAGCGCCGGTCCCGTTCCGCTCAGTCCGAACGCCCGGTACACCACATAGGGCACCGAAAAGACCGCCGTGAGCTGTAAGGCATTGAGCCCCAGAAGCATGGGCAGAAGGGCCGGGTTGCGCCGCAGGACCCCGGCTCCGGCCGCATATTCCTCCATCTGCCGCGCCAGCTTCTCGCCCGCGCCCGCTCGGTCCCGGATGATGTGGACCCGGTTCAGAAGATCCAGAACACCCCCTGCAAGCCGTCCGGCCAGATGGGGAAAACACAGAAAAGAGAGCATTCCGGCCGTCAGCGCCCCCATCACCGCCGCGCCGTACAGGAGCAGCAGGCCCAGGCCGCCTCCCATCCCCTGGCGCAGCGCCGGCAGAAAGAGCCAGGCACACAGGGCATAGAGCAGTACCGTGATCTGATAACAGATGGCAATGAGCATCATATTGAGCGCTCCGTGGGCGGCGGGGACTCCGTCCCGGGACATATAGTAGATCTGCGCCGGCTGCCCTCCCGTGGCCGACGGCGTGATGGAACTCACATAGAATCCCACAAAGGAATAGCACAGGCAGCGGCGGTAGGGCGTCCGGTGCCCCAGCCGTCCCAGAATCAGGCGGGTACACATGGCCTCACATCCCACAAAGACCAGCATCAGACCCAGTCCCAGCAGTACATAACGTCCATCCACCCGGTGCAGGATCTCCAGCAAGCTGCCCAGCGGCTGATCCCGCAACAGCACAAAGCCGGTCACTCCCATCAGGACTGCCAGCAACAGGACGCCGGCCAGATTTCTCTTATTGGACATACCCTTCACTTCCTTTGTTCTACCGTTCCGGGAATCAGGCACACACTTCCGCCTCCCGTGTCATGGCTTCCAGAATGCGGGCGAGCCCCGCAGCCTGCAACTCCCGCTTGCGCGCCCGCATGCGGGCCGACATCTCCCCAAGGGCTCGGTCGTCATAGAGCAGTCCCTGGATGGCCGCCAGGCACTCCTCCGGCTCCTTGGCCGCCGCACGGGCCAGACCGGAGCGAAGCAGGAAGCGGGCGTTGTTCTTCTCCTGCTGGAGAAAGGGCTCCCACAGCAGCAGGGGCAGCTCGGCAAAGATGCTCTCAAAGACCGTGATGCCGCCGGGCTTGGTGAGCATCAGGTCAGCCTGTTCCATATACTCCCACACCCGGTCGGTAAAGCCCACCACCTCAATGTGTTCATACCGCCCGGAAAGCCGCTGGTAGAGCCGCTGATTGTGGCCGGTAAGAATGGTGGTGCGCACACCGGGCAGTTCATCCAGGGCGTCATAGAAGGAGTCCTTCTTGGGCAGCAGGCCCAATCCGCCGCCCATGATGAGCAGACGCCGCTCTCCGCCGCCCCGGCGGTGGCTGATGGTGCGGAATTCCTCTTTGACCGGGATCCCCGTCACGTGGATGCGCCCGGCCTCCACCCCTTTCTCCATCAGCCGCTCCTTGATCTCCCGGCTCCCGACCAGATAGCCGTCGGTCCGGCTGTGGAGCCACTCATTATGGGTGGACAGATCGGTCACACAGGTGACCAGCGGCAGGCGGTCACCGCTCTCCTCTTTATAGCGGGAGACCAGACCGGCACAGATGGGGTGGGTCGCGATCACCGCATCGGGCCGCTTTTCCCACAGCAGCTCTTCCAGCTTGTCCAGCATAGGCCGGTCCAGCGGAGAATGGGTGTCGGAGGGCAGTCGGTCCGCCATACGGTAATAGGCATTGAACAGCCCGTATCCATAGGTCACCAACAGGTCAAACGCCTTGTAAAGGGCCTCGGAGCTGTTCGGCATGGCATAGGCAAAAAAGTCCAGCACCTCCGTCTCCGCTCTGGGAAAATCCCGGCTGATCTGCTGCCGCAGCGACTGTGAGGCGGACCAGTGTCCCAGTCCAAATTTTCCGGTGAGTATGAGGATCTTCATGGCGCTCCCTCCTTTATGGCCTAAAGTATAGCAGGCAAGTCTTTAGAAAAAGACAACCGAAATCTTAAAAAGCCTTTAAGGATATGTGAAAATCCTCTGACACTGCCCTCTGTTCCGAAAAGAAGACCGGTACAGAGCCTTTTCCGCTCTATACCGGTCTGAAAAATACACTATTTGGATGTCTTTGGAAGTCTGGCCCATGCGCTTCCCCTGGGGCGCTGGGGAAGACTGGCCGTAAAACAGGTCCCCTGTTCCCGTGTACTGGTCACCGTCAGTTTTCCGCCGTGGACCTCCACAATGGTACGGGCAATGGCCAGTCCCAGTCCGTATCCGCCCTGATCCCGGCTGCGGGCACTGTCCGCCCGGTAAAAGCGCTCAAACAGGTGGGGCAGATGCTCCGGCGGAATGGGCTCCCCGGTATTGTGGACCATCAGACGTACCCGTTCCTGCTGCCGGGTCAGGGTCAGACGTACCGCACCGTGCTCTCCGGCGTATTTTACCGCGTTGTCCAGCAGAATCATCACCAGACGGCGGAGCTGTCCCTCATCCCCCTGGAGAAAGATCCCGGGCTGGATCTCACTGTCCAGCTCTACCCCCGCCTCGAAGGCTACCGACTCAAAGGGGAGCAGGCATCCCAGCGTGAGATCGCTCATGGAGAGCTGAGCATAGACCAGCGGCAGCCTGGCGGCATCATTCTTGGCCAGGAAAAGCAGGTCCTCCACCAATTCCTTCATGCGTCCCGCCTCTTCCTGGATGAAGGTGAGCCACTTCTTCTGCTGTTCCACGGAGTCTTCCGGGTGGGAGAGCACAATGCCCGCATTGGCCAGAATGACCGTAAGTGGCGTCTTAAGCTCATGGGAGGCATCGGCCACAAACTGCCGCTGCTGCTCCCATGCCTGTTCCACCGGGCGCAGGGCCAGCGAGGACAAAAAGAGACTCACAATAAAAAAGCACACCAGGGCCCCCGCTCCCACCAACAGAGAGGTGACGACCAGGTCCATCAGGTTTTCCCGCTCCCAGCGCATATCGGCAAAGGCAATGCGGAGCTTTCCATCCCGGTCCCACTCCACCAGATAGCGCAGATGGCTGGGTTTGGTAATGGTTCCCTCGGGCACACCCTGCTTCTGCACTTCCTCGACCGCCTGCTCCAGCGCTTCCTGGGAGACCTGTACATTTCCTCCGGGGGCATAGGAGTCGATATTTCCGTTCTCATCCAATACCACCCCAAATACCGGTACCATCGCCAGCTGACGGGCATCCGGGTTTCCTCGTCCCGCTCCCGGCTCCTCCCCTTCCGGTAGATCAATTTCAATTTCAATCTGCGGAGGGGCCATACCTTCCGCCCATTTCAGGGCCAGGCGCATGGCGGAGACACTCTGTCCACGCAGACGCTGTGATGTGGAACCCAGCAGGGCGCCGAACACAATCAGCAAAACCAGACTCACCAGCATCATATTGATGAGGATAAACTTTCGCCTCAGCTTCTTCAGCATGACGGTGCCTCCGTCAACTCAGAGGGATATCCAGGTGATAGCCTACCTTGCGCACCGTTCCGATCCCCACTCTGGAGTTCAAAAAATTCAGCTTTTTACGCAAAAAGGAGATGTAGACCTCTACATTGTTATCCTCCGCATCCGATTCCATTCCCCACACCTTGGAGATGATATCCTCCTTGGGTACCACGGCCTTGGGCGCCGACATGAGGAGCTTGAGCACATCGAATTCCTTAAAACCCAGGCGCACCGACTTCCCCGCACAGGAGAGGCAGCGGGTCGAGAGGTTCAGGGAGAGATCCGACACGGTCAGACACTCCGAGAGGACCTCACCCTGCCGGCGCGTCAGGGCCCGCACCCGGGCCAGCAGCTCTCCGGCGTCGAAGGGCTTGGTCATGTAGTCGTCCGCTCCGCAGTCCAGACCGGTGATCTTGTTACTGGTCTCATCCCGGGCAGTCAGCATCAGAATGGGGGTGGAGATGTGGGCTGCGCGGAGCCGCCGGGCCACCTCAAACCCATCCAGCCGGGGCAGCATCACATCCAGAATCACCAGATCATACTGTCCGGAAAGGGCATAGTCCAGCCCATCCGCACCATCGTCCACCAGATCCGTCTGGTAATGCTGTTCCTGCATGATCTGACCCAGGGTTTCGGCCAGACGTCTCTCATCCTCCACAATCAAAATACGCACCGCGTTTCCACTCCTTCTGTTTTTTGCCATTGTACTCCATGAAGCTGAACCTAGTCTGAAAAAAGAATACCATCTCTCATAGAAAAAAGAATCACTAAACTGTAAATCTTCCCCGGATAACAAAACATCCCCCGCAGTCCAATGGACTGCGGGGGATATCCTAGTTCGATCAGTCGAAGATGGTCTGGTCGTCCACGGGGGTCTCAAGGGCCTTCAGGGCCTTCTCCACCAGCTTGTAGCGCAGCTCGAACTCCTCCTCGTGGGTGAGAGCCGGGTTGCCCAGGGGGTGGGGAATGGCGATGGTGGGCACGATACGGTTGGCGCCCACGGTCATGGAAATGGGGGTAACGGTGCACATGTGAACCACAGTGACACCAGCGCGCTCGATCTCTTTAACCATCGTTGCACCGCAACGAGTGCAGGTGCCTCACGTAGAGGTCAGGATGGCGGCCTTAATGCCGGCATCCCGGAGCTCTTTACCGATGGCCTCGCCGTACTTCTTGGCGCTGGCGACGGCGGTGCCGTTGCCGACGGTGGTGAAGAAGTAGGGATAGATGCCGCCGATCTTGCCTTCCTTCTCCATCTTGCGCAGCACGTCGACGGGCAGGACGCGGTCAGCATCCTCGTTGGCGTAGACCGGGTCATAGCCGCCGTGAGCGGTCTCGTGGTCGGCAGCAGTCAGATCCTCGAAGGAGCTGATGTCATAGCGGCCGAACTTGGAGGCGGAGGAGGACTCGATGTGGTCGGGGTTGCCCTTGGGCACGATGCCGCCGGAGGTCACCAGAGCGATCGTGGTGTGAGCCAGATCGGTGATGGCAGCGCCGGGAGCGACACGGTCGAAGGAGGGCATGGGGAACTCGGTGGTGTAGGGCTTGCCGGCGAGCTTGTTGAGGAGCATCTTCACGGCACGGGTGGAGCCGCGCTCAGCCTCGAAGAAGTTCACGCGCAGGCCGTTGGGCATGTAGCCCTCCTCGGCGGAAGCGCCGATCTTCTCGCCCTTAGCCAGCTTGATGGCCAGAGAAGCCATCTTGGGAGCAGCGTCGCGCATGCCGGCAGCGCTGTTCTTGGTGGCGATGATATAGACCTTGTTCTTGAACATGTCGGCGCCGGGGTTCTCCTCGTACATACCGGTCACGACGGGCAGGTTCAGCTCGTCCTTCACGGCAGCAGCGACGGTACCACAGGCCACGCCGTAACGGCCGGCGTTGAACGCGGGACCGCAGACCACGACGTCGGGCTTGGCGTCGGAGATCATCTTCAGGACGGTCGCCTTGGCGGTGTCCAGATTCTCGTTGAAGTAGGAGTCGCCGCAGATCACGGTGCCCACCACTTCAGCCTCGCCCTTGAACGCAGCGTTCAGAGCCAGGCCGGGGCCCACAGCACCCTCACGGTACTCGGGGGCGTAATCAGCCTTCTCCTCGCCGCCGATCTGGGCGAAGAACTGGTTGATATAATGAACAACTCTCAGACTCATAGCAGTTCCCCTCCTTATCTGGCGCTGAGCTTGTTGAAGCCCATCTCATTGGTCGCGCCGGTGATGACCTGCAGCTCGGCGGTGATGGAACCGTCAGCTTCCAGAGCGCCGTCGAAACCGCCGGCGATGATGTTGGCAGCCTCGGGATGGCCGATGACCTTGTCCATCTTGGGCAGGTGGATGACCATGTTGGCGTTGCCGCCGGTGACCACGGCGTCAGCAGCGGGATCGGCGTCAGCCAGGGACTGGGAAGCGCCGTCGCGGCCAGCGTACTCGTCGGTGATGATGACGGTCTTGATGCCGGCAGCCTCCAGCTTCTTGCAGTTCATGATCAGGTCGGTATCGGGGTTACCGAAGCCCTCCTGGGAGACCAGAGCGCCGTCCAGCTCCAGGAACTGAGCCAGCTTGGTGGACCAGTCGGAGGAGCGCTCCTTGTCGGCCAGGTAGACGTTCTCGTTGGTGATGATGACACCCACGAAGTTCAGGGTCTTGCCATGCTGCTCCAGCAGGTCATGGATGACGGGGTTATTCAGGTGATGATAAGTGGTGTTCTTATCACAGGCGGACACGCAGTTGCCGCTCAGGATGGCGCCGTCCATGGTCTCGGTGGGGTTCAGGATGGTGGGCATGGACTTCTTCATGTCAACGCCGTACACATAGGTGTCGTGCAGCAGGCCCTGGCTCTGGAGCATCAGCACATAGCCGACGCGGGGCAGGTCAGGATACTTCTCCTTGCCGCTCATGACACCGCTGGTCTCATAGACCTTGGTCTCGTCGGGGGTGACATCCTTGCCCAGAGCGCCCAGGTAGGCAGCGGCCTTCAGGCCGGCCATACGGATGGCGTGCTCGTGCTGGTGCTGCTTGATGCCCTCCTTGGGCTCGCAGATCATAACCAGGTTGTTGAGCTTGGAGAAGGGGGTATACTCGGCGCCGGGGCCGGTCATGTCGATGATACCCTCCTGGAAGCCAACCACCTTACCGGTGGTGACCACGGCGCAGCCCTTGAGAACATGGGTCTTGCCGCTGCCCACGGTGGTGACCTTGGAGATCATGCCGGGGAAGACACCGCCGGAGCCCTCCACCTTCACACGGGGCTCGATGACGTCCTTGACAGGGATGATACGCACGGACTCGCCGGGATGAACCACCTCGAAGTCGACCGAGGCCAGGTCCTCGTCCTCCAGCAGCAGAGCGCGCAGCTCCTCCACGTTGACGTAGAGGGTGCCGTTCTCCACCTTGGAGCAGTCGCCGAGCTTAATGTCGCTGATGTGAATTTCGCCTAATTCCAGCCGCATAAGTCTCACTCTCCTTATTGTAGTTGTGGGGCGATGGCCCCGTCTATCAGCCGAAAATCGATCTCTGCAAAGTCTTCCCGCATGTCGGCCGGGGCATCCTCTCCCCGGTGGAACCGGGGCGGAAACTGCCGGCACACGTTGAGCGCTGCCTCGATCAATTCCAGTGACTCCAGATCCAGTGCCCCGGACGCGTCGTCCAGCGCAACTGAGCGGAAGGGGGTCTCATTGGGCTTTACACTGCCGGCCAGCGGATGGGTCAGCAGCTTGTGGCCCTGATGGACCAGATCCCGCACGTGGATCAGTACGTCCACATGTCCGCCCTCCACGTACTGGAGGGTGCACAGAGATCCGAACTTTTCCCGGACCTTCTCGTTGTTTGTCACCAAAAGCAAGACAGTCTCTCCTTTGCAAAAAAACAGGGGCAGGGTATACGTATCATGTAATGCCCTGCGCCCTGTTGAAAACCTGAGAGTTTCCCCCGCCCGGTGAGTCGGGGTTGCCCCTTCGGTGCCATGTTACGAGAATCATGGTCTTTTCAGAGTTCTGTCCGCCTGCGGTTCTCGGGACCTGAGAAATTGGCGTCCCACTCGGCAAAATGGGGCCGCTTATACCTTCGGTGTTCCACTCCTGTCGGAACAGAAACTCTCCCGCAGTCATCATCCAGACTATATTTGTTTTTTCGATGGTCATATTATAACATATCGAGTTTTCAAATACAAGCCCGTATCTCATATAAACATTATTTAAAATACACGATTATTTAATTCTGGCGTACTTTTTATACTATTTGGTTTATTCTCCAAACATCGACGTTTGCACGATAACGTCCCGTTCCGGCACCTTAGACCAGGAAAAATCCGCCGCCAGTTCTGCCGGACGGACCGGCTCCCCAGTGGGGGAGAGCCCCGCCAAAAAGGCCAGTTTTCCCACCAGCTGCTCCGGAGAATAGCGCGCCCGCAGGGCCCCCATGTCTAGGTCCATATCCCGCTTGGAGAGCCTCCGCCCATCCTCTGCCAGCAGCAGGGGAACATGGTAAAAGACCGGCTGGGGCAGGCCCAGGAGACGATAGAGCAGGATCTGCCGCGGAGTGGAATCCAGCAGGTCCTGCCCCCGCACCACCTGGTTGATCTCCATAGCTCCGTCGTCGGTCACCACTGCCAGCTGGTAGGCATAGACCCCGTCTGAACGGCGGATGATGAAGTCGCCGCACGCCCGGCACAGGTCCTCCTCATAGCATCCCAAATGTCCGTCTGTAAAGGACACTCGTTCATCCGGCACCGCGAGGCGCCAGGCACTGCGCCGGGTGCGGCTCAGCTCCTCCCGCTCCTGGGGAGAAAGGGAGCGGCAGCGTCCGCTGTAAAGGATCTGCCCATCCCCCCGGTGGGGCGCAGAGGCGGCCAGACGCTCGGCCCGGGTGCAGAAGCAGGGATAGACCAATCCCATCTGCTCCAGCTGCCGGAACCGGGCGGCATAGAGCTCCGTCCGCTCACTCTGCCGGTAGGGACCGTGGGGTCCCCCCATTTGATACCCCTCGTCCCAGTCCAGGCCCAGCCAGCGCAGATCCTCCGCCAGAACCTGGGCATACTCCTCCCGGCAGCGGTCGGGGTCCAGATCCTCCATCCGCAGGACCAGCGTGCCGCCCGCCGCGCGCACCGACAGCCAGGCCAGCAGCGCTGTAAACACATTTCCAAGGTGCATCCGTCCGCTGGGACTGGGCGCAAAGCGTCCCCGCAGCAAAGGTTCCATGTCCCATCTTCCTTTCCAGTATGTCTCGTTTTGTTCTCCAGTATACCATTCCCTCCGGCACACGTCCACGCAGTGGACCATTTCTTTTCTTGCAAGTGACTACACTATATAGTATAATAAAGTGACGCAGGGCCCTTCCATTCGGTCCTGCTCCATAAAAATGATATATCTGCGCTCCGAGCAAAGATCTCTAAGGTGCCCCCTCCGGGCGCTATGAGATCGCGCCGCGGGTCAGGCGGGAAACCGCCCGGCCTTCCACACTTGAAAAGGGGCTGCTTCCCGCCGGGAGAATTTCTCCCGCTCTTTTGTCCTATCCGGGAGCGCCGCCTGTTTTCAGGCCGGCGCTCCCTGTTTCATTTTCCCTTTTATTTTAAGGAGGAACCGTCCAAATGAAGCTCATTGAAACAAAGCACGCGGTGGGCCATGTGCTCTGCCACGACCTCACCCAGATCATCCCCGGCGTCACCAAGGATGCCCGGTTCCGCAAGGGCCATATCGTGACGGAGGAGGATATCCCCGTCCTGCTCTCCATGGGAAAGGATCACCTCTATGTCTGGGAAAAGACGGAAGGCATGCTCCACGAGAACGAAGCCGCCGAGCGTCTGCGGGCCATCTCCCAGAATGAGAACATGACCGCCACCGAGGTCAAGGAGGGCAAGATCGAGCTCAAGGCCGCCATCCACGGCCTGTTCCGGGTAGATGTGGAGCGGCTGCTGGCCGTCAACTCCCTGGACGAGATCATGATTGCCACCCGCCACACCAACTCGGTGGTCCATCCCGGCGACAAGCTGGCCGGTATGCGGGTCATCCCCCTCATCGTGTCGGAGGACAAGGTGCGCGCCGCCGAGGAGGCCGCCGGAAATACCCCTCTGCTGGAACTCCTCCCCTTCGTCCGCAAGACCGCCGCGGTGGTCACCACCGGCACCGAGGTCTTCCTGGGCCGCATCGAGGACAAGTTTACCCCCGTGCTGCTGGACAAGCTGGCCAAGTTCGGGGTGGATGTGATCTCCCACGTCAAGGTCCCCGATGACCGGGAGCAGATTGTCTCCGCCATCCAGGCGGCCCACGCCTCCGGGGCCGATCTCATCCTCTGCACCGGCGGCATGAGTGTGGACCCCGACGACCAGACCCCCGGCGCTATCAAGGCCGCTGGCGTTCAGGTGACCGCCTATGGCGCTCCCGTACTCCCCGGCGCCATGTTCCTGCTGGGTTTCTTTGCCGACGGAACCCCCGTCATGGGTCTGCCCGGCTGCGTCATGTATGCCAAGGCCACCATCTTTGATCTCATCCTCCCCCGGGTACTGTGCAATGTCCCGGTCACCCGGGCTGACCTGGCCCGGCTGGGCCACGGCGGACTGTGCCTGGGCTGTGAGCACTGCCACTACCCCATCTGCCCCTTCGGTAAGGAGGAATAAACTATGCGTACCCGCATCGAGCTGGAAGAGGCGCGCGCGCTGATGACTGAAAGCGTGCGCCCCCTGGGTGTGGAGCAGGTCTCCCGGCAGGAGGCGCTGGGCCGGACCCTGGCCGAAGATGTGACCGCACCTCTGGATCAGCCGCCCTTTGACCGCTCCCCTCTGGACGGCTATGCCCTGCGCTCCGCTGATCTCACAGGGGCCTCCCCTGAACATCCGGTCTCCCTCCGGGTGGTGGAGACCGTCTATGCCGGCGGCGTCCCCTCCCGTGCCCTTGGCCCCGGGGAGGCCATCCGCATCATGACCGGAGCCATGCTGCCCCGGGGATGTGACTGTGTTCTCCAGCACGAGCGGACCGACAACGGTCTGGAACAGGTCCAGATCTATGCCGCTCTCTCCCCCCACGACAACTACTGCGACCGGGGGGAGGACTACCGGACGGGCGAGGTGCTCCTCCCCGCCGGGACTGTGGTGGATGCCGCCGCGGTGGGCGTGCTGGCCAGCGCCGGCCTCTCCTCCGTGCCAGTCCGCCGCCGGCCGGTGGTGCGGGTCCTCTCCACCGGAGATGAGGTGGTCTCTCCCGATCTCCATCCCCTCCCCGCCGGGAAGATCTACGGCTCCAATCAGGAGCTGCTGACTGCCCGGCTTCGGGAACTGGGCGTCACGGACGTAGAGGGTCTGCTCATCGGCGACGATCCCCGGGAGGTGGCCGACACCATGGCGCAGCTCCTGGGCGAGTGTGATCTGCTCATCACCACCGGCGGCGTCTCCGCCGGTGACAAGGATATCTTCCACGAGGCTCTCCCCCTCCTGGGGGCGGAGCGGGTCTTCTGGAAGGTCAACCTCAAGCCGGGCACCCCCGCCATGTACTCCCTGTGGCAGGGGCAGCCCATCCTCTCCCTCTCGGGCAACCCCTTCGCCGCCGCGGCCACCTTTGAACTGCTGGCCCGGCCCCTTCTGGCCGCCCTCACCGGGGAATCCCGCTTCTCCCTGCGCTCCCGGACGGCCGTGGTGGAGGGCTCCTTCCCCAAGGCCAGCCCCGGACGGCGCTTTCTCCGGGGTTTCTATCAGGAGGGCCGCGTCTCCCTGACTGGAAAAAATGACTCAGGCATGCTCGCCTCCCTGGTGGGATGCAACTGCCTGGTGGATCTCCCCGCCGGCTCTCCCCCGGTGCAGGAGGGACAGACCGTCACGGTCCTCCTGCTCTGAGCCGCTCCGCGCTTCCCCATCTGTTTTGATCTGGAGGTCTCTATGGAACCCAAATTCAATCATTTTGACGCCGAGGGCAACGCCGTCATGGTGGATGTCTCGGCCAAATCTCCCACCCGCCGTCTGGCCGTGGCCCAGGGCAAGATCAAGGTCTCCCGGGCGGTGCTGGACGCCATCACCGGCCATACTGCCGCCAAGGGCGATGTGCTGGGCGTGGCCCAGGTGGCCGGTATTCTGGCCACCAAGCGCACCTCGGAGCTCATCCCCCTGTGCCATCCGCTGGCCCTCTCCCACTGCACGGTGGAATTTACCATTCTGCACGAGGAGTGCGCCGTTCTGGCTGAGTGTACCGCCAAGCTGGACGCCAAGACCGGCGTGGAAATGGAGGCCCTCACCGGCGTATCCGTCGCCCTGCTCACCATCTACGACATGTGTAAAGCCATTGACAAGACCATGGAGATCTCGGACATCCACCTGGTCTACAAGGAGGGGGGCAAGTCGGGCACCTTTACCAATCACGGCCACCACTCCCCCGCTGTGGTGGCGGTCAGCGGCGTCAAGAACTCCGGCAAGACCACGCTGATTGCCGCCATGATCCCCCATCTGACGGCCGCCGGTCTCAAGGTGGCCACGGTCAAGCACGACGGCCACTCCTTCCAGGCCGATCCCGAGGGGACCGACACCGGTATCCACATGGAGGCCGGGGCCTGGGGCACCGCCATCTTTGACGGCGAGAAATACAAGGTAGTCCGCCGGGACGCCGTGGAGGAGCGGGAGCTCATTGCCCGCTTCCCGGACGCCGACCTGGTCCTGCTGGAGGGCTTCAAGCACTCCACCTGGCCTAAGCTGGAGCTGGTGCGCGCGGGCAACTCCACCCAGAGCGTCTGTGATCCCGCCACCCTTCTGGCGCTGGTCACCGATCAGGACCTCACGGTGGAGGGCGTCCCCTCCATTCCCTTTGATGGACAGGCCGCCGCCCAGGTGGTGCTGGACTACCTGAAAGGCGAGGGGCGGCTATGATCGACGGATTCGGCCGCAGCATCGACTATCTGCGGATCTCAGTGACCGACCGGTGCAACCTGCGCTGCGTCTACTGCATGCCCCCCGAGGGGGTGGAGTGGATGGACCATGAGGAAATGCTCTCCTATGAGGAGATCATCCGGCTGTGCTCCCTCTTTGCACAGGTCGGTATCCGCAAGGTCCGGCTCACCGGCGGCGAACCTCTGGCCCGGCGGGACCTGCCCGAGCTGGTCCGGGGCATCCACGCCATCGACGGGATCGAGAGCATTGCCCTGACCACCAACGGCCTGCTCCTCCAGGAGCAGCTTCCCGCCCTGCTGGAGGCGGGACTCACCGCCGTCAACCTGAGTCTGGACACCCTGGACCGGGCCCAGTATGCCGCGATCACCCGGCGGGACGCTTTGGACCAGGCTCTCTCCGGCCTCTATGCCGCTCTGGATGCCCCCGGCCTGCGGGTCAAGCTCAACTGCGTCCCCATGGGGGAGAACGACGCGCAGCTGGTCCCCTTGGCCGACCTGGCCCGGGAGCACGATCTGGCGGTGCGGTATATCGAGCTCATGCCCATCGGTCTGGGCGGCTCCCTCCCCCGCCGGACGGAGGAGGAGGTCCGCGCCATGCTGGAGGCGGCCTTCGGCCCCATGACCCCCTGTGACGAGTCTCTGGGAGCCGGTCCCGGACACTACTTCACCATTCCCGGCTTCCGGGGAAAGATCGGCTTCATCAGCGCCATGACCCATCAGTTCTGTGACGGGTGCAACCGGGTGCGCCTCACCGCCACCGGATTTCTCAAGACCTGCCTCCAGTATGAGACCGGGCGGGATCTGCGCACCCTCCTCCGGGATGGCTCCGGGGACGAGGTGCTGCTGGAGGCCATCCGCTCGGCCATTCTCCACAAGCCCGCCCAGCACCATTTTCTCGACGCGACTGGCCGTCGGGAGGACGAGCGGCACAACATGCACCAGATCGGAGGCTGACCGCCTCTTTCTCCGTATTTCTATATTTTTGATTACGAGGTGTATTTCATGAGCAAGGTAATTGCTGTCTGTACCAGCGAACAGAAGGGAACCCAGAAGCAGGCGGTGGATGTGATCCACCTGAAGGAGGAGTGGGGCATCGAGGGAGACGCCCACGCGGGCAAGTGGCACCGCCAGGTCTCCCTGCTCTCCCACGACAAGATCGAGGCCTTCCGCGCCCGGGGTGCCGAGGTGGAAAACGGCGCCTTTGGCGAGAACATCATTGTGGAGGGCATCGACTTTGCCACCCTTCCCATCGGTACTAAATTCTACTGCAACGATGTGGTCCTCCAACTCACCCAGATCGGTAAGGAGTGCCACCACGGCTGCGCCATTTTCCAGAAGATGGGTGAGTGCATCATGCCCAAGCAGGGCGTGTTTACCCGGGTGCTCCACGGCGGTGACATCCGCCCCGGGGACGATTTCCGTCTGGAGCTCCCCTTCCGGGTGGCCGTCATCACGGTGAGCGACTCGGGTGCCGCCGGTACCCGGGCCGATCTGAGCGGTCCGGTAATCCAGGAGTTGGTGAAGAAGGCCGGCTACCCCGTGGTCCACACCGCGCTTCTCCCTGATGAGCGGGCACAGATTGCCGCCGAGCTCGCCCGCATCGCCGATGAGGACGTGGCTGACCTGATCCTCACCACCGGCGGCACCGGTTTCTCCCCCCGGGACTGGACCCCCGAGGCCACCCGGGATGTGACCGAGCGGGATGTGCCCGGTATCCCCGAGGCCATGCGCGCTCTCTCCCTCCAGATCACCCCCCGCGCCATGCTCTCCCGTGCCGCCGCCGGCATCCGGAAGGGCGCGCTCATCATCAACCTGCCCGGCAGCCCCAAGGCGGTGACCGAGTGTCTGGAGTACATCCTCCCCCCGCTCTCCCACGGGCTGTCCATCCTCAAGGGTACCACGGGCAACTGTGCCCGCTGAACCACCGTCTCCGCGACGGGTCAACTTCGAGTCCCCGCACCTACGGCGCACGCTATGGGCTGGGACCAATGGGCTGATCTGGAAACGGGTCCGCCTACCATCTTTGTAAAGGAGTTTGATTCCCATGAAAAAAGCACTTTCCCTGACCCTGGCTCTGGCTATGACTGCCTCTCTGACCGCCTGCTCCGGCGGCGGGACCGCGGCCTCTCCCACCCCGGTTGCCGGCACGCCGGCCCCCTCCTCCGCACCGGCAGCGGAGCCAGTGGAGCTGACCGTCTTTGCCGCCGCCTCCATGGAGGCCACGCTGACCGAGATCGCTGAGCGCTATCAAGAGGTCGCCCCCAATGTGGAACTAGTCTTTACCTTTGACTCCTCCGGCACCCTCAAGACTCAGATCGAGGAGGGGGCCCCCTGTGACATCTTTATCTCGGCCGCCCAGAAGCAGATGAACCAGCTGGACAGCGCCGACACCACCGGCACCAATACCGACGGTCTGGATTTTGTCTACTCGGACACCCGGTTCGATCTGGTGGAAAACAAGGTGGTCCTGGCGGTCCCCGACGACAACCCCAAGGACATTCAGTCCTTCTCCGATCTGGCCAGTGATAAGCTCTCTCTGCTGTGCATCGGAAATGAGGATGTGCCCGTCGGCTCCTACTCCCTGGAGATCCTGGATACCCTGGGCATCGACATCGCCCAGCTGGACAGCGCGGGCAAGGTGACTTACGGCACCAACGTCTCCGAGGTGGCCAACCAGGTCAAGGAGGGCGCCGTGGACTGCGGCATCATCTACGCCACTGACGCCTATACCTATGAGCTCACCGTGGTGGATCAGGCCACGGAGGACCTGTGCGGGCAGGTCATCTACCCCGCCGCCGTCATGAAGAGCGGCACCGAGGCCGGGCATGACGCCGCCGTGGAGTTCCTCAACTATCTGCACACCGATCCGGAGGCCGTCTCCATCCTGGAGGGTGTGGGCTTCACGGTGCTCCCGTAAATCAAAACCATGTTTGCGGCCGGGCGGGAACTCTCTCCCGCCCGGCCGCCTGCTCTGTACTCTCAATGGAAAGGGGGCCGTCCCTTGGACTGGTACCCACTCTATAATTCTCTGCGGATCGCCGCCATCTCCACGGTCCTCATCTTTTTTCTGGGGCTTTTTGCCGCCTACTATGTGGCCAAGCTCCCCCGGCTGGTCAAGGGCGTGCTGGATGTGGTGCTCACCCTCCCGCTGGTCCTTCCCCCCACCGTGGTGGGCTATTTCCTGCTGCGTATCCTGGGCCCCAAGCGGGTGGTGGGTCTCTGGTTTCTCAACACCTTCGACATTAAGCTGACCATGGTGTGGTATTCCGCCGTCTTCGCCTCGGCCGTGGTGGCCTTTCCCCTGATGTACCGCACTGCCCGGGGGGCCTTCGAGTCTTTTGACCCCAATCTGGCCTATGCCGCCCAGACTCTGGGCCGCTCCAACACCTGGATTTTCTGGCGGGTGCGCCTTCCCGCATGCAAGCAGGGGATCATTGCCGGGGCGGTGCTCTCCTTTGCCCGGGCCCTGGGGGAATATGGCGCCACCTCCATGATCGCCGGCTATACGCCCGGACGCACAGCCACTATCTCCACCACGGTCTACCAGCTCTGGCGGACCGGGGATGACGCGGCGGCCTACCGCTGGGTGCTGGTCAACATCGCCATTTCGGCGGCCGTTCTGCTCACCGTCAATCTCCTGGAGCGCAAAGACCGTACCGCCCGGAAGCGGATGGCCGTTCCCTTTGAGGAGGTGGTCTGATGTCCCTTCTGGTGGATCTGGAAAAGGACTTTGGCTCCTTCTCTCTCAAGGTCTCTTTTGAGACGAAGGGTGGCACTCTGGGCCTCCTGGGCGCCTCGGGCTGCGGCAAATCCATGACCCTCAAATGCATCGCCGGCATCGTCACCCCCGACCGGGGCCGCATCGTGCTGGACGGACGCACCCTCTTCGACCACGAAAAGCATATCGACCTGCCGCCCCAGCAGCGGGGCGTGGGGTATCTCTTCCAGAACTATGCCCTCTTCCCCACCATGACCGTGGAACAGAACATTCTCTCCGGCATGGACCGGAAGCTCTCCAAGTCCGTCCGGCGGCAGCGGCTGGAGGAACTGCTCGCCCGCTTCTTCCTCACCGGCCTGGAGCGGCGGCACCCCGCTCAGCTCTCCGGCGGACAGCAGCAGCGGGTGGCCCTGGCCCGCATTCTGGCCAGCCAGCCCAAGGCTCTCCTGCTGGACGAACCCTTCTCCGCCCTGGACAGCTATCTCAAATGGCAGGTGGAGCTGGAGCTCATGGAGGTCCTGGACCAGTTTGAAGGCCCCACCCTCTTTGTGACCCATAACCGGGACGAGGTTTACCACTTCTGCTCCCATGTCTGTGTGCTGGAAGGGGGCCGCTCGCAGCCCATGGAGCCGGTGGAGACCCTCTTCCGCGCACCGGCCACCCTCTCCTCCTGTCTGCTCTCTGGGTGTAAAAATGTCTCCCGGGCCCGGCGGGCCGGTGATACCTCGGTCGAGGCACTGGACTGGGGCGTGACCCTGGAATGCGCCGGTCCCATCCCGGCGGACCTCTCCCACATTGGAGTGCGGGCTCATCTGTTCCGCCCCGCTCCCCAGGCGGGGGAAAACGCGATCCCCTGCCGGGTGCTCCGGGTCATCGACAACGTGTTCACCATGGTGGTCATGCTGGCGACGCCGGGGGGCGCGACCGGTTTTTCCCGCCTCCGTCTGGAGCTGGAGAAAGAGGCCTGGGCCGCCCTCGGAAATCCCGACACGCTCTTTCTGCACGCTCAGCCCCAGGACATTCTGCTCCTGCGGGACCCCCACTGAACAAACTGCGCCCCGGCGGAAAAACCGCCGGGGCGCGTTTTCTTATGCATCGGCTGTGGTCAGAACCGCAGTCCTTTCTTCCGCGTTCCACTGCACATCCAGTCCGAATGCCTCAGAGAGGAAGCGCAGGGGGACATAAGTCCGGTTCTGGTAGGCCAGCGGGGCCACATCCTGGACTCTCTCCTCGTCATTTACCCAGGCGTTGGGAGAGTCGATCTCCAGTGCGATCCGGGTCTCTCCCCGCTCACACAGGACCCGGTTGGAGGCCTGATCCCAGGTGACCGTGAAGTCCAGGGCCTCAGCGATCCCGCGCAGAGGCACCAGGATGCGGTCGTTTCGGGCAATGGGGGCCGTATCAAAGGAGAGCTTCTCCCCGTCCAGCGTCACATAGTAGCGCTCGTAGGAAATCCCAAAGCGCTCCCGCAGCAGCCCCTGGACCTCCGCGGTATCCACCACGCGGCCATATCGGGCGCTTCCGTCCGACTCCACATTCTCCAGCACGGCGCCCACCGGGAAAACATAGTTCAGCATGCCCCCATCTCCCCGCACATTCTGCTGGAAAATCGGGCGCACGGTAAAGGTGGTGCCCTCGGGTACCGTGTACTCGCCCAGGTCCACCCAATATGCCCCGTCGTCGCTGGCCAGGAGCCTGTTCTCCCGGACCGCAAACTGGAGCCCGTCCGCCTCCGTCATGGCCGGAAGGGCCGTCCGGTCGGTGCGCTCCCAGTGCTCCTTGTCCGAAGAGGACCAAACCGCCGTGCTGTCCCCGTCCTGAACCAGAGCATACCAGGTGTCGTTCTGGAAACCGGCGTCCAGCACCCGGGCGCCGAAGTCGTGGGACCAGACCTCATTCCAGCTCTCATCCACAAAGGTCAGCACATTGTTCCGGGGACCCCGGGTATCGCCCCCAGCGCCGTACATACCGCCAGTGCCAAACACATTCTGGCAGACCAGATAGCCGCTCCCGGCCCAGCGGAAGATGTAATCGGCACGCATGGGAGAAGCTACCCCCTCAATGCTGTGCCAGGTGCCGGTGACGGGGGTGTGGGTGGTCCAGGTAAAGCCGTCCGAGGAGGTGTAGATCTCACCGGAGTAGGTGTTGCACACAAAGAAGTCCTTCCCGCTGGAGGGGAGGATGCGCACCATCTCCGGGGAGGTGGTCCAGGGGGTGTTCTCCACCGTCACCCAGGAATACCCGTCCATGGAGTAGTCAAAGCGGGCGATAATACTGCCACTGTTGGGGTCGTCCACCTCCACCTTTCGCAGCACCCCGTGGTCCCCCACGGCATAATTGTCCCCCAGGCCCTGGCCAAGGTCCCAGTCGGCCCGGGAAAAAGTGACCTTCTCCCCGTTCACCACGGCGGAGTAGACCCCGTTTTCATAGCCGATGGCGGTCACCGGAGCATCAAAGACCCGGACGCCCACGATCCGGAACTCCTCGTCCAGGAAGGTGACCATGTTGTTGCGGGAACTGTCGCCGTATTGCTGGTGGGTAGTGGTACGGGGATCGTCCAGCAGACTCTCCCGCATCATATACTCGCTTCCCGTCCAGAGGATCTCAAATTCCTTTTTTGCCAGACCATTCAGGCCTGTACTGTAAGGCGCGCTCTCCTCCGTCCACTGCCGGTTCAGCTCGGTCCACGTCACTCCGTCGGCGGAGCGGTATACGGAGCCGGACATATCATAGTACAGGACATAGTCCTTTCCCGTCTTGCAGAGATGCGGACCAGCCCCCTCTCCCAGAGGCCCGTCCCAGTTGGGCGTCCCCGCCGCCAGGGCAGGGAGTGCCAGAGAACACATCAGGCACAGCGCCGTGAGTACCGATAGGAACCGTTTCATAAGATCCTCCTTTTCTCCGCTGCGCGGCAGCGGCTATGCCGCGCTCATTTCTGCTTCTGAAAGGCAAAAAAACGCTGTCCGAAGTAGTTGAGGACGGTGTAGAGTCCCATGCCCACCAGCTTGGTCAGCCGCTCCCACCAGATGTCGGGGACAAACACCGGCTGGGGAAGGAGCTCCATCACCGGCTGGGCGATGCCGTAGGCCACCAGATAGCACACCGCCACATTGAGGGCAAATTTTACCGCCGAGCGGCCCATGGTCTCCTGACTGCGGAAGGTAAAAGACCGGTTGAGGAAAAAGCTCATGACCGCCCCCGCCACATAGGCGATAGCGGTGGAGGGCCAGTAGCCCAACCCCTCCAGGGCAAACATGAGCACCATGGAGAGCAGGGTGTTCCCCACCCCCACCAGGAGAAACTTCCAGATGGAGGCGTCCAGGAATTTAGTCTCCTTCATGCTGGTCCAGCACCTCCTTGATGAGGAAGCGGGGCCGCTCCTTGGTCTCCAGGTAGATCTTTCCGATATACTCGCCGATGACCCCCAGGGCCAGCAGGATGAGTCCGCCGATGGCCCACACCGAGCAGATGACGCTGGCCCAGCCGATGACGGTCTCCCCGTTGGCCCAGCGGACGATGGAGTAGATGAGCATGAGGATGCTCACCACAAACACCAGAAAGCCCAGCACAGTGATATACCGGATGGGCTTGGTGGAGAGGGAGGTGATTCCCTCCATGGCAAAGGAGAGCATCTTCTTGAGGGGATACTTGCTCTCACCCGCAAAGCGCTCGCCCCGCTCGTACTCCACCGTGCCGGTGGTATAGCCGATCATGGGTACGATGCCCCGGAGGAAGAGGTTAACCTCCTTGAACTGGGCGAGCCCCTCCAGCGCCCGCTTGGACATGAGGCGGTAGTCGGCGTGGTTGAACACGGTCTCCGCCCCCAGGAAGTTCATCACGCGGTAAAAACCCTCCGCAGTAAAGCGTTTAAAGAAGGTGTCCTTCTCCCGGCTGGAACGCACCCCGTAGACGATGTCACATCCGGCATAGTACTGCTCCACCATGGCGTCCACCGCGTCGATGTCGTCCTGCAGGTCAGCATCCATGGAGATGACCATGTCTGCCCGGTCCTTCGCCGTCATGAGCCCGGCCAGCAGGGCGTTCTGGTGGCCCCGGTTGCGGGTCAGATTCACGCCGGAGAAACGGCGGTCCGCCCGGTGGAGCCCTTCGATCATGCTCCAGGTCTTGTCCCGGGAGCCGTCGTTCACAAAGAGCACCCGGCTCTCCTCCGAGATCCGGCCTGCGGCGATGAGATGCTCCATCTTTTCCTTGAGCCGCCTGGCTGTCTCCGGCAGCACCTCCTCCTCGTTATAGCAGGGCACTACGATATATAAAATGTCTCCCATGTCACACCTCGCCGTTGTTCTGCCGGGGATTTTCTTCCCCGTTTTTTCCATTTTGGAAACTCTTTGGTTTATTGTATACCCTCTGAGACGAAAAGACAATCCAATTTGTTCCCATAAAACGGAACACGGATGCACGCAGGCGGCATCCGTGTTCTATCTTTTACCGATCGGAGAGCAAGATCCGGTCGTTGTCCAGTTCCTTTCCAGCCCCAGCGCGGAACCGCTGGAGCAGGTCCTCCACCGTCATGCCCTGGCGCTCCTCCCCCTTCAGGTCCAGCACGATGCGGCCGGAATCCATCATCAGTGTGCGGTTGCCCAGTTCCAGGGCACTTTTCATGTTGTGGGTGATCATCAGGCAGGTAAGGCCCGCCTCGGCCACGATCTCCCGGGTAAGGCGGAGCACCTTTTCCGCCGTCCCCGGATCCAATGCCGCGGTGTGCTCATCCAGCAGCAGCAGCTTGGGGGGCACCATGGTGGACATGAGCAGGGTGAGGGCTTGCCGCTGTCCGCCCGAGAGGAGCCCCACGCTCTGGCCCATCCGGTCCTCCAGGCCCATGTCCAGCCGGGCCAACTGGTCCCGGAAAAAGGCCTTGTCCGCCTTGCTCACCCGGCTGAAAAAGGCCCGCTGGTGCTTGGCGGTGCGGAGATAGGCCAGAGCCAGATTCTCCTCGATGGTCATATGGGGG
Source organism: Pseudoflavonifractor sp. MCC625 (assembly GCF_018784545.1). Taxonomy (NCBI): domain Bacteria; kingdom Bacillati; phylum Bacillota; class Clostridia; order Eubacteriales; family Oscillospiraceae; genus Pseudoflavonifractor; species Pseudoflavonifractor sp. MCC625. The sequence goes on along the minus strand of NZ_WQOJ01000039.1, from coordinate 66,943 downwards.
GCGGTCCCCCGCATAGGGTCCTGAAAGAGTCGGCCAATGTTGCGGCTGCGCCGGTAGGCAGGCAGATAGGTCAGATCCTCCCCGCCCAGCATGATGCTGCCCTCATCGGGAAAGAAGTCCCCCGCAATGGCGTTGAAGAGGGTGGATTTCCCCGCCCCGTTGGAGCCGACAATGGCGGCAAAGTCCCCCTTCTCCAGTTTCAGATTGACGCCGCACAGGGCTTTTTTCTCGTGGACCGTTCCGGGGTTGAAGGTCTTAGAAAGATTTCTGAGCTCCAGCATCTCACTGCTCCTCCTTTCGTCCGGCCAGGGCGCGGCGCTTGCGCATCTGGAAGGCCGCCCACTGCCGCACCGTGGGCGCTGCAATGGCGGCGCCCACGATGACCGCCGAGACCAGCTTCATGTAGTCGGCCGGGACATTGGCCCGGAGGGCCGCCGAATAGATCAGGCGGTAGAGGATGCTGCCAAAGAGCACCCCCAGCACCCGGCGGACCATGGAGCCCTTGCCGATGAGGGTCTCCCCGATCACCAGCGCGGCCAGGGCCAGTACCACCATACCGGTGCCGCCGTTGACCTCGGCAAAGGTGTTGTACTGGGCCACCATTGCCCCGGATAGTCCGGTCATGGCGTTGGCCACGCACAGGCCCACGGTGATGGTAAAGGTGGGATTGATGGAGGAGGCGCGCACCATATCCGCATTGTCCCCGGTGGCCCGGATGGACAGGCCCAGCCGGGTGCCCAGGAAGAGGACCAGGAGCACGCAGACCACCAGTACGATGCCCGCCGTGACGGCCAGCTTATACCAGCTCCCGGCAAAGCCGGCATCCCTGGCCAGGGTGTAGATGCTCGCTTTCTGGAAGATGGACAGGTTACTGGTCCCCATGACCATCAGGTTGATGCTGTACAGGCCGATGTTGGTGACGATGCCCGCCAGGATGGAGGGCACCCCCAGCTTGGTCTGGAGAAAAGCGGTGATGAAGCCGGCGGCGGCGGTGGCCAGCATGGCGGCCGGCAGGGCCAGGATGGGGTGGCAGGACACACAGCACACGGCGGACACCGCGCCTCCCAGGACAAAGGCTCCGTCGGTGGTCATATCGGCGATATTCAGGATGGAAAAGCTCAGAAACAGAGCCAGCGCAACAGGCGCATAGAGAAACCCCGCTTCCAGGGCGGACTGGATAATCGTGAGCATGGGATCGCTCCTTTCTCAGGCTGAGCCCCCGCCCGGAATGGGCGGGGGCTTTTCATGTTACTCTTGGGTCGTATGAACCTCCACCATACTGGAGCCCAGGGAGGAGAACACCTCCGTGTCCACGCCCAGGGCGGCGGCGGTATCCAGATTGACCGTGATGATATCGCCCGACACGGTGACAAAATCGGTGGGCACCTGGCCGCTCTGGAGGACCTCCAGGGCCAGGTCGGCGGTCTGGGTCCCCAGGTCGGTGTAGTTCACGCCGCAGGTGGCCAGCGCACCGTTGCGCACAAAGGAGTCCGCCCCGGCATAGTGGGGGATGCCCGCCTCGGTCAGGATGGGAGCAATGGCCAGCTCCGCGTTCATTACCACATTGTCTGTGGGGGTGAAGACCGCGTCCACCTGGTCCAGCATGGAGTTGACGGCCGCCACGATCTCATCGGTGGTGTTGCCCGTCTTGTCCAGGTAGGAGATCCCCTTGCTGTCCAGATAGGCCTTGGCGGTCTCAATCGCGGGGGCGCTGTTGACCTCGCTGGTGGAGTAGAGCAGGCCCACCGTCTCCACCTCAGGGTTCTGGGCCAGCATCATGTCCAGCAGCAGCTCTACATTCAGCGCGTCGCTGGTGCCCGTCACATAGGAGATCCCGGTGAGACCGGCGGTCTCGGGGTAGCTGACGGTACCATAGATCACAGGGGTCTCGGTGGCCTGGGCCGTGGCCGCCATCTGCTGGGCGGCGGTGGTCCCGATGGGGATGATGGCGTCATAGCCGTCGGCCACGATCTGCGCCCCGATCTGGGACAGGGTAGAGGGATCGTTGTTGCCGTTGAAGTCACCATAGGTGATCGCGATTCCCAGCTCGGCGGCCTTGGCGTCCAGTTCGGCCGTAATGGCGTCCCGGATCTCGTTCATGGAAGCGTGGTCCAGCTGGCGGACCACCGCCACCTTGTAGGCCCCATCCGCCTCAGCGGACTCTCCGGAGTCGGCGCTGCCGCAGGCAGTCAGGGCGAGGGGCATTCCCAGAGCGAGAGCCAGGGCCAGGGTTTTCTTCATCATCGTGTTCTGTTTCATAGTCGTTACCTCCATATGGGCTCTTGGAGCCGAAATTGGTTTGGGTGGGCGATGGAGGGGCCGTTGCCAGCGGCCAGAGAGGAAGCTGCCCCACAGGGTATAAAAAAACGCCTCTGTCCCCTTCCTGGGACAAAAGCGTCAGCTTCTGCGATACCACCCAAATTGACGTCTTGCAACGTCCACTCGCTTCACGTACCATCATACGTGCCCGATGGATAACGGGTGGGGTCCCGTCGGCATCTACTGAGTTTCCCGTTCAAGCCGCCCTCTGAAGACCATTCACACGCGGATTTCAGACCCCGATCCCACCACCCGGAGCTCTCTTTGCATCCATCACATCGGCTACTTTTCTTCATCACTGGTTTAAAGTGTTCGGTTGTTGTAATGCAGTATACGCTCTGCCAGCCGGTTTGTCAACCCCTGTTCCGCATTTCCGTCCGGGAGGAGCATGCTCCTCCCGGACGGATCGCTCCGGCTCAGCCGGTTTTATCCCACGCTCTGGGCCGGATGTTCCGATTTCCGGCGCAGGAAGCTGAACTTGGTCTCCGAGCACACCACGGCCACAAAGATCAGCGCAAAGCCCGCCAGCAGGCGGCCGGTCACCGGGTCTCCGTAGAAGATCACCGAACAAAGCACCCCGAACACCGACTCCAGCGAAAGGATCACCGAGGCCGAGGCCGGATCGGACCAGACCTGTCCCACGTTCTGGAACAGGAGGGCCACCGTGGTGGCCATCACGATGAGGTAGCCCATCTGGATGACCATGTCTGTATTCAGCAGTGTCTCTACCGGCGGGAACTGCTGGAAGAGCAGACCGCACACCCAGGCGTACACCGCCGCCCAGAAGAACTGGAATACCGTCAGAATGTAGATGTCCTTTCCGGGAGAGACCTTGGCCACCGAGACGATGTGGCTGGCATAGAACACCGCGCAGCACAGGGTCAGCGCATCTCCCCGGGTCACGGTGAAGGACTCAGTCAGGGAGACCAGACCCACGCCGGAGATACACAGCAGCGCCGCCAGAATATTATAGCGGTCAGGCCGCTGCCGGGCCACCAGCCAGTAGAGGAAGGGGACCAGCACACAGTATACCGCCGTCAGAAAGGCATTTTTGGAGGGCGTGGTCTCGGCCAGTCCAAAGGTCTGCACCGAGTAGGCCAGGAAGAGAAAGGCCCCCATGATGGCACCCCGCCACAGGTAGTCAGCCGTAAAGCGTTTCCACTTTCTCCCGCAGATCAGGGCCAGCAGAGCCGCCCCTCCGGTAAAGCGGATGGCCAGCAGGTAGAAGGTGGGAATCACGTCCACCGCACCCTTCATGATGAAAAAGGAGGAGCCCCAGATGAATGCCGCGGCAAAGAGCATGGGCTTTGCCAGGCGGCGCATGAGATGTTCATTCACAGATTGTTTCCACTCCCTTGATATGGTATGATATGTTTCAATCGATCCCCTGAGGGGAAATTTTTCCGATATTTCCGGATCAGAACGGAGGTCCTATTCATGCTGCTCTTTGACCTGGACGGCACACTCATCGACTCCAACGGCGTTTGGGTCACGGTGGATGAGTGCTTTCTCTCCCGCCGGGGATTGCGCCCCACGCCGGAATACTGCCACACGGTGGGCCACTCCATCCTTCCGGTGGCAGCGCAGTTTACCCGGGACTACTACGGGCTGACCGACACACCGGAGGCCATCATGGCCGAGTGGATGGAGCTGGCCCGGGACGCCTATGCCCACCACGTTCCTCTGAAGCCGGGCGCCGGGGCATTTCTCCGCCGCTGCCAGGAGGCGGGGCGGACCATGGTGCTGGTCACTGCCTGCGTGCCGGAGCTGTGCGAGGCTGTCCTGCGGCGGCACGGCCTGGAAACGGTCTTCTCCCGCCGTTTTTTCGCCCAGGAGCTGGGCATGGAAAAGCGGGACCCCCGCTATTTTCAGACTGTGCTCTCCCGCCTTGGCGTACTGCCGGAGCAGTGTGTCCTCTTCGAGGACTCCCCCGGCGCCTGCCGCACGGCCCGCGAGAGCGGCATCCGGGTGGTAGGGGTGTACGATCCCTTTTATGAGACCAGCCAGGCGGAGATCCGTGCCTGTTCCCACCGGTATATCCGCAGCTTTGAGGAGCTCCTCAACGAGCCGCTTCTCTAACCGTTCCGGTCAGACGGAGGGCCGGAATATATCCAATCTATTCCACACACTGGGGAGCGGCCGGAAGGCCGCTCCTCTTGTTGTTTATTCCTTGGTCATATGCTGGGCCGCCGCTTTGAGCATCAGCTTCTTGGTCCCGCTCTTCTCAAAGGCGATCTCCACCAGAGCGTCCCCGCCCATGGGGGTGAGCCCCGTGATGAGTCCCTTTCCAAAGGCCTTGTGGACCACGCTGTCCCCCTTCTGGAAGTTGGGGAGAGCCGCCGCTGTGTGGCGGGACATGCTGACGCCCCGGCCTGCCGGGGCCGCTGTCTGACCGGTCTGTCCGCTGCTGCCCGCTCCGGCGGAATAGCCGCCTGAATAGCCGCCCACCGAGTAGCCCCGGTCAAAAACGGGCTTGGGACGCACCCGGCGCTGGGGCGGCTGCCAGCCGCCCTCCCCGCTCTCATTCTCGGAGCGGAAGTTGCGCCCGCTCTTCTCCACATAGGCCTCTGGGATCTCGCCCAGGAAGCGGGAGGGCCGGTTGGCGTTCGTGCGGCCGAAGAGCATCCGCTGAGAGGCGCAGGTCATATAGAGCCGCTCCTTGGCCCGGGTCATGGCCACATAGCACAGGCGGCGCTCCTCCTCCATCTCGTCGGGCTCCCCGATGGCGCGGATGCCGGGGAAGATCCCCTCTTCCACGCCCACCACAAAGACCACCGGGAATTCCAGTCCCTTAGCTGAGTGCATGGTCATCATGACCACACAGTCCTCCCCGGAGTCGTGGTTATCCAGATCGGTATAGAGGGCGATCTCATCCAGGAAGCCGGAGAGGCTGGGCTCCTCCACCGCATTGTCCAGATAGTTCTGGATGGAGGAGGAGAGCTCGTGGACGTTCTCCAGGCGGGTGCGGTCCTCAATGGTCTTTTTCTGCTCCAGCATGGCGGCATAGCCGGTTCGCTCCACCAGCTCCTCGTAGAAGGCGGGCAGGTCCATCTCACCGGCCAGGCGGCGCAGATCCTCCATCATCTCGGTAAACTGTCCCAGCTTGGGGGCGGCCTTCTGGAGCTCGGGGAACTCCCGGGCACTCTTGACCACTTCCCACAGGGAGCGGCCGGTCTGGAGGGCCAGGTCCTGGGCCCGCTCGATGGTGGTGGCGCCGATCCCCCGGGGCGGATTGTTGATGATACGTGAGAGGCGCAGATCGTCGTTGGGGTTGTTGATGGCGCACAGATAGGCCACCATGTCCTTGACCTCGGCCCGGTCAAAGAAGCGGATGCCGCCGATGATGCGGTAAGGGATGCCGTTTTTCTTGAAGGCCTGCTCGATCTGGTTGGACTGGGCGTTCATTCGGTAGAGGACGGCATGGTCCTTCCACGCCTTGCCCGCCGAGAGATCGGAGAGGATCTGGGCGGCCACAAACTGGGCCTCATCGTGCTCGTTCATGGCGGTATAGCACTTGACCTTGTCTCCCTCGCCCTGATCGGTCCACAGCTCCTTGCCCTTGCGGCCCTGGTTGTTGCGGATTACGGCGTTGGAGGCCTCCAGGATATTCCGGCTGGAGCGGTAGTTCTGTTCCAGCCGAATGACCCGCGCCCCCTTGTACTGCTGCTCAAAGGAGAGGATATTCTCGATGGTGGCCCCGCGGAAGCGGTAGATGGACTGGTCGTCGTCGCCCACCACGCAGATGTTCTCCCGTCCCCCCGCCAGGGTGGAGGCCAGCAGATACTGGAGATGGTTCGTGTCCTGATACTCGTCAATGAGTACATAACGGAATTTTTTCTGATAATATTGCCGAACGTCATCGAAATTCAGCAGCAGGCGGACGGTATGTAAAATGATATCATCAAAGTCCAGGGCGTTGGCCTCCCGCAGGCGGCGCTCATATTCCACATAGACCTTGGCGATCTTAGTCAGACGGAAGTCCCCGGACTTCTCGCACTCCTTGAGGTAATCCGCCCCCAGCTTCATGGCGTCCTTGGCCCGGGAGATATACCCCAGAATGGTCTTGGGGGGGAAGGACTTGTCGTCCAGCCCGAAGTCCTTGTTGATGTCCTTGATGACCCGCTCGGAGTCGGCGGTGTCGTAGATGGTGAAGGAGCTCTGGAAGCCCAGGCGCTCAATGTCCCGGCGCAGAATGCGCACACAGGCCGAGTGGAAGGTGCTGGCCCAGATGTCATTGGCCGAGGCGCCCAGCATCTGCTCCAGCCGGGCCTTGAGCTCTCCCGCCGCCTTGTTCGTAAAGGTGATGGCAATGATGGACCAGGGCACCGCCGCTTCCACCCGGCACAGCCGCTCCATTGCCTCCTTGCGCGCGGGATCGGGGTTGGCCACATAGCTCTCCAGAGCGTTCAGCTCCTCCTCCCCCACCCACTCGGGGACTTCGTCACAATCGGAGCCCCGGCCGTACTTCATCAGATTGGCAATCCGGTGGATGAGAACGGTGGTCTTTCCGCTTCCCGCGCCCGCCAGCAGCAGAAGGGGGCCCTCCGTGGCCAGAACCGCCCGGCGCTGCTCCGGATTGAGGTTTGAATAGTCCAGTGCGATGGCCGCTCTTCTGGCCTTGCAGAAGCGCAGCTCCTGTTCACGGTTGAGCATACGATCAAATCCTTTTTTCATCGATTCACAGTGCTTGTTATTGTATCACAGATACCAAACTCCCGCAAATACGACTTCCCGAACGGAGCGGTTTGTTTTTTCTCCACATTTCACAAAAGAGCGTGGAGCGCCTCTATCCCTCCAGCCAGCCCTGGAATTCCTCCAACAGCTCCATGGCCTTGAATTTGACCACATAGCCCTCGTCCTCCCCGGTGATAAGGGAGACCTCCCGGTCCTCCAGTCCGCCCTCCAGGGCGGTCTCAGCGGTATTCTCGGTCACCGAGCCCAGACAGAGGGGCGGAAAGACCACACACCACCAGTTGCGGCCGCCGCCCTCGCCGATGGTCACCCGCAGAGCGGTGTACTCCCCTGCGGGGAAGGCAAAGTCGGTGTACTCCTTGGTGGGAAACCACACGTCGTGCTCCAGCGAGGCGGTGACGGGATAGGAGTACCCCTGCTCGCCCACCACACGGGCCCCGGCATCGGCAATGGCGGGCAGGGCCTGGGTGAGGGCCTGCTCGGCCTCCTCCAACTCCACCCCAGGCGGGACCACCCCGTCCGCGGCGGCCAGCACCGCATCTCGCACCGCCAGCTTCAGCGCCTGGTCCTCCTGGGTGTCAGAATTGGCCAGCACATGCAGGCGCACCACCTTGTCCGCCAGGGCGGCTTGCTCCCCATCCAGGCGTACCCCCCACAGGGCTGCCGCCGCCACCCCCAGAAGAAGGGCCAATTCCCACCGGCGCAATGTAGTCTTTTTGGTTCCAGTCCGCTCTTTCATATCGTTCACCGTCCATGTTATGTATTGCCTTTAGTGTGGACACGGCGGATGGAACTTAAACCTCTTTCCACAAAAAAGGATCGGACGGTGGAAAACCGTTCGATCCTTTTCCAATATACTGTATACGCTCCCGCTCAGATGGTGACCGTGAGGAAGGTCTCCGTGTAGGTCTGGCGCAAATCGTGGTAGGCCCGCCAGGCCCCCACCAGGGTGTCAAAGAGGCCGAACACAGTGGGTCCGGTGCCGCTCATACAGGCCCCCAGCGCGCCGTGGCGGATAAGCTCGGTCTTGATCTCGGCCACGGTCCCCCCCTGATTGCGGGGGAGCACATCCTCAAAGACATTGTACATCCGCCGGGCCACACCCAGTACATCGCCATTTTCCAGGGCCTGGAGCATTCCTCGGGTATCCGGATGGCAGTGGAGCTTCATCCCGTCGATCCGGGCAAAGAGCTCCGGGGTGGACACCGCAAAGTGGGGCTTGCAGATCACCACAAAGCACCAGGGCAGGCTGGGCAGCGGGGTGAGTATCTCCCCCCGGCCCTCAGCCAGCGCAGTTCCGCCCAGGACGCAGTAGGGGACATCTGATCCCACCCGCTCCCCCAGGGCGGCCAGCTCCTGGGACGCATACCCCAGCTTCCAGGCCTGGTTGAGCGCATTGAGCACCGCCGCAGCGTCCGAACTCCCGCCCCCCATACCGGCGCAGACCGGAATGGACTTCTCCAGATCGATGCGCAGGCCATTGGGGTCCATACCGGCCGCCTCGCACAGGTGGAGTGCGGCGGAAGCGGCCAGATTGTTCTTCCCCGTAGGGAGAAAATCCAGGTTGGAGCTCACTGCTATCCCCCGCTCCGCTTCCCGGCGGATGGTCACGGTGTCACACAGGGCCACCGACTGCATGACCATGCAGAGGTCGTGGTACCCGTCGCTCCGCTTCCCCAGGACGTCCAGAGTCAGATTCAGCTTGGCGCGGGCCTTGGTCACGATTGGTTCCATACCGTCTCCTCCATTCAGCGGATCTTGCGGGCTTCCAGATAGAAGCGCTTGTCCTGGGCCCGGCCCAGAGAAAAGGTCTTGCGGGGGAGCATTCCATCTCTCCACACGGCGGGGAGCAGTGCCTCCTTGTCCAGCGCCGGCAGCAGGAAGGCCAGGTTACCCGCCCTGCCCGCCAGACGGCGGGCCACTTCCCCGCCATGGATATAGTCCATTCGTCCACCCATGCGGTGGAGATAGTGATTCAAAAACCGCTGAAGCGTCTCGATCTCCAGCGCCGCATCCGGGGCGGGCACGGTGACGCATCCCTCCCCACCTGCGTGGACATAGCGGAGCACATGCCCCGCTCCGTCGCCGTAGTGGGCGCCCGGATAAAAACGCACCAGCGCGGCGAGAACCTCACTGGGCTCCACGCCGAAGAGCACCCGGTGGACCGGCTCGAAAGTCAGGCTCTCGTCGTGGAGGTTGACCAGCTCGGCCAGGGCGTACCGGGCCGGGAGGTTCTCCCACTGCTCGCGCGGCGTCAGGCGCTTTTGCCGCTCGTAGCACTCCTTGGCCGTGGCCAGAGAGTGGTTCCCGTCTCCCACCAGCAGGGCAATGGGCCATCCCTCCGCTCCGTGGCGCCGCCGGAAGGTCTCGGGGGCCAGAATCTCCCCCAGGAGCGCCTCCGCATGGGCCAGCTGCTCCGCCCCCAGCTTCCACCCCCGCAGATGGCCACCCCCCTCCATCAGATCAAAGTCATAGAGGGGCTCCATGTGCTCCCGCTCGCCGGAGAGCCATCCCATGAGGCGGTCCTCCGGATCGTCGGCCAGCAGCAGGGCGTGGGGGAGCTCCAGCGAGGCGTTCTTCCGCAGCGACACCCGGGGCGGGAGCCGGTTCAGATCTACCCCCTCGGTGGCGCGCACCGGCGCACGGGAGTCCTCCTCATAGTCGTAGGCCTCCAGATCCACCGCACCCAGCAGGCCACGGCGCACCGCGCCGCCCTCCAGTGTCCGCTCCACATAGATCATGGAGGCGGGCAGCCGGCGGAAGCGCTCCTCCCGCAGATAGTGGGTCATGGTATTGTTGATCTCCACGATGTCGGTCTCCACATTGGGACCGTCCAGACAGCTCTCGGGGAGAATCAGCCGCAGAGCGGAGGGAGCGCCGCCCACAAATTCCTCCACCCGCTGCCAGTACTCCGGCTGTGAGGTGTACTGATCGCAGGCCACCACCGCCCATTTTTCATAGGAGCAGTCCCGGGGCAGCAAAATATCCGCACGCCCGAAGGGCACATGCGCATCCGATGGCATCATGGTTCTCCCTTCCTTTCCGGCGCCGGCAGCTCCATCGCCCTCCGGATCCCCGCAAGCAGTTCCTCATAGGTGTCACAGGCCGGCAACTCCGGATGGGCCGCCCGGATGGCCGGGGTACTGCGGAAGAGGAAGCCCGCCTTGCCGGCCTGGAGCATGTCCAGGTCGTTATAGCTGTCCCCGGCGGCAATGGTCTCATACCCGGCCGATTGCAGCGCCCGCACCGTGGTGAGCTTGGTCTGAGGGCAGCGCAGGTGCACCCCGGTGATGGTGTTCCCGTCGGCGGCTGTCTCCAGACGATTGCACAGCAAAGTTGGCCAGTTGAGCTGCTCCATCAGGGGCCTTGCAAACTCCTCAAAGGTATCGCTGAGGATGACCGCCTGGGTGAAGGAGCGCAGTTCGTCCAGAAAGGCTCTCGCCCCGGGAAAGGGGCGCATATGGGCAATGGTCTCCTGCAATTCCCGCAGGCCCAGCCCATGCCGGCGCAGATGAGCCAGACGGTACTCCATAAGCCTTCCGTAGTCGGGCTCATCCCGGGTCGTGCGCTCCAGCGCGGGAATGCCGTGCTCCCGGGCAAAGGTCACCCAGATCTCGGGCACCAGCACCCCCTCCAGGTCCAGACAAACGATGTACATCCCGCTCCTCCTTTTTCGGTCACGCTCCGGCAGCGTTATCCCTCCCGGGCCTGCTTCTTGCGCAGGTTGGTGAGGAAGTTGTCCATCCGGGTGAGCGCCTCGGCGATGTCCTTCATCCCCGTGGCATAGCAGCAGCGCACAAAGCCCTCGCCGCCCGGGCCGAAGGCGGAGCCGGAGATGACGGCCACCTTCTCTTCCATCAGGAACCGCTCGCAGAACTCATCGGAGCTCAGTCCGCTGGAGCGGATGTCCGGGAAGACATAGAAGGCGCCCTTGGGCTCAAAGCAGGGCAGACCGATGCGCCGCAGGCCCTCCACCAGGTAGCGGCGGCGGCCGTCGTACTCGTCCCGCATCTTCTCAATGTCCACGTCGCCGTTGCGCATGGCCTCCACCGCGGCGTACTGGCTCACGGTGGGGGCGGACATGATGCCGAACTGGTGGAGCTTGAGCATCTGCCGGATGATCTCCTTGGGACCGCAGACATAGCCCATGCGCCAGCCGGTCATGGCATGGCTCTTGGAGAAGCCGTTGACCACGATGGTCCGGTCCTTGAGCTCCGGCAGGTTGGCCGGGGAGACATGGTGCTGCCCATAGGTCAGCTCGGCGTAGATCTCGTCGGAGAGGACCATGATGTCGGTTCCCTCCAGCACCTTGGCGATCTCCTCCAGGTCCTTGCGCTCCATGATGCCTCCGGTGGGGTTGTTGGGGAAGGGAAGCACCAGCACCTTGGTACGGGGAGTGATGGCGGCACGCAGCTCGTCGGCGGTCAGACGGAACTCGTTTTCCGCCTTGGTCTCCACCAGCACCGGCGTGGCCCCCGCCATGTTGGCCAGCGGGCCGTAGCACACAAAGGAGGGGACGGGGACAATGACCTCATCCCCCGGATTGACCAGGCAGCGCAGGGTCAGGTCGATGGCCTCGCTGCCGCCCACCGTGACGATGATCTGGCTGGCAAAGTCATATTGCAGGTCAAAGCGGCGGTTCAGATAGGCGGCGATCTCCCGCCGCAGCTCGGCCATACCGGCATTGGAGGTGTATTTGGTAAATCCCTTCTCCAGGGAGTAGATGCCCGCGTCCCGGATGTGCCAGGGGGTCACAAAGTCCGGCTCGCCGATGCCCAGAGAGATGGCGTCCTTCATCTCCTCCAGGATGTCAAAGAAGCGCCGGATCCCGGAGGGCTGGACGTTCTTGATCCGGTCGGACAGAATGTTTTCATAGTTCATGAGAAGATCAGCTCCCTCTCCTGTTCCTCGGCTTTTTCAAAAATCAGATGCTTTTCCTTATATTTTTTCAGGATAAAGTGGGTGGCCGTGCCGGTCACATCCTCCAGCGTAGCCAGACGCTGACCCACGAACTGGGCCACCTCTTTCAGGGTGCGGCCGGAGATGATGACCGTCAGGTCAAAGGCGCCCGACATGAGATAGACGCTCTCCACTTCATCATACTGATAGATGCGCTCGGCCACCCGGTCAAATCCCTCGCCCCGCTGCGGCGTGACCTTGACCTCGATGAGAGCCGTGACCGCCTCCCGGTCGGTGCGGTCCCAGTCCACGATGGCCTTGTAGCCCAGCACGATCTTCTCTTCCTCATACATACGGATGGTCTTTTCGACCTCCTCCACCGTCATACCGGACATGGAGGCCAGCTGCTCATGGGTGAGGGTACAGTCCTCTTCCAGGAGTTGAAGCAGTTTTTTCATGCAAGTTTCCTCCTATCTTCTCCCATTTTTATTCCAAACAAAAGGCATGGTCCTAATTTTGATTATTATACTCCCTGGTGTATGTCGAATACAATAGCAGCCCTTTCCCTCGACAAAACTCTGCCATCCTGCACAATTTTTTGTCGAAAATATAGAAATCTTTTCTACATTTTCGTTAAAATTTCACTGGAATTTTCATTTATCCAGTGATATGATGAATCATATTCGCTGATTCTGCCCATTTCTTCCCATCCATTGGCCCCATCGGTCTGTGCCGGGAGTATCCACGCTTCCTTCAAGGAGAACGCTTTATGGAATACATCGACCTCGTCAACCGAATCATATCCGCCGAACACAGCGCCAGTGCGCTGGCGCAGGAGGCCCGGGAGAAGCAGGCCTCCCTGGACGCCGATCTGGAGCGGGAATGCGCCCAGCTGCGGCAGCGGTATCTGGAGCGGGCCCAGCGCCGGATCTCCATTGTGGAGGAGACCGAGGCGCAGCTCGCTGCCGAATCCATGGCCGCGGTGGATGCGCGCCTCTCCCACGCCATGGAGGCGCTGGAGGGGGCATACCGTGCCCATCAGCAGGAGTGGGTGGACGCCCTCTTCGCCCGGGTGGTGGGGCAGACGCCATGATCCGAGCACAGATGGAGTACGGCGCCCTCTCCTCCAAGGTCCACGCCCTGTATGGAAAGCGGCTCCGGTTGGCAGACTTTGAACATATGGCCTCTCTCCGGACCGAGGCCGAACTCTCCGAGTATCTGCGGAGCCATCCGGCCTGGTCCGCCTGCGCCGCCCGCCTCGCGGGCGGCGTCTATATCGGCCGGGTGGAACTGGAGCTGGCCCTCTGGGACCAGTTCCGGACCGATTACCGTAAGCTGCTCCACTTTATCCCAAGGGCGGACAAGGCCCTCTTCACCTTCCCCATCCTGCTCCAGGAACAGCGGGCCATCCTCTCCACCCTGCGGCGGCTCAAGGCGGGCCACCCCCTCTCGCCCCTTCCCCGATCCATTCTGCACAGCACGCTGGACCTCCAGGCCCTCGCCTCCTGTACGGACTTTGACGGGCTGACCGCCGCGGCCCGGGATACCATCTATGCCCCCGCCCTGCACCGGCTGCGTCCGGCCCAGGCGGGTACTCTCCCCGACTATACGGGAGCGGAAACCCTGCTCCGTTCCACGTATTTCTCCCACATGTACCATATCATCCACAAGTGCTACCGGGGAGAGACCAAGGCGGTGCTGCTGCGCTCCTATGGGGAGCAGATCGACTGGTTCAATCTGATCCATATTCTCCGTCTCAAGACCTATTTCCCCGGCCAGTCGGACTATCTGCCCGTCCTCTTCCCCTTTAATTACCGCCTGCGCCCCGAGATGATCCGCGCCCTGTGCGCCGCACCGGACCTCTCCAGTGCGCGGGAGCTGCTCCGGGACACTCCCTATGCCGCCGGTCTCTCTTCCAGCGGAGTAGAGGAGCTGGAGGACGCCTTCCGCCGGGCCTTTTATACCTTCAACCGCCGTCAGCTCACCCATGGCACCCCCTCGATCTATACCGCCATGGCCTACCTCAATCTGAAGGACCTGGAGCTCCATGCTCTGGTGAGTCTCATCGAGTCGGTCAAATACGGCGTACCCTACGACACTTCTCTGGCCCGCCTGTTTGGCTGAGCCTGACTTCCTTCCACAAAGGAGATGATCGGATGTCTGTTGTTCCCATGCGGCTTCTCACCGTGGCCGGTCCTCTGGAGCAGTTTGACGCGGTAGCCGCTTCCTGCGTGCTCGACCAGGAATTCCACCCGGAAAACGCCCTCTCTCTCATGGAGCGGGTGGGGCATTTGCGGCCCTTTGCCTACTCCAATCCCTATGCCGCTCCCCTGCGGCGGGCCGAGGAGCTGCTGGACGCGCTGGGCCTCTCCCCCGCCTATGAGCCCTTTGACGAGCCCTTGGATCTGGAGGCGATCTCCGGCTACTTCGACACGCTGGCGCAGACGCTGGACACGCTGACCAGCCGGAAGAGCCGGCAGGCCGAGCTCTTGGAGGAGGACCGCAGCATCGCGCTGGAGCTGGAGCACCTGCGCGGTCTCTCTACCCAGCTGGAACAGCTGTGGCACCTGGACTTCATCCGCTTCCGGTACGGCTATCTCCCGCGGGAGACCTACGACAGCTTTCAGTCCGCGCTCAATGAGCACGAGGAGCTCTTCTTCATCCCCACCAATGTGGAGGCCCGCCGGGTCTATGGCATCTACTTCACCGCGCGGGAGGGCCACGAAAAGGTGGACGCCCTCTTTACCTCCCTCCACTTTGTCCGCATCCACCTGGACCCAGCGGTCCACGGTACGCCCGAGGAGGCCATTGACGAGCTCACGGCCCTGGCTGCCAAGGCCTCGGACAAGCTGCGCACCCTGGAAGAGGAGCGGGACGCCTTTGCCGCCCGGGAGTGCGCCCATCTGCGTTCGGTCTGCTCCGCGCTGCGCTACCACAGTGAGCTCTATGATCTGCGCCGCTATGCCGCCCACTCCCGGGAGAGCTTCTATCTCATGGGCTGGGTGCCGGTAGACGGGCTGGATGCGGTGATGAAGGCCCTCTCCGCCTTTCCCGAGTGCTCCTGTGTGGTGGACCGGGCCGATGAACAGACGGCTTCCGTCAAGCCCCCCACCAAGCTGCGCAACTGTTTCCTGGGTCGGATCTTTCGCCCCTTCCTGGAGATGTACGGCCTGCCGGCCTATCACGAGCTGGACCCCTCGGTCTTTCTGGCCCTCACCTACTGCCTGTTCTTCGGCATCATGTTCGGCGATCTGGGGCAGGGCCTGGGCCTGGCGCTGATCGGTCTCATTCTGGCCAAGTGGAAGGGGATGTGGCTGGGCAACATTATCGCCCTGTGCGGCTTGTCCGGCGCCCTCTTCGGCTGCGTATACGGCAGCGTATTCGGTTTTGAAGATCTGCTCCCCGGCTTCAAGATTCTGGAGGAGAGCAGCCTGCTCCCCGGCTCCAGCAACGTGCTGGTGCTCCTGCTCTGCTCGGTGGGTCTGGGTGTGTGTATGCTGCTGCTGGTGATGGGCCTGAACATCTATAACGGCATCCGGCAGCGGGACATGGAGAAGATCTTCTTCGGTCCCAACGGGGTAGCAGGCATTCTCTTCTACGTGGGACTCATCGTGGCCGCCCTCTCTACTCTGGTCTTTGAAGTAAACCTCTTTGTCCCGGCCTATGTGCTGCCCGTCCTGGTCCTGCCGCTGGTCTGCATCCTGCTGCGGGAGCCCCTTTCCCTGCTGTGCTCCGGCGACCCGGCCTGGAAGGAGACCAAGCTGGGAGAGGTGCTGAGCATCGGCCTCTTTGAGCTCTTTGAGACCCTGCTCTCCTATCTCACCAACACCCTCTCCTTCCTGCGGATCGGGGCCTATGCCATCACCCACGTGGGCCTCATGATGGTGGTCCATATGCTGGCCGGCTCGGATCTCAACCCGGTGGTCATCGTACTGGGCAATCTCTTCGTCATGGGCTTTGAGGGCCTTCTGGTGGGTATCCAGGTGCTCCGTCTGGAGTTCTATGAGCTCTTCGGCCGCTTCTATGAGGACGGGGGCATCCCCTTCCGGCCCAAAAAGATTCAGTACACCGCCCGCAGCGGCGAGGAATAAATTTGTGGAGGCATCTCACATGAAATATCTGATCGTTCTCTTTGCCAGCCTGGCTATGTTTTCCCCTCTCTTTCTCACCGGAATCCGCCGCTACACCGGCCGGAAGGCCCGGCGGGCCCTGGGGGCCAACATCGCGTCCTTCTTCGCCTGCCTGATCCTGGCCACCGTGCTGGGCTTTGGCGGCAGCGCTTCCGCCGCAGGGGAGAGCGCCGCCGCGGCCGCCGGGGGACTTGCCGAGGGACTCAAGTACATCGGCGCGGCCCTGGCCGTTGGCCTGTCCGGCATCGGCGGCGGCATCGCCGTGGCCGCGGCCGCCTCTTCCGCGCTGGGCGCCATCTCGGAGAATGAGAAGGCCTTTGGTAAGGCGCTGATCTTCGTGGGCCTGGCCGAGGGCGTGGCTCTGTACGGCCTGATCGTGGCCCTGCTGCTCCTGTTCGCCTAAGCGGCAAAGGGGGCTTTTTCCGTGAAATACTTTGTGATCACCGACAGTACGGATACCCAGGTGGGTCTCCGCCTGGCCGGCATCGAGGGTGTGGTGGTCCGGGACGCCGAGGCCGCTGGGAAGGCCATCCGGGAGGCATCGGCCGACCCTGAGATCGGGGTACTCCTCATCACCGAGGGCCTGGCCGCCCTGTGTGAGGAGCTCATCGCCCCCATGAAGCTCACCGCCCATCGTCCCCTGGTGGTGGAGATTCCCGACCGGCACAGCCTGGGGCGCGCCAGCGATTCCATCACCCGCTACATCCGGGAGGCCATAGGCGTAAAGCTCTGATCCCTCCCGCTACCTTGATCCATGGAGGACTCCACTATGCCAGAACTATCCGAAAAACTGGACCGCTTTACCGCTCTGCTCCTCTCCCAGGCCGCCGCGGAGAATGAGCGCACCATGCAGGAACTGAAAGAAAAGCATGATGCCGCCCTCTCCAGCGCGGAGGATCAGATCCTGCTGGAGGCCTATACTTACATCCACGGCGAGGTCTCCCGCATCCGCAGCGAGCAGGGCCGCAAGGTCTCCCGCCATCTGCTGGAGAGCAAGCAGGCCCTCTACCGCCGGCGGGAGGAGATCGCCGGGGAGGTTTTTTCCCTGGTGCGGGAGCGCATCGGCGCCTTTACCGCCACACCTGCTTACGCCGACCAGCTCCGCGCCCGCCTGCAGGAGGCCGCCGCCCAGCTAGAAGGTGCAGAGGATCTGGTGCTCTATCTCCGGAGCGCGGACCTCTCTCTGGGCGAGCAGCTGCGGGAGGCACTGCCTGGCCGGAGCCTGGATATCCGTCCGGGTCCCTTTGCCCTGGGCGGCTTGATCCTGGAATCGGCCTCCCTGCGCCTGCGTCTGGACGCCTCCTATGACACTGCCATGGAGGAGCTGAGCGGTCATTTTGCCAGTCTGGTGGGGCTCTCCCTGGCCGCTCCGGCCGATGAGATCCCGGAGGAAGGGGGTGCGCAGGCATGAGCTATACGATCTACGGCATCAACGGCCCTGTCGTCACGGTACGCGGCGGCCGGGGGCTGGCCATGATGGACATGGTCCGGGTGGGCGACATGGGCCTGATCGGCGAAGTGGTGGGCGTGGAAGGCGACACCACCACCGTACAGGTCTATGAGGACACCGCCGGACTGATCCCCGGTCAACCGGTGACCAGTCTGGGGGCTCCCATGTCCATCACCCTGGGCCCCGGCCTGCTCAACAACATCTTTGACGGCATCGCCCGGCCCCTCAAGGTCATGGAGGAGCGGAGCGGTCCCTTCCTGGACCGTGGGCTGGACATCCCCACCCTGGACCCGGACCGCCGGTGGGAGACCACTGTTCTGGTCCGGGAGGGAGACCAACTCAAAGCGGGAGACTGCTATGCCCAGTGTCCTGAGACCACCCTCATCACCCACCGCTGTCTGGTGCCCGCCGGGCTCTCCGGCCGGGTGACTCATGCCGCCCCAAATGGCTCCTACACCGTGGCGGATGCGCTGATCGAGCTCACCGATGACCGAGGGACAGTCCACACCCTCCGACTGTCCCAGAGCTGGCCCATCCGCACCCCCCGCCCCATGGGAGAGCGGCTTCCCATCCACCGCCCCCTCATCACGGGACAGCGTATCATCGACACCCTCTTCCCCATCGGAAAAGGGGGCGCCGCCGCCATTCCCGGTCCCTTTGGCGCCGGCAAGACCATGACCCAGCACCAGCTGGCCAAGTGGTCCGACGCCGACATCATCGTCTATCTGGGATGCGGTGAGCGCGGCAACGAGATGACCCAGGCCCTGGAGGAGTTTTCCGAGCTGCTGGACCCCAAGAGCCAGCAGCCTCTGATGAACCGGACCATTCTCATCGCCAACACCTCCAATATGCCCGTGGCCGCCCGGGAGGCCTCGGTCTATACCGGCATGACCATCGCCGAGTACTACCGGGATATGGGCTACCACGTGGCCCTCATGGCCGACTCCACCTCCCGCTGGGCTGAGGCCCTGCGGGAGATCTCCGGCCGGCTGGAGGAAATGCCCGCGGAGGAGGGCTTCCCCGCCTATCTCGCCTCCCGCCTGGCCGAATTTTATGAGCGGGCGGGCTATGTCCGCACGCTGGAGGGCAAGGAGGGCAGCGTCACGGTCATCGGCGCTGTCTCCCCTCAGGGCGGCGACTTCTCCGAGCCCGTCACCCAGAATACCAAGCGGTATGTGCGCACCTTCTGGGGATTGGACCGGGCCCTGGCCTACGGGCGGCACTTCCCCTCCATCAACTGGCTCACCTCCTACTCCGAGTACATCGCCGATCTGAAGCCCTGGTATGACCAGCAGGTCAGTCCCCGCTTCATGGCCGACCGGCAGCGGATCTTCACCCTGCTTCAGGAGGAGGACCAGCTTCTGGAGATCGTCAAGCTCATCGGCGCCGACGTCCTCCCGGAGGAGCAGAAGCTGACCCTGGAGACCGCCCGGCTCATCCGGGTGGGCTTCCTGCAGCAAAACGCCTACAACCAGATCGACACTTACGTGCCGCTGGAAAAGCAGTTTCAGATGATGGAGGTCATTTTGGCCCTCTACGACGGGGCAAAGCCCCTGCTGGAGCGGGCCATCCCCCTCTCTCAGATCAAGGCCACCGGAATCTTTGCATCCCTGAGCAAGATCAAATACGAGGTCCCCAACGACACGCCCCAGCGCTTTGAGGGCTATCATGAGGCCATCCGCGCCGCCCTGCGCCAGGTGGATGAGGCCAACCGGTGACCCACCGAATCATGTCAGGAGCTGATACACCATGAGACTGGAATATATGGGGCTCTCGGAGCTCTCCGGTTCCCTCATCGCACTGGAGGGCGTGTCAGGCGTGGCCTACGACGAGACCGCCGAGATTACCCTGCCCGACGGGAAGCGCCGGGCGGGCCGGGTCATCCGCCTGGAGGGGGATAAGGCCATCCTCCAAGTCTTTGAGGGCACTCGTGGGCTCTCCCTGGACAATGCCCGCACCCACTTCACCGGGGAGCCTGTAAAGCTCCCCCTCTCCACCGAGATGCTGGGCCGGATCTTTGACGGCGCGGGCCGGCCCATCGACGGCCTGGGGGAGCTCTACCCGGAGGAGCGCCGGGACATCAACGGCTCGGCCATCAACCCGGTCTCCCGGCACTATCCCCGGGACTGCATCGAGACCGGCATCTCGGCCATCGACTGCAACATGACCCTGATCCGGGGGCAGAAGCTGCCCATCTTCTCCGGCTCGGGCATGAAGCACAACGAGCTGGCCGCCCAGATCGTGCGCCAGGCCCGGGTGGGCGAGGAGCGCAACTTCGCCATCGTCTTTGCCGCCATGGGCGTGAAGAATGACACCGCCGAATTTTTCCGCCGCAGCTTTGAGGAGGCTGGCGCCCTCCAGCGGGTGGTCATGTTCCGCAACCTGGCCTCCGACCCCATTATCGAGCGGATCCTCACCCCCCGCTGTGCCCTCACGGCGGCGGAATATCTCGCCTTCGACAAGGGATACCACGTGCTGGTCATCCTCACGGACATGACCTCCTACTGCGAGGCGGTGCGCGAGTTCTCCTCCTCCAAGGGAGAGATCCCCTCTCGGAAGGGCTTTCCCGCCTACCTCTACTCGGATCTGGCCTCCCTCTATGAGCGGGCCGGCATGATCCGGGGCCGTCCCGGCTCGGTGACTCAGGTCCCCATCCTCACCATGCCCAACGACGACATCACCCACCCCATCCCCGATCTGACCGGATACATCACCGAGGGGCAGATCGTGCTGGACCGGGATTTGGACCAGAAGGGCCTCTATCCGCCGGTCTCCATCCTCCCCTCCCTCTCCCGCCTGATGAAGGACGGCATCGGCGAGGGCTTTACCCGGGCCGACCACCCCGCCCTCTCCAACCAGCTCTTCGCCTCCTATTCCAAGGTGCAGGACGCCCGGAGTCTGGCCAGCGTCATTGGCGAGGACGAGCTCTCCGAGACCGATCGGCAGTACCTGACCTTCGGCCGGGCGCTCGAGCAGCTCTTCATCCGGCAGGACCCCCTCCAGCGCCGCACCATCCCGGAGACCCTGGATCTGGGCTGGAAGCTCCTCACCATTCTGCCCCGGAGTGAGCTGGACCGGGTGGACGACGCCACCCTCCAGGCCCACTATGTGGAGGGGGCCTATCAGAGCCTCCTCTCCGATCTCCCACAGTAATTCTCTCTGGAACGGAAGTGACCTCCTATGTCCGCCATTCTCCCCACCAAGGGTGCCCTGATGGCCGCCAAGCGCTCCCGGGCGCTGGCCGCCACCGGGTATGAGCTCATGGACCGCAAACGCAATATCCTGATCCGGGAGATGATGTCTCTCATGGATACCGCCAAAGAGGTCCAGACCCAGATTGACACGGTCTTTGCCGGAGCCTATGCCGCCTTACAGCACGCCAATGTAAAGCTGGGCATCTGTGATAAGATCGCCGAGGCCGTGGAGGTGGACCAGACACTGGAAATTCAGTACCGCTCCATCATGGGGGTGGAACTTCCCCACCTGCCTGACCGCTCCCCGCCCCCCAAGCCGGACTACGGCTTTGCCTCCACCAGCTCGGCGCTGGATAATGCCTTTATCCAGTTTCACCAGGTCAAGGATCTCATCCGGCAGCTGGCCGAGGTGGAGACCTCCATCTACCGTCTGGCGGTGGCCATCCGCAAGACCCAGAAGCGGGCCAACGCTCTGGAGCACATCGTGATCCCGGACTTTGACCGCACCATCCGTACCATCACCGACGCCCTGGAGGAAAAGGAGCGGGAGGAGTTTGTCCGCCTGAAGGTCATCAAGCGAAACAAAGTCTCCCGATAACAGCAATGCCGCCCGGTCCCATGCGGGACCGGGCGGCATTTTTTAATAGGTATGGTCACAGATCTCACGGATCTTGGCCTGAAGGGCTTTGAGATCGGCAAAGGTCTCGGGCCGCTTGCGGGGGTCCCGCAGCAGCGCCGCCGGGTGGTACAGGGCGGTCATCTGCACGCCCGCCTTCTCAAACCACTGCCCATGCTCCCGGGTGATCTTGAAATCCTCCTTGATGAGCTTCATGGCCGCAATCCGCCCCAGACAGACGATGATCTTGGGCCGAATCAAGGCCACCTGGTTGCGGAGATAGCCGATACAGGCCTCCTGCTCCGCTGCCAGCGGGTCCCGGTTTCCCGGGGGACGGCATTTTACCATATTGCCAATGAAGATCTTGGAGCGGTCCAGCTCGATCATGGCCAGCATCTCGTCCAGAAATTTTCCGCCACGTCCCACAAAGGGACGGCCGGTGAGGTCCTCCTGTTCGCCGGGCCCCTCGCCGATGAACATGACTTCCGCATTCTGAGCGCCCTCGCCGAACACCACATTGTGCCGGGTCTCGCACAGAGGGCAGTTCCGGCAGGACATACAGGCCTCATACAGTTCATTCCACGACTTCATTCTTTCCCTCCTCTCGGTATTCTTCTGGGAAGGAAAACGCAGCTTCTCCTTCCGTCGACGGCTTTCATTGTACCATATCTCCCCGCGCTTGCATACATCCCAGATGCAGAAAGGTCCGCACCCGTGGATGGGTACGGACCTTCCCGCAAGAAGAAAGAGGAATGGGGATGTTCTCACTGGTTTCAACACTCTGCCGCGGCGTTTCCGCAGGCTTTTGTTCCAAATTCATTGTAGAAGCTTTCAAGGAGGAAGTCAAGCCTCCCCCAACGCTTGCCATACAAAACCGTCCGGATGGTTTTCCGTATTTCATTTTTCCCATTTTGGTGCTAATCGTTTGGTTCCTTCTCTTTCCCTGCCATGGTCTGCACGTTTCGTTTTTCATCTAAGTTTCGATTGGCCCCATCGTAATTATAAATCCCGAAAACTCCTCATATCTCCCGTGTTAGGGCAATTTTTCTACCCTAACCTTAAACTTTTATCTGTTCTAAGCGCTTCGTCACCCTGCTGAATCTGATTTCCGCTCCCTGCCGGAAAGGTGCTTTCCTCCGTCGCCTGCCCGGCAGATCCCAGCTACCACATGTCCCAGCAGCAGCAGAGCGATCAGGTTGGGCAGAGCCATCAACCCGTTGAACAGGTCCGCCAGGTTCCAGACCAGATCCACCCGCAGCCCGGAACCTGCCACCAGGGCGGCCAGCACCACCCAGGTATAGACCAGCACGCCGCGCCGTCCAAAGAGGGCTTCCACATTCTGCTCCCCAAAGAAATACCACCCCACCACCGTGGAAAATCCAAAGAGCAGCATACAGATGGCTACGAATCCTTTTCCGGCCTGGCCAAAGGCCCGCTGGAAGGCCAACTGGGCCAGTGCGGTTCCCTCCAGTCCGCTCCCCAGGACGCCGGTCGTGAGCAGGACCAGTGCGGTCAAGGTCAAAATCACAAAGGTGGATACGAATACGCCCAGCATGGCCACGATCCCCTGTTCCTCCGGGCGCTTTACTTTTGCCTGCGCGTGGGCGTGGGGTGTGGAACCGAGTCCCGCCTCATTGGAAAAGAGTCCCCGCGCCACGCCATAGCGGATGGTCTCCCGCAGGGTCAGTCCCGCCGCGCCCCCTGCCACCGCCTGGGGCCGGAAGGCCCCCACAAAGATCGAGCGCACGGCCTCCGGGAGTTCTGTGCGGTTGAGCACCAGAATGGCCGCACACCCGGCCACATAGATCCCTGCCATCAGAGGCACCAGCTTTTCGGTCACAGAGGCCACCCGGCCTACTCCGCCCAGAAAGACAAAGGCAGAGACCACCGCCACACCAATCCCCAACGCCAGCGTTGGAATGTGGAAGGCATGCTGAAAGGCGCCCGCAATGGAGTTGGACTGCACCATATTTCCCATAATTCCCAGCGCCAGAATCAGGAGCACGGAGAAGATCCCCGCCAGGATACGCCCCACCCTGCCCCGCACGGCTGCGCGAATGTAGTAGGCCGGTCCCCCCAATACCGATCCGTCCGGACGGACAGAGCGGTAGGTCTGCGCCAGTACGGCTTCGGCATAGATGGTCGCCATGCCAAAAAAGCCGGAGACCCACATCCAGAAGATTGCCCCTGGTCCTCCGGCCGCCAGAGCCGTAGCACAGCCGGTGATGTTCCCCGTCCCCACCTGGGCCGCAATGGCAGTGGTCAGCGCCTGAAAGGGACTCATGCCTCGGGAACGTTCTGTCCCGCTTTTCCGGCGCAGTCCGGCCGTCAGTGTTCGAACCCCCATGCCCAGTTTCCGTACCTGTACCAGACGCAGCCGCAGGGTAAAATAGATTCCCACGGCCAACAGCACATACAACAGCACATGATTCCAGAGCCACTGGCTCACTGTCCCCAGTATGGTCGCTGCGTCCACACCCATCCGCTCCTTTATCCGTCGACTCGTATGGACCAGTTTCCCCGTTTGTGCGCGGATTTATCCACCTGGAAAAGGAGCTCTGTGGAAAAACATACGGCGCGGGATAATTCCCGCGCCGTACAAAAGAGCGATGCATCAGCAATTACTTTTTCAGAACATGCTCCTCTTCCATGCCCTTGGTGATCCGTACCACAACGCCGGACAGGCAGATCAGAGCAATCAGGTTGGGCAGAGCCATCACCGCGTTGAAGAAGTCGGCCAGGTTCCACACCAGGTCCACCTTCAGCAGAGAGCCAACAAAGACACACAGGATCACGATGATGGAGTAGACATTGACCGCCTTCTGACCAAAGAGGTACTTGATGTTCTGCTCGCCGAAGAAGTACCAACCAATGATGGTGGAGAAGGCAAAGAACAGCAGGCAGATGGCCACAAACATGTTGCCGAAGCTGCCAAAGACCGTGGAGAACGCGGACTGAGCCAGAGAGGCCGCAGTGCTGTCGTCGCCGATCATGTTGGGGGTAACCACACCGCTGGTGAGGATGACCAGCGCGGTGAGGGTCAGAACGATAAAGGTATCGATGAAAACACAGACGATCGCGATATGGCCCTGATCGCGGGGATCCTTCACCTTGGCCATCGCATGGGCATGGGGAGTGGAGCCGAGGCCGGCCTCATTGGAGAACAGACCGCGGGCCACGCCGTAGCGCATAGCAGTCATCATACCGACGCCAGCGCCGCCGCCCAGGATCGCCTGAGGATCAAAGGCGCCCACAAAGATCTGACGGAACACCTCGGGCACGGCCGTGATATGAGCACCGATCACGATCAGGCTGCCCACCAGGTAGCAGATAGCCATAATGGGGACCAGCTTCTCGGTCACAGAGGCGATGCGCTTCACGCCGCCCATAAAGATAAAGCCAGCCAGTACGGCCACGACGACGCCAACCACAGGCTTGGGAACACCGAAAGCAGTCTCAAAGGAGCTGCTGATGGAGTTGGACTGCACCATGTTGCCCATCAGGCCAAGGGCCAGGATGATGGCAATCGCGAAGAAGCCAGCCAGGAACTTTCCAAAGCCGCCCTGGAAACGGGCGCGGATGTAATACACAGGACCGCCGATGACCTGTCCGTCGGGGCCACGGGTCTTATACTTCTGGGCCAGCACAGCCTCTGCATAGATCGTGGACATACCGAGGAAAGCCGCGACCCAAACCCAGAACACTGCGCCGGGACCGCCCAGCAGGATGGCCGTAGCACAGCCCACCACGTTACCGGTGCCGACCTGAGCCGCCACGGAAGTAGCTGCCGCCTGGAAGGAGCTCATGCCGTCCTTATCGGCCTTTTTACCAGAAAGACTGAATCCTCCGAACATCTCGCGCCAGCCGGCGCCGAATTTGCGGATCTGAATAAAACCGAGCCGAACGGTGAACAGGATGCCGGTAAATACCAGTACATAGAGCAGTACGCTGTTCCAGACAAAATTACTGGCCGCACTTACGATAGCCGCTAATTGATCCATAGATATTCATCCTTTCTCTCCACACGGAATCGTTCCTGATGTCCCCCGGCCACACACCTGCCGGGGTGCCTTGCATCGCGCGCCCTTTCACCCCCTGTTTTTATGGGTTCTCGTCAACATATGCACAGCCGGAACCATGCATACCGCATTCCGAACCATGCTGTCATCAAAAAAGCCGGCCCCTGTGACGGGTCCGGCTTTGCAGAGCGCATTCCAACCAATGACATACTGCCGATGCACTCTACTCTGTCCTTTTGCCTGAGAGATCAGTGCTTACGCACCTTACACCTTCGGCCCCCGTCGCTGAGATTCTCCAGAGTTTGTGCCGCCACTTTGTCCATATACCACGAACACTTCCATTTTTCTGTCTTGTGAAAAATTGAATAAAAGACGGACAAAAGAAGCGGCCATCTCTATGCACTTTTTTGATGTGCCCCTATCATAGCCCTTTTTTTCGCTTTCGTCAAGCCATAATCTGGAATAGCTAGGATGAAATTCTCATTTCTATGGCTTTTTTCCAAAAAAATACTTGGCAGTTTAGTCATTTCCAACACTCTTCATATGTCTTTGATATAAAAACATATATAGAATTTCTCCTCCCAGAACAACACAGCAGGGGCGCCGTCTCCAATAGACGGCGCCCCTGCCTTCCGGTTGTGATATTCTTATGCGTTTACCTTGGCCAACGCCGCTTCCAGATCGGCCAGGATATCGTTGATATCCTCAATGCCCACCGAGAAGCGAACCAGATCCGGGGACACCCCGGCCGCATAGAGCTCCTGATCGTTCATCTGCCGGTGGGTGGTGGAGGCGGGATGCAGTACGCAGGTCTTGGCATCGGCCACATGGGTGGCGATGGAGGCCAGATTCAGCCCTGCCATAAAGGTCTCGGCCGCCTCGCGTCCGCCCTTGACACCAAAGGAGACCACGCCGCACACCCCGTTGGGGAGATACTTCTGGGCCAGCCCGTGATACGGATCGCCCTCCAGGCCGGGATAGCGGACCCACGCCACCTTTTCGTGCTTCTGCAGATACTGGGCCACGGCCAGGGCATTGGCGCAGTGGCGGGGAACCCGCAGGTGGAGCGTCTCCAGTCCCACATTCAGGAGATAGGAGTTCATGGGCGCCGGAACGGAGCCGAAGTCGCGCATGAGCTGAACGGTGGCCTTCGTAATATAGGCCCCTGCCACTCCAAACCGCTCCGTGTAGGTCACGCCGTGGTAGCTCTCGTCCGGCGTGCACAGTCCGGGGAATTTGTCGGGATACCGGGTCCAGTCAAAGGCGCCGGAGTCCACGATGGCCCCGCCCACCGCGTTGGCATGGCCGTCCATATACTTGGTGGTGGAGTGGGTGACAATATCGGCCCCATATTCGAAAGGCCGGCAGTTGATAGGCGTGGCAAAGGTGTTGTCCACGATGAGGGGCACGCCGTGGGCGTGTGCTGCCGCGGCAAACTTCTCAAAGTCCAGCACGGCCAGAGCGGGGTTGGCAATCGTCTCGCCGAATACCGCCTTGGTGTTGGGCCGGAAAGCGGCCTCCAGCTCCTCGGGCGTGCAGTCGGGCTCCACAAAGGTAAACTCAATGCCCATGCGCTTCATGGTCACTGCAAACAGATTGTATGTTCCGCCATAGATGGCCGTAGAGGAGACCACATGGTCTCCGCAGGAACAGATGTTGAAGATCGCGTAGAAGTTGGCGGCCTGTCCCGAAGAAGTGAGCATCGCGGCGCTCCCCCCTTCCAGTGCACAGATCTTTGCTGCCACACTGTCGTTGGTGGGATTTTGAAGCCGGGTATAGAAGTACCCGCTGGCCTCCAGATCAAACAGCTTTCCCATAGCCTCGCCCGTCTCATAGCGGAAGGTAGTGGACTGAATGATGGGAATATTGCGGGGTTCTCCGTTTCCGGGGCGGTATCCCGCATGGATGCACTGGGTATTGGGACGCTGCTGGCTCATATTGGGTCTTCCTTTCTATGGCGCGGTTGGCTGGCGCAAAGTTGTTTTATATAGTACGCTAGCGTATTGAATTTGTCAACTATTTTTCCAGAGACAGATCCAGCTTAAGGGCCTGATTAAGCCCGTTGGGCAGCTGGGCCGGCTGTCCGTCTGCTCGCAGCTGGACGGTACGCACCGTATCCACATTGCCCGCCATGGTGTTCACAATGGCGTATACCGTCAGGCGCAGCTGCTCCTCATCCTGTGCCAGCGTCTCCAGTACATCGGCGGGGAGGTTCACATAACAGACCCCATCCTCTACGATCACACCCAGCAGCTCTGTCTCAGCCGGAAGTACGGGGGTCATCGTGTCATAGCTGGGGCCCTGGATCAGCGCCTCCATCACCACCGCGCTCAGCGTGTCCTCCTCGGTGAGCAGCAGCCGCCGGTATTCCACGCCCAATCCGGTCCCATCGGCCCGGGGGAACCAGAGGGTGGCCGTCATTTCCATGGGCTCTCCCTCCGTTCCCAGAAGGATGACATCCTCAGGGCGCAGATTCTCCCCGGTGGTCAGCGGATTCTGCTCTCCCTCAATGGTCACATGGATGGAATCCACCCCCTCCACCTGACAGAGGGTCAGCGCCAGGCAGTAATTGGCCAGGGTCAGATCAATGCCGGAGAGTCCCTCATAGGCCTCGGAGAAATCCAGATCCAGCTTCCCATCGTTCAGCTCCCAGCTCCGTACCTCCAGTCCCTTGGGGAAGGGGGAGGTCAGCTCCATGGTTTCAGGTCCCGCCAGAAGACGGGCCAGCAATTCCTGGATCAGCGGCTCCTTGCCCTGGGCGTGCCAAAACTCGCCCCCTACTGCCGCCCCGCTCTCGTCATTCTCGGCCACAAAATAGATCTCATATGGATGCTCTGTGTCTTTGCCCTGGCTCTTGCCCATGCCGCAGCCGGCCAGAGTCAGAAGCGCCAGCACGAGAGGCAGCATTCGTTTTCTCATTCCGCTCCCTCCTCTTCTCCGTGCCAGCGAGGAAAGCACACCTCAAAGCAGGTGCCCTCCGGCTCCCGCCGGCGGGCCTCCACCCTGCCGCCGTTCTGAAGCACGGTATCCCGCACGATGGACAGCCCCAGACCGGTTCCGCCGGCCGCCCGGGAGCGCGCCTTATCCACTCGGTAAAAGCGATCAAAAATCTTGGGCAGGTCTTCCTCTGGGATACCCACTCCCGTGTCCTCCACCCGCAGGACCACCCAGTCGCCGTCCCCGGGGCGCTTTCCCCGGCGCAGCTGCAAACAGACAAAGACGCTTCCGCCCGGCAGATTATACTTGACGGCGTTTTCCATGAGGTTAAAGGCGATCTGATAGAGGTCGTCCTCTGTAGCCAGGACGGTGCAGCCCTCGATCAGGTCCATATGCAGCGACACATTCACCGCACCGGCCAGAGGCAGGAGCATATGCTCCACCCGGAGCAGCACCTGTTTCACATCCACCGGCCCCACCGCTCTGGGGGGCGCGGTATCCATTCGGGTCAGCGTGAGCAGCTTTTCCGTGATACGGGTCAGCCGCTCCGCCTCATTTCCAATGTCAGTGACAAATTCCCGCACCGTCTCCTCATCCATCCCATCGTTCTGAAGGATGGAGTCGGTCAGCAGACGGATGGAGGCCAGGGGGGTCTTGAGCTCGTGGGAGGCATCCGAGACAAACCGCCGGCGGACCTCCTCCGTGGTCTGAAGCCGCCCGGTCAGCTCATTGAATTCATCGGCCAGCCGCGTGAGCTCATCCCCACCGCCAATGGTGACCCGATGGCTGTACTCGCCCTCCCGCACGGTGTGGATACCGCTCAGAAGCGCGGCGATCCGCCGGGTCACCGCAGTGGAGAACAGAATGCTGAATCCCAGGCCGGCGGCGCATACCACCAGGGAGATATTGCGCAGATTGCTCTGAAAGTCCAGCAGCATCTCGGCCTGCTCTTTATCGTACTCGTAGAGATAGACGGCCCCCTGGGTCATCCCCCGGTAGAGGATGGGGGCGGCCGCCCGGGTGCGGAAGGCCCCATCCCGATATTCCGACCGGAACACATCGTTTCCCTTTAAGGCGCTGACCACTTCCCATAAAAGGGCATAGTGGTCCATGGCATTGTCCACCTCGCTGGTGTCGTAGAGCACCTTACCCGCCGGGTCGGTCACCATCACCCGGTCTACGCCGGTGACGCCCAGCTTTGTGAGGTTGGCCTCCACGCCCTCGGCGGTCAGTCCCTCGCCGCCCGCCAGCGTGGAGGTGATGATATCCGCCTGCCGCCAGAGAGAGTCCTGCTTGGACTGAAAAACCAGATTTTGCGAGATCAAAATGGGATAAATATTCAAAAAGATCAGCAGCGCGGCAATGATGGCCCCGTAGCTGAGAATAAATTTACTTTGGAGGGAGCGCCAGAAGGGCACTCGTCTTCCGCTCTGCCAGGGCCGCTCCATCTGCGCCTGCCTCCTTTCCCAAACGCCGCAGTCTCTCTGCCGGGCCAGATCAGCTGTTCTTCAGGTAGTAGCCCACGCCCCACTTGGTGAGGATATAAGCCGGGTGCGCCGGGTCCATCTCCAGCTTTTCCCGCAAGCGCCGGACATGGACATCCACGGTACGGTAGTCCCCGGCATACTCATAGCCCCAGACCACATTGAGCAGACTCTCTCGGCTGTATACCCGGCCCGGGTTGCGCATCAGCAGCTCCATCAGATCAAACTCTTTCGCCGTGAGCTCCACAGACTCTTTTCCCTTCCAGACCGAACGCTCGTCGGGGTCCAGGGTGATGTGCCCCGCAAAGAGTCGGCTTCCCCGCTCCTTCTGGGCCGTCATGCCCGCCCGGCGCAGCAGGGCCCGCACCCGTGCCTTCAGCTCCAGGATATTGAAGGGCTTGGTGATGTAGTCGTCCGCTCCGCACTCAAACCCCATGATCTTGTCGGCGTCCTCGCTGCGGGCTGTCAGCATAATGATGGGGACATTGGAAAACTCCCGAATCCGCATACAGGCCTGAAGCCCGTCGATCTTGGGCATCATCAGGTCCAAAATAATCAGGTCAAAGGCCCCTCCCCGGGCCAGCTCTACCGCACTCTCGCCGTCATAGGCGGTCTCAACCTGATAACCCTCGCTCTGGAGGTTGAATTTCATTCCTTTGACCAGTACCTTTTCGTCATCGACTACCAGTATTTTCAAGTTGTTTCCCTCCTTCATACCGTAATCCCATCGATCAGCCCCGCCAGAATCCCCTCGCCGATCCCCTTGACCCGGGTCAGCTCCTCAACGGTACGAAAGGGTCCGTTGTTCTGGCGGTCCTCCACAATGGCCTGAGCCCGTTTCTCCCCAATGCCCGGAAGGGTCTCCAGTTCCTCTGCGGTGGCGGTATTGATGTTGATCTTCCCGGACGCCGTTTCCGGTGCCTCTTCTTCCGGCTCCGCCGTTGGAGCGGCACTTGGCGCCTCTGTCCCGACTGTCGGAGCCGTGCTGGGCACTTCCTGCTCCTGCGCAGCGGTTGGAATGGTCACCACCGCCGCGCTGCTCCGTTCCACCTCGACCCGTACCGGCGGCGCGTCGAGCGCGCCCCTTGCCAGCCACCCCGCAGAAAAGGCCAGAAAGACGGCGGTCAGAAACAGCACCGCCCCCTCCAGACGCGAAATCCGCATGGTTCTTTTGGCTCCTTTCCGTTGCGTGTGCGACACTTTTTTGCTATAATGATGGTTACATAATCTCATTTCGTTCGGCCCCATCTCTGGTGCCGGATGTTCTTATATACATTTATTGAGTATATCACAATTGCAAGGAGTTTCCTATGAAAAAAAATCGTCTCGCATCCTTCCTCCTGCTGGCCGGTCTGTTGGCCGGTCTGGTATTTCCGCTCTCCGCCGGGGCCACGGAGACCCAGCCGGTCCAGACACCCGCTCCTTCCGCCGCCCCCTCCTCCGTTCCCCAGCAGCAGAGTGCGCTCCTCGCCTCCATGCACATCGAAGGCACCGCCGCACTGCTGGTGGACGATGACACAGGCGAGGTGCTCTATGAGCAGAACGCCCACGGCAAGGTTTACCCCGCTTCCATCACCAAAGTGATGACCTGTCTGCTCACCCTGGAGTCCATCGCCAGGGGCGAACATCAGCTGGACGAGGTGGTCACTGTCGGTGACCAGGTCAATTACGGCATTGGCGCCGACGGCTCCACCGCCGGCATCAAGGCGGGAGAGCAGCTCACCATCCACGATCTGCTGGGCGCCGCCCTCATCCCCTCCGCCAACGAGGCCTGCAATGCCATGGCACAGCTGGTGGCCGGGGATGTGGAGAAGTTTGTGGATCTGATGAACCAGCGCGCACAGGAACTGGGCATGAACGACACCCATTTTGCCAACCCCCACGGCTATCATGATCCCGACCATTACACCTCTGCCTATGACATCTACCTCATGGCCCACGAGGCCATGAAGGACCCCACCTTCCGGGAACTGGTCAGCTCGGTAGACTACAAGATCCCCGCCACCAACCTCAGCGAAGCCCGTACCCTCCACTCCACCAACGGCCTGGTCTCCACCTGGCGGGTGCGGGATTACTGGTATGAGTATGCCACCGGCATCAAGACCGGCTCTACCCCGGAGGCGGGACACTGTCTGGTCTCCTCCGCCACCAAAAATGACCGCAACCTCATCGCTGTGGTGATGGGTGCGGCCAACTATACCGAGAACAAGGACGTCAACTATTTTACCGAGAGCAAGCGTCTGCTGGAGTTCGGTTTCAACAACTTCTCCCGCCAGACCATTCTGGATGGCAGCAGTCTGGACTTTCCCGAGGTGTCGGTCACTCTCTCCAAGACTGATTATGTGACCGTCCGGCCTGCCGGTTCCCTGTCGGCCACTCTGCCCAACGACATTGATCCCGCCGCTTTCCAGCGTGAGCTGGACCTGCCCGAGAGTGTGGAAGCCCCCGTTGAGGAAGGTCAGGTCCTGGGTACCGTGACCCTCACCTACAACGGTCAGGAGTACGGTAAAGTGGATCTGGTGGCCAACAGCTCTGTGGAGCGCTCCGAGCTCCTCTACCGGCTGGATCGGATCCAGAAATTCTTTGACCAGCTCTGGGTCCGCATCGTCCTGGTCGTGCTGGCTGTACTGCT
Source organism: Pseudoflavonifractor sp. MCC625 (assembly GCF_018784545.1). Lineage (NCBI taxonomy): Bacteria > Bacillati > Bacillota > Clostridia > Eubacteriales > Oscillospiraceae > Pseudoflavonifractor > Pseudoflavonifractor sp. MCC625. The sequence continues at coordinate 34,571 of NZ_WQOJ01000039.1, read as the reverse complement.
GGTCTTCCTCTTCCTCCGTCATCTGATTACCGGCCGCAAGCGTTCCCGTTACGGCGGAAGCCGTGCCCGGGGCGGCCGTGGTTCTTCCCGTTATTCCGGCCGCAGACGGCGCTGAGCAAAGGCCCGTCCCCACTTAAATCCGTGGGGACGGGCCTTTTTATTTTGATATCCGTCCTCTGCTAGACAGGGGACGTCCTCTCTTTTGCGTGCGTGGTCCGCAACTCGTTGACGATGAGCGCAATTGCCTCGATCTGTGTATCCGTCAATCCATCCACATTGATCGTGCGCTTTCCGGATGCCCCCAAAAGGTAATCCGTGCTGACTCCGAAGATCCGCGCCATGCGGATCAACACGTCATACGGAGGTAAATGCACACTGTTTTCATAAGAACTCACGACAGATTTGGAAACACCCAGCTGTTTTGCCAGTGCAATCTGTGACATTCCACGCTGTCCGCGCAGATGTTTGATCTTGGCTCCTATTTCAGGCAGGTACACATCCATCCCCCCTTATTCCTGTTATCTTTGACCATTGTATCGAATTCATGGACACGATAGCTGGAATAAATCCTGAAATACTTGACTCCACTTTTCAGACTGGGTATAATGGCTTCATCCTGCACCACTCTGGACTGTCCGCCGTCCACAGACGGACTTCATTTCAGCTCTGGCCGTCTGTCATCGCCCGCCGCAGCTGTTCCACCGCTCTCTTTTCGATCCGGGAGACCTGGACCTGGGACACCCCGAGCACCTGGGCGGTACGGTCCTGGGTGAAGGAGCGAAAATAGCGCAGAAGGATCACCTTCCGCTCCCGCTCGGGCAGGCAGCGGATGGCTTCCCGCAGCGTCTCACGCTCCACCACCTCCTCTTCAAATCCCGCGCCCCCCACCAGGCTCTCCAGCGTCAGGCCGTCTCCCGTCTCCATCTGGAGGGAGGCCACCGGCTGATTGGCCTCTTCTGCGGCGGCGATCTCTTCCGGCTCCAGTCCGGTCTCCTCCGCCAGCTCAGAGAGGGTGGGCTCCCGCCCCAGGGCGGCCGAGAGCCTGTCCCGGGCCTGGCGGACGCTTCCTCCCCGCTCCTTGAGTCCACGGCTGACCTTGAGGGTCCCGTCATCCCGGAGAAAGCGCCGGATCTCTCCGGTGATCTTTGGTACGGCATAGGTGGAGAACTGGCAGCCAAAGGCCGGGTCAAATCCCCGCACCGCCTTTAAAAATCCCAGGCACCCCAGTTGGTATAGGTCCTCCGGGTCCACGCCCCTCCCGTAATAGCGGCGCACGATCCCCCAGATCAATCCGGCATTTCCCTCCAGGATGCGGGCACAGGCGTCGTTATCCCCCCTCCTTGCCTCCTCCAGCAGTTCAGGGGTATCGGCCACACTCATACCGGCAGGCCCACGCGGCGCGCAATCTGCTTTGAGAGCACCACCGTTGTTCCTTTCCCCGGGGTGGAGCGCACCCGTACCCGGTCCATAAAGCTCTCCATAATGGTAAAGCCCATGCCGGAGCGCTCTTCATTTCCGGTGGTGTAGAGAGGCTCTCTGGCCCGGTCCACATCCTCAATGCCGACGCCGTTGTCCTTCACCAGGATCTCCACCGTCTGATCTCCAAACAGGCGCAGGCGCAGTGTGATCTTTCCCAGTGTCTGTGGGTAGGCATGCACAATGGCGTTGGTAACCGCCTCGCTGACAGCGGTCTTGACATCATTCACCTCATCCAGCGTGGGATCCAGCTGGGCCACAAAACAGGCCGCAGCCGTACGGGCAAAGCCCTCGTTGGCCGAGCGGCTGAGGAAGGTCATTACGACCTCATTTACCGGTTTTTGTCTCATATGTATCCCTCCCGGGGCGGGGATTTTTCCCGCCCGTCTCTGATTCAAAGGTCATCAGGCGCTCCAGTCCGGCGGTTTTGAGTACCTTCCACGCCTGCTCCGGCACCCCTGTCACCCGCACCGCCGCGCCGATCTCCGACGCCCGGCGATAGGCGCGCAGCAAAACCGCAATGCCGGAGCTGTCCATAAAGGTCACTCCGGACAGATCCAGGATCAGTTGACGGGGCAGGGCGGCTCCCACCGCCTGCTCCATCTCGGTCATGATGGTCCTGGCATGGTGGTGGTCCACCTCCCCGGTCACGTTCACCGTCAGTACGCGGCCTTCGCCCGTACAGATTACTGCCATAGCTTGTCCCTCCCCGGGAGGCCCGCGCCTCCTTGCCATAAAAAATGCTGTATACCAATTTTTGGTATACAGCGATTATATCTCATTCTGCCGCCGGAATTCGTCGAAGAGAGCACGAAAAGTCAATTCTGGCGATAGACCAACAGTTCTTCCACCCCGCAGTCCAGCACGAAGCACAGCCTTGCCAGAATATCCGCGTCGATCTTCTCCACTTCATTTTTATACCATTTGTCGATGACTTCATAGCGGGTATTGACCAGACGGGCCAGATGATTGCGGGTCAGCCCCCGCTCCTCCATCCGCTCCCGCAAACACAGTTCCACCCGCCCGTATGCTCTGACCCACGTTACACTTCGCTCATCCATAGCATCCCCCCAAACTATACTACAGGCATCCCCCTCTTTCTAACATATCCATATCTCTCGTTACTATGTGTATCGTTACTATTCACATCCGCAATTTTGTGGCATGATAGGTTCAAATCATCCGCACTTATCCCCTTCCGCCACATCCATTCCCTTTGGCAGGTTCCGGCCCTGCCTCTCTTTGTCATGCCTCCCCGGAAGAAAGGGTATCCATATGAAGCTTCTGATCTGTCTTCTTGTGCTCTTATCCCTCCTCTTTTTCCTGATCCTTCTGCTGGTCCTGAGGCGGCTGTACCATCTGCATCTGGAATGCCTGCGCTTGCAGATGGTGCTGGCCCAGCAGGATGATTACCGGACCCAGGCGCTGACCGATGTGCTCACCGGTCTTCCCAACCGCCGTTCTCTGCGCAACCTGCTCTCCGCGCTGTCCGGGTCCGGGCGGCCGGTCTGCGCCGTCACGCTGGATCTCAACGGGCTCAAGGAAATCAATGACTTACAGGGTCATGTGGCGGGGGACCATCTGCTCCGTCAGATGGCACAGTGCCTGCGCCACGCCTGCCCCTCCAATGTGCATGCCTTCCGGGTGGGGGGCGACGAATTTGTCCTGATCGGAGCCGATCTCTCGCGGGATCAGTCCAAGCGGTTTGTGGAGCATCTGCGCAGCCAGCTCTCCCACGCTGGCTTGGATGCCGCTCTGGGTTGGACATGGGGCACTGCGGACGCACTGGAAAACCTTTACGGCCTGCTGACCGAGAGTGACCGGCAGATGTATTTCCAGAAGCGCCGGATCCACAGGCGGTTTTCCTGGGCTTCCGGGCAATCGGCCGACCAGGCCCGTTCGGTCTGAATCCAGAACCTCTCTTCTGAAACAACAAGCCCCGCCGCGGTTATCCGCGGCGGGGCTTGTTCTCTTTTCTTACATGCTCTGGAGCTGTTCCTCCAGCTTCTCGATCAGGGCGCGCAGCTTTTCGGCCCGCTCCCGCTCGGCCTCCACCACGTTGGCGGGGGCCTTGCTCACAAAGCCGGGATTCTGGAGCTTGCCCTCCAGACCGGAGAGCATCTTGCGATTCTTGTCCAGCTCCTTCTGGACCCGGGCCTTCTCCTTCTCCAGATCCACCAGCTCACCCAGGGGGATGGAGATCTGAGCCACATGAGTGGCGATGACCACCTGTCCGGCCTCCTGCCGGGCCTCGGCGGCGGGCACCACCTCCACCTCGCTGGCGGAGGCCAGGCGCTTGAGGAAGGGAATTCCCGCCTCAAAGACAGCCTGCTCCTGGGTGGCCACGGTCAGATGGGCCTTCTTGGAGGGGGGCACGTTCATCTCGGCGCGGCGGGTACGCACGGCGCGGATGGCGTCCATGATGAGCTCCATGGCCTTCTCCTCCTGGGGGAAGGAGAGCTCGGCATGGTACTCAGGCCACTGCTGGAGCATCAGATAGTCGCCCTGGTGGGGCAGAGCCTGCCAGATCTCCTCGGTGATATAGGGCATGAAGGGATGCAGGAGCTTGAGGGTCTCGGTGAGCACATAGCACAGCACCTGCTGGGCGTTGCGCTTGGCCTCCTCGTCCTCGCCCTGGAGGCGGGCCTTGGTCAGCTCGATATACCAGTCGCAGTAGGAGTCCCAGATAAAGTCATAGACCTTCTGAGCTGCCACGCCCAGCTCGAACTTCTCCATGTTCTCGGTGACCTCGGGGATGACGCTGTTGAGCTTGGAGAGGATCCACTTGTCCTCCATCTCCAGGTGCTCGGGCAGGCGGCACTCCTCAATGGTCAGGTTCATCATCAGGAAGCGGCTGGCGTTCCAGATCTTGTTGGCAAAGTTGCGCATGGCCTCACACCGCTCGGTGTAGAAGCGCATGTCGTTTCCGGGGGAGTTGCCGGTGACCAGGTTGAAGCGCAGGGCATCGGCACCGTACTGGTTGGCCATTTCCAGGGGATCGATGCCGTTGCCCAGAGACTTGGACATCTTGCGGCCCTTGTCGTCCCGGACCAGGCCGTGGATGAACACGGTGTGGAAGGGAGGCTTTCCGGTGTGCTCGCAGGCCGAGAAGATCATCCGGGCCACCCAGAAGAAGATAATGTCGTAGCCGGTGACCAGCACGTCGGTGGGGAAGAAATACTTGAAGTCCTCGCTGTTCTCGTCGGGCCAGCCCAGAGTGGAGAAGGGCCACAGGGCGGAGGAGAACCAGGTGTCCAGCACGTCCTCCTCCTGCTTGATGTTCTTGGAGTGGCAGTGCTCGCACTCGGTGGGGTCCTCCTCGGACACGGTGATGTGGCCACACTCCTGGCAGGTCCAGGCGGGGATCTGGTGGCCCCACCACAGCTGGCGGGAGATGCACCAGTCATGGACGTTCTCCATCCAGTTGGTGTAGGTCTTGGAGAAGCGGTCGGGGACAAACTTGACCTCTCCGTCGTTGACCACCCGCAGGGCTTCCTTGGCCAGAGGCTCCATCTTCACGAACCACTGGGCGGAGATCAGGGGCTCCACGTCGCTGTGGCAGCGGTAGCAGGTGCCCACGTTGTGCTGGTGGGGCTCCACCTTTACCAGCCAGCCGCCCTCCTCCAGGTCATGGACGATGGCCTTGCGGGCCTCATAGCGATCCATACCGGAGTAGCGGCTGTAGCCCTCCACCACCTTGCCATTGTCGTCCAGCACCCGGATGGTCTCCAGGTTCTGCCGGAGGCCCACCTCGAAGTCGTTGGGGTCATGGGCGGGGGTCATCTTCACGCAGCCGGTGCCGAACTCCATGTCCACGTACTCGTCGGCCACAATGGGCATCTCCCGGCCCACCAGGGGCAGGATGCACTTCTTGCCCACGATGTCCTTGTAGCGCTCGTCGTTGGGGTTGACGGCCACGCCGGTGTCGCCCAGCATGGTCTCGGGCCGGGTGGTGGCCACGATGACATAGCGGCCCTCCTCCCCCTGGATGGGATAGCGGATGTGCCAGAAGGAGCCCGGCTTATCCTGGTACTCTACCTCGGCGTCGGAGAGGGCGGTGACGCAGTTGGGGCACCAGTTGATGATGCGGGAGCCCTTGTAGATGAGGCCCTTCTTGTAGAGGGAGACAAACACATGGCGGACGGCCTTGGACAGGCCCTCATCCATGGTGAAGCGGGCCCGGTCCCAGTCGCAGGAGGCGCCCAGCTTCTTCTGCTGCTCCACGATGCGGTTGCCGTACTTGTTCTTCCAGTCCCACACCCGCTCCAGGAACTTCTCCCGGCCCAGGTCATAACGGCTCAGGCCCTCGTTCTTGCGCAGCTCCTCCTCCACCTTGATCTGGGTGGCGATGCCGGCGTGGTCGGTGCCGGGGACCCACAGGGCGGCATAACCCTGCATCCGCTTAAAGCGGATCAGGATATCCTGGAGGGTGGAGTCCATGGCGTGACCCATGTGGAGCTGGCCGGTGACGTTGGGGGGCGGCATGACAATGGTGAAGGGCTTCTTGTCGGGGTCCCGATGGCCCTTGAAGCAGCCGTTTTTCTCCCACATCTCATAGACGCGGCTCTCTACCTCCTGGGGTTCATAGACCTTGGGAAGTTCTTTCTTCATACTGAAAACACTCCTGTTCTTGTGTGAACTTACATTTTGGTGACGGGAAGGCCCGTCTTGTCCCGCAGAAGGGTGCGCAGCTCCTCCGTCGTGCCGGCGGTGATGCCCCTCTTGTCAAAGACCTGGGCGTGGCGGTCGCTGAGGGCCAGAACAATAAAATTCTCCCCCTCGGCGATGGCCCTGATGCTCTCATAGCTCCAGCGGGTCTCGGCATTTTGGATGGTGGTCGTATAGTCGTGCTCGGTAAAGACAGTCTCGGTATCCCGTGCGCCAGGCAGAACCTTACGTCCGGCCAAAAAGCCATTGACTCGGTCCTCTGTAAGGAGGATGAGCAGCAGCACCACGGCCACCCCCAGGTCCAGCCATGCCTTCCATCCGGGATCGAGGATCAGATCTCCTACTCCAAACAGAAAGGCCAGGACCATCAGCACCACACCCACAATCCGGCTGCGGCGGCTCTTCTTACGGCGCACCGTCTTACGCAGGCCCCGGGCCATCGCGGTCAGCGCGTCCTTATCATAGTGTGTTCGGATCTTGATTTCCATACCGCGTCTCTCCTTTTACAAGAAAAAACGCCCTGAGCCAATGGCTCAGGGCGAACGAAGTCCGTGGTACCACCTGAATTTCCCGTATGGGACACTCATTTCCTCGATAACGGGAGGGACCGCCGCCGCTTACTCCATTCTGCGGCAGACTCCGGGACGACCTTCCCCGCGCTCCTCGGAAGCCTCGCACCAAAACGGCTTCTCTCTGCATCCGGAACAACGGGTACTCCTTCCCATCGTCGCTTTTGTCTTGATAACGCCTTTTAGTATATGAAATCCCCCGCAAAATGTCAAGAGAAAGTCCCTGTTTTCTCCCCTTGACCCACTTTTGCCGGCGTAGTACACTGGTGTTAATCACCGGAAAGGAGGAGCCGCTATGGAAGAGCATCCCATCGGCACAGTCCGTGCCGTCTATTTCAGCGCCACCGGCACCACCCGGACCGTCGCCCTCACCCTGGCCCGTACCCTGGCGGAGGAGCTCTCCGCCCCTCTGGAGGAGTATGATTTCACCCTCCCCGCCGCCCGCACCGCACCGCCGCCCGTCCAGGCAGGGGATCTCGTGGTGGCGGGCCTCCCGGTCTATGCCGGACGGCTGCCCAATGTCCTGCTCCCCTATCTGGAGACCTGGGAGGGGGCGGGCGCCCTGGCCCTGCCCCTGGTCCTCTTCGGCAACCGGAATTTTGACGACGCCCTCATCGAGCTGCGGAATCTGCTCATCCGGCGGGGCTTCCGCCCCTTTGCGGCGGCCGCTTTCGTCGGGGAGCACGCCTTTTCCACCACCCTGGCGGCCGGCCGGCCAGACCGGGCCGACCTGGACGCCGCCCGCGCCTTTGCCCGCCGGGCGGTCGACAAGCTCCGTGCAGGCCCGGTGGAGGAGCCGGTAGCCGTGGCGGGCCGGACCCCCATCGGCCCCTACTACCAGCCCCGGGACCGCTCCGGCTCGCCCATCGATATCCGTAAGGTGCGCTCCAAGGTGGGCGCGCAGTGTGACCAGTGCGGGCTGTGTGCCAAACTCTGTCCCATGGGCTCCATCGATCCCCGGGATGTGCGCTCCTATACCGGCATCTGCATCAAATGCGGCGCCTGCATCAAGGGCTGTCCCCGGCAGGCCCGCTATTATGACGATCCGGGCTACCTCTACCATAAGGAGGAGCTGGAGCTGGGATATGCCCGTCCCGCCTCCATCTCGCTCTTTCTCTGAGACAAAAAAACGCACCCTCTAGGGTGCGTTTTTTGTCTTCCGATTACGCCTTTGCCGTGGCCTGGCGCAGGGCACGGGCCAGCTGATCCGGGCAGGATGTGGGTTTCCCGCCGCACCGGATGCCGGAGAGGCGGTCGATGACCTCCTCCACCTTCATCCCAGCCACCAGGCTGGAAATCCCCTGCAGATTGCCGTTGCAGCCTCCCAGCACCTGAAGGGAACGGACCACGCCGTCCTCCACATCAATGAGCATCCGCTGAGAGCAGACGCCCTGGGTCTGATAGTCGATTACCATGCGTTTCTCTTCCTCCTTGGGGTACGGAATCGTTCGCAGGGTATCATATCACATCCCACAGCAAAAGGCAATGTGCCGCCCCCCTCATGGCGCAGACGAGACCTGGGACACTGCGGTGGCTCCATTCTTCTGCTCCTGCACCGCGCCCTGCCTTTCTTCTCTCGCCGTCCAGTAGGCGGTATTCTGGAACCGGTCCGGTTCAAATCGGAAGTACACCATATGTCCCACGCCTCCGTCCGCCCGCTCCTCCGGCGGGTCATTGTCCCCCACGAACACAAGATCGGCGACTTCCAGCGGATCGATGGGACTCTCCCAAAAGACACGGGTGGGATGGACGGCCAGGAGCGTGTTCTTTTCCTGGCTGTTCTCGTCCCGATAAATTTGAATGCTATAGTTCGGGTCAAAATGACCGGCGACTCGGGTCCCGTCCCACAGTCTGGCATAGATCCCCCAGTCGGTCTCCTTCTCTCTCTGGGCATCCAGCTGTGCCAAATACCCCTCATCGTCCGGCAGGATCAGGTCCATGGTCATGGATAGGGGCGACAGCGTCAGGTTTTCCAGCAGGACCGGACACACGCCCCCCAGGTTGACCATGGAGCGCCCGGTAAAAACATGGCTCTCGATCCGGCTTCCCTCCAGCGGGATGGTGAGATCAAAGTGGAACCCGGACAGTACCTCATCTGTCCACCCGCCCTCGGACGCGTTGTATCCCCTCAGGCTGTCTTCGACGCTGTCTCCATTTCCTCCGGTCGTCAGGCGAAGATAGTTTGCCTCCGCCGTAAACGTCCCTCCGGACCGTGTGATGGTGCACACCAACGGAAGGCGGTTGTCCAGGGGATCCGCATCCGGGAGGGAGCGGCATCCTCCGCTCACCGCGCTCCACTGGTCGGCATATTGGGTGTTGGCCTCATCCGCATAGAACCCCCACTCCACCGGCAGCCAGTAGTCTGCCCTTTGCCCCTGCTCCGGGAGCGCAGGCAGGCCTATTCCCTCCGGCGCGGCCAGCTCCAGAAAGACATACAGGGTCTGCTCATCCATGAGCACCTCTTCCACGGTCAGCGTAACGCCGGTACCGTTGGGGTCCTCATAGACCTGATGGATGGCCCGCGGGGCAACCTGTTTGGCCTGCTCCGCGGTCTCGATCCCAAAAAAGGCCCGGAACTGCGGCGATACATGGACCAGCGAGACCGCCCCCGCCGCTCCCACCAACAGAGAACAGACCGCCACAAGGGCTACGATCCCACGCTGGATATTCCGGGGGCGCCCCTTTTTCCGGTTTTCCATACCGGTCCCCAGCCGCTCCTTGAGCTGCTCTTTTTCTTCTTCCGAAAAGGCATATCGCTCCAATTCACTGCGCAGATGGTTCATAGCCGTCCTCCTCCAGTTTCTGCTTCAGCCGCCGCCTCGCCCGGGAAAGGCGCATCCGCACCGCATCCGTTCCGATCCCCAGCAGCGCGGCGATCTCCTGTGCGTCATATCCCATGTAATAGCGCAGCAGCAGCACCTCCCGGTCCCGGTCCGGTAAATGCCGCAGTTCCTCCAGGAGCCCACCCGGCTCCGGCTCGGGTGCAACGGGGTCGGCTACGCACTCCATCCCCACCACATTTCTTCTCCAAAAGCTGCGGCGCAGATTTTTGCAGGTGTTGATGGTCACACGCACGATCCAGGCCCGTTCCGCCTCCGGAGCCGGAAAGGTGCCGGTGTACTCCAGCCGCTTGAGGAGGACCGTCTGGCAGATGTCCTGCGCGTCGTGGCTGGAACGCACCCAGCTCAAGGAGAGCCGCAGGATCAGATCGGAATAGGTCTCCACCAGCCGCTCCGCCTCGTCGGGACACGCTTTCATTCACTCACTTCCCTTCCCTCGGTTCTGAACGCGTTCACCTATAAAACACATCACCCCATGCTTTTGTAACCGCTTTGGAAAAAAAGAAAAGCACGTGCCCGGATGGATGGTCCGGAACACGTGCTTTTATCCTATCACATCAAAAACATGGAGAACAGTACGGTCAAAATACCGCACGCGCCGATGGCCAGGCCGCTCATGGCTCCCTCGGTCTCCCCCAGCTCCAGGGCTTTGGAGGTCCCCACCGCATGGGAGCAGGCGCCGATAGCAAGGCCCGCCGTCAGGGGGTCCCGCACCCGGAAGACCCGGATCAGGGTGGGGGCCAGGATGCTTCCCAGGATTCCGGTCAGAATCACTGCCACCACCGTGATGGAGGTGATACCCCCATGACTGCCCGCGATGCTCACCGCGATGGGCGTAGTCACCGACTTGGGCATCAGCGCGGCCGTCAAACTCTCGTCCAGCCGAAAGAGACGGCACAGGGCATATACGCTCCCCATGGAGGTCAGAGACCCCACCGCACATCCCACCAGAATGGGAAGCCAATTCTGCTTCAGCAGCTCCACCTTTGTGTAGATGGAGACGGCCAGGCAGGCCGTGGCAGGTGCCAGGAAGAGATTGATGAGGGCTCCCCCCTGGTTGTAGGCCTCATAGGGGATGCGGAACACCAGCAGCACACCCACAATGAGCACAATCGCGATGATGAGGGGATTGCAGGCCACCAGCCCGGTCTTTTTCTGGATCCGGATGCCGATCCAAAAGGCGATCACACTCAGGGCAATGCCAAAAAACGGGGATTCAAATAGCTCAGCCATGATTACGTTTCCTCCGATTCATCAGATAGACCGTCAGCTTGATGCTGTATGCCGTGGCGGCAAAGGTGATGACTGTGGTCACAAGGCAGATCAGGACCAGCGGAATCAAGCTGCTTTTGAGCACATCAAAATAGTTCATGACGCTCACTCCGGCCGGGATAAAGAAAAAGGCCATGTTGGAGAGCAGAAAGTCCGACTTTTCCCGGATATGCTCCATGCGCAGCACTCCCGTTGCCAGCAGGAGAAACAACAAAATCATTCCGATCACACTGGCCGGGAAGGCAAAGGGCAAAAGTGCCTCTACCACCTGACTGACCCAGCAGATGGAAAAAATGATGGCGATCTGATAGATAATTTTCAATGGATCTGCACCCCCAGATGTAGGATTTCCAAGTGTTAAGTGTACGTCGCTCCCCTCCCGTTGTCAAACCAAGATTGCAGCCTCTCTTTTCCCCTCTCTTTATGCAATTTTTCATATACCGCTATCTTTCCCATGTTCATGGCGATAAAAAGCTTGTACGGGAGTCCAAATGGACTCCCGTACAGGCTAGAAGGTTTATCGCAACAGCTCCAGTTATGGAAAGGGAATCTATCCTGGAACTATGTACGCATAGGGATTACCGGTTGAAATAGGTCCGGTCGGTCACTGCCATCTTGGCGCACAGCTTGTATGCGGTCTCAAAGGCAGAGGTGGTGCACTTGCCGGTGCCGGCAATGTCGTAAGCGGTGCCATGGGCGGGGGTGGTGATGGCAAAGGGCTGGCCGGCCGCCACGGTGACGCCACGCTCAAAGCCCTTGAGCTTCAGCGCGATCTGGCCCTGGTCATGGTACATGGTCACCACGGCATTGAAGTCGCCCTTGAACGCACGGATGAACAGGGTGTCGGAGGGGAAGGGGCCGACGATGTTCTTGCCCTCGGCGTTGGCCTTGGCCACGGCGGGCTCCAGCACGTCGATCTCCTCACGGCCGCAGGTGCCGCTGTCACCGCCGTGGGGGTTGACGGCAGCGATGGCCACCTTGGGATCCTCATAGCCGGCGCGCTTCAGGGTCTCGTAGGCCAGGTTGATGGCATCGCCCACGGTCTTAGCGGTCAGATGGGCGCTGACATCCTTCAGGGGGATGTGGCTGGTGGCGCGGGAGGTCCACAGGCCGTCCAGCACGTTCATCTCGCCGTGGGGCTTGTCCATCACGCCCAGGCGCTCGGCGAAGAGCTCGTGCTCGCTCTCGAAGTGATAGCCGCCGTTCTTCATGGCCGCCTTGTTCAGAGGACCAAAGCAGAAGCCCTCCAGCAGGCCCTTCTTGCAGTACTCCATGATCATGCAGAGGTTGTCGGCCTCCTCCTTGCCGTTGACCGCGGAGACCACGGCGATCTCCACCTTGGAGGCGTCCAGGCTCTTGGTGTTCAGGAGCACCAGACCAGTCTCCTTCTTGGCCTCCTCCACGGCGGCCTCCATGGTCTCGGTCACGGTGTAGGCAAACTCAGTGCCGGTATCCTTCATGCCGCGGCGCAGAACGCTCTCATCACCCACCAGGATGGGCTTGGCGTGCTCCATCAGGAAGCCGTTGGCGCACAGCTTGGCAATGATCTCAGGGCCGATGCCCGCAGCATCTCCCAGAGGGACTGCCAGCAGGGGCTTTCCGGAAAACTGACTCATATTCTATTTCCTCCTGTCTCTTACAGTGCTTTCTGAAAGGAATGGCAGTTGGAGTTGGCCACTCCGTTTTCCTTATAAATGACGCCCTTTTTCATGACAAAGGACACGTGCTCCAGCACGGCGGGATCCTCCAGGGGGTTGCCCTGGACCGCGATCACGTCGGCGTCCGCACCGGCGCTCAGCTCGCCCTTCTTGCCCGCCACGCGGGAAATATAGGCCGCGTTGGAGGTGACACCCTTGAGAGCAGTGCGCTTGTCCGCGCCCAGCTCCACCGCGTAGACCACTTCCTTCCACAGCAGGCCGTGGTTGGCGTCGGTACCCAGCGCAAAGTGGATGCCGGCCTTGACCAGATCGCCCACGCACTTGCGCACGATCTCACGGCCCTCCCGGGCCTTGGCCACATTGGCGGGAGAGAGATAGGCCTCCCGGTCGGGATCCAGGTAAATGCCGGTGGTCAGATCCACCCAGCACTCGGGATGCGCCTTGAGCAGTTCGATATCCTCCTGAGAGGCACAGTAGGCGTGCTCGATGACCGCCACACCCTGCTCCACGCAGTCGTGGAGGGCCTTACCGCCGATGCAGTGAGCGGCCACAGGCAGATGCAGGCGCTCTCCCTCTTCCACCACCGTGCGGATCTCCTCCGCAGACAGGAAGGAGGGGACAAAGCCCTGGTTCACCGAGAACAGACCGGGCGTCGTAAAGATCTTGAGCACGTTCACGCCCTTGGACACGTTGGCCCGGGCGGTACGGCGGAACTCCTCCACGCCGGAGTGGGGCGCGCCGATGTAGCCGCTGCCGTTGGAGCCCTTCATGCCCACACCGGCGGTCAGCAGATCGGGACCGGTCACATTGCCCGCCTCGATCTCCTTCTTCAGCTTGAGATCCAGATCATACTTGTCACCCATGCAACGGGCAGTGGTGACGCCGGAGATCAGGTCGTCGTGCAGGCCCTCCAGAGCCAGCAGAGTCAGCTTGCACTCGGAAGCAGTGCCCAGGATCTCCAGATGCTCGCTCTTGCGGGCATCGATGGAGAGGTGGTTATGGCACTCGATCATGCCGGGCATCACGGTCTCCTCCGCAAAGGAAATGACCTGAGCGTCCGCCTTATCTTCCGCAGTCAGGGCGCTCTCAGCGACCACCTTGAGAATCTTGCCGTCCTCGATGACCACAGCGCCGTTGTGGATCTCCTCCAGCTCCGCGCCGGAGAGTACCGTTTTTGCCGTAATAATCTGTTTCATCGTTTTCTCCGTCCTTATCGTTCCATCAGTATTCAACGCTCCGGGATGGCCCCGGAAAGAGTCGATCGCGGCTGGTTCTTACTGAGCCAGCTCGTCCGCGCCAGGCACGTGGGCGCGGCGCTTTTTGCCCCGCTTCTCAAACCACTTGTCGCTCCACTTGGCCAGGAAGGAGACCATCAGAGGACAGAGGATGGCGGTGATGACCACGCTGGCCGCGATCTGAGCGGTGGCCGTCTCCACCTGGGGCTCAAAGGTGGGATCTGCCGCAGCAATGGCAGCCGGAGTGGTAGCAGCCACGCCGGCGGTGGTGCCGATGGCGGCGCCCATGGGATCGGGCTGACGGCGCAGCAGGCTGTAAATGATAAAGGACAGCAGGCCGGTGCTCACCAGGGTCAGCAGGCCCAGGACGATGCCGGAAACACCGGCAGCCGCAATGTTGAAGAGGTTCATGCCAGCGCCCAGCGTAAAGCCGTTGAAGGGGGGCAGGAGCACCATGCCGGGGGCCAGGATCTTACGCCACTCGTGGTCCAGGTTGCCCACGATGAAGCCCAGGATCATGGGCACCATGCAGGCGATCATGTCCTTGGCGGGGAAGGTGCCCATACCGGCGGCGCCCAGGGCGATCATGGTGAAGAAGGGGCCGTCGTTCAGCGCCAGGATGGAGGTGGCGCCCACGTCGCTCTCCTCACCGTACTCGCTGGCCAGGGTGGCGTAGATGACGCCGTTGGAGTTGGTCACAGCGCCGATCACAGCCAGGGAGCTCAGGCCCAGCAGACCGGCCTCGCCGAACATGGCGTTGAGCAGCAGGCCCAGGCCAAAGCCAATAAAGAACTTGAGGGCGGTCAGCACCACGCCCACATAAATGGTGCGTCCGGCCATCTTCACGTCAATGGTGGCGCCGCTGCAGAACAGGAACAGACCGATCAGAGTCTGGATCCCGCCCTTGAACAGGCCGGTGGTGAAGCCGCCGATGGTCAGAATATCGGGGAAAAAGGTGTTGACCAGGCATCCCAGCAGCAGGGGGATCACCATGACGCCGGCGGGGAACTTTTTCATCGTCCCCAAAATTCGTACGTTACCCAAGATGTTCATACTCTCGCTCTCCTTTGTTGTCTGAATGCGTTTGGCAACTCAGAGCTTCTCTTTATCGCATGCTTTCGCAATGCGTTTGCCCTTTGTTTATAGCAAGCAGTATGCCATTCTTGTCTTGTACCGCAATTCTCTCGGGTATTTTGTTTTGTTAAACAAAATATATCCAACTTCGCAAGCGTTATCTTGTGCTATATGTCATATTTCTTTCAACTTTTTTCCGGACAGACATATATTCTCCCACGTCTCTCGCTTCTATTGCACTTGTATTGCATTGCATTTTGCAATATATGCAATTCGAGGTAGTATCGCAACCTCATTTATGATATACTTTTTCCAAGGAGTGTGCAAGTTTCCTATGTATCATATTACCTTTCTAGCCCCCTATCCGGGCTGTATTCCCCTCATTGAACAGGTCTTTCAGGAGCGTCCGGACCGGGATCAGATCCAATACGAGATCCTTCCCGACTATTACAACAACCAATTGGAGCATGTGACCGGGGAGGCCATCATCTCCCGCGGTTTTACGGCCCACACCATGAAGCGTCTGAATATCCCCGGCGCGGAGCTCACCGCCAGCGGATACGATGTGGTCCGTGCGGTGGACCACTGTGTCAAAAGCTATCCCGGCACCCGAATCGCTGTGATCGGTGCCCTCAACCTGATCTATGGCTCGGAAATGCTCTCCCGCCTCTACGAGGACCGGGATATCCGCACCTATCCCATCCAGGATGAGACCCACCTGGAGGACACCATCCTCACTGCCATCCGGGAGGGTGCGCAGACGGTGGTAGGCGGCTCCTCCACCTGTGACATCGCCCGCCTGTACGGCATTCCCTCCGTCCTGATCGAATCGGGCCGCGAGAGTATCGATACCGCCATCAGCAACGCCATCAACATCATCAATGTCTCCCGCTATGAAAAGGAGAAGCGGAAAACCACCGACAATATCATCAATTACTCCTTCCAGGGCATCCTCCTGGTGGATCGGACGGGACATATCGAGGTGGCAAACCGCTATTGCCTGGAGCATCTCAATCAGCAGAAGGGCCCCATGAAGGGGCGGCACATTGAGGAATTTTTTCCGGAACTGCCCTACGAGGCTCTGATCCGCGGGGAAAAAAAGATCCTGTCCGAGATCTACCGCTGTGGGGACAAGCAGTTTCTCATGAACTGCGCCCCGGTAGAGGTGGAAGGACAGGTCACCAGCTGTGTCATTACCCTTCAGACCATTGAAAAGATCATGGAAGAGGAACGGGCCATCCGCAAGCGGATGCACAAACAGGGTTTTGTGGCCAAATACTCCTTTTCCGACATCCTACATGTGGGAAAGACTTTGGATGAGACCATTCACAACGCGGAGGACTTCAGCGCGGTGGAATACAACATCCTGATCCGCGGGGAGACCGGAACCGGCAAAGAGCTCTTTGCCCAGTCCATCCACAATGCCAGCCGGCGCAAAAACAAGCCCTTTGTGGCCATCAACTGCGCCGCCCTTCCGGACAATATCCTGGAAAGCGAGCTGTTCGGCTATGTAGAGGGTGCTTTTACCGGCGCAGCCAAGGGCGGCAAGGTGGGATTCTTTGAGATCGCCCACAAGGGCACGCTCTTTCTGGATGAGATCGGGGATATCTCACCCAAGCTGCAAAGCCGCCTCCTCCGCGTCCTACAGGAGCGGGAGATCATCCGTCTGGGCAGCGACACCGTCATTCCCATCGACGTGCGCATCATTGCCGCCACCAACAAGGACCTCTATGCGGAGGTCCAGGCCGGCGCATTCCGGGAGGACCTCTACTACCGCCTGGATGTGCTGGAGCTCAAGCTCCCGCCGGTGCGCCAGCGCAAACAGGACATTCCCTGTCTGGCCGAGCATTTTTTGAATTTTGAGCGTGAGAAGCATGCCTGTGTCCTCAAAGGGTTTACCAAGGGAGCGATGGAGCTGCTCACCTCCTACGACTGGCCCGGCAACGTGCGGGAATTGCGCAATTTCTGTGAGCGCATCTCCATTCTCTGCAAGCGGGAGTATGCCGAGGCCGCCGATGTCCTGCGCGCTCTGCCCAATCTGTCGGCGCCTCCCTCCTCCGCCCCGCTCCCCACTTCCGTCCCAAACAACGAGCGGGAAGAGCTTCAGCGTATCCTCCTGCTCCACCAGGGAAACCGCAAGGAAACCGCCCGTTATCTCGGCATCCATCCCAGTACGCTCTGGCGAAAAATGAAACGTCTGGGGCTGGAATAATCCCCTCCAAAATATCACACACGCCCGATCAGGTGAAACGAGTCCCCGCTGATCCGGCGTGTGTGATATATCTATGGTGCTCCTTCTCCGTCCATCGGAGCAGAAGCTGTGTGTCTGTCTGCATATGGCTCTGCCCTTGCGCCTTGTAACTGTGCTCCCATTCTCGCCTCAGACCGGTCTTTACCGCTCCTTTCTCTGGAGCTGAAGCCGGTCGGCAATCATTGCGATAAACTCGCTGTTGGTCGGTTTTCCCTTCGCATTGGAGACGGTATAACCAAAATATTTTTGCAGTGTCTCCAGGTCGCCCCGATCCCAGGCCACCTCGATGGCGTGGCGGATGGCCCGTTCCACCCGGCTGGCCGTGGTATTGAAGCGCTTGGCCACTTCCGGATAGAGGATCTTGGTCACAGCGTTGATGACCTCCATATCCTCCACCGCAATGATGATGGCTTCCCGCAGATACTGGTACCCCTTGATGTGGGCCGGCACCCCGATCTCATGGATGATGGCGGTGACCACGCTCTCCAGGCTCTGCTCCCGCTCGCCCCGCCGTCCGTCTCCCTCATTTCCGGCACAGGGGGCCGACATCTGCCGCAGCCGCTCCAGCAGCGTCGTCATCTTGCAGGGCTTCATGAGATAATAGTCCGCCCCCTCAGCCGCCGCCAGCTCTGCCACATTGCTGCGGACAAAGCCGGACAGAATCAGAATTCTAGGCCGGATCTCCAGATCCCGCAGGCTGCGCAATACTTCCAGTCCATCCTCATTTTGCAGCACCATGTCCATGACCAGAACCTCCGGGATCTTCTCCCGGACCAGCCGCACCGTCTCCTGCCCGTCCCCTGTGGCTCCTACCACCTCCAGGTCCGGCTCCCCTCCAATGGTATCGCACAGCAGTTTGCGGAACTCATTGCTCGCATCTGCAATCAGAATACGTTTCTTGTTCTCCATGTCGACTCCTTCTTCCAGCAGCATCCGTGCTTTCTTTCTGCCTGGCCAGGGCATTTTACCGGTTGATTAGTAATTTACCATAATCAGACAGCAAACGCAAGCTATTTTTACCAGTTTTTGGATTTTATATATTCGACACCACACGACCCTCTTTGCGACAATTCGATGGTTTCCGTATGGAAACTATCCCATGTTTCCCTTTTCTCGCTTTAAAGAAACGGCTGGGCCGAGCAAATGCTCGGCCCAGCCGTTTCCAATTCTGTTTCACATGGGAGCTCTGTTTGCGGCGGCAAACCGCCCGCTCTCTGCTCAGCGCCAGAACATCAGGCGGCGAAGCAGCCCCTTTCCTTTCCCAGTGCCCTTGGTCGGCGGAGCTGGTGCCTGTGCGCTCTCCCGCACCGCCTCTTCCATGAGATAGGCCTGCACATCCAGTTCCGCCCCTGTATCGGGGACGGGCACCATCTCATAGCTTCCGTCCTGCCGGAGATTGCGGGCCTTACGGGTATCCCCGCAATAGAGGGACACATAGTGCTGGATCTGTTCCCGGATGGCGGGGTCCCAGACCGGACAGGCGATCTCCACACGCCGCTCCGTGTTGCGGGTCATCAGATCGGCCGAGCCGATATACAGCTTGGTCTCCTTTCCCACGCCGAAGGCATAGATACGGGGATGCTCCAAAAAGCGCCCCACCACCGAGAATACCCGGATATGGTCGGTCAGCCCGGGCACACCCGGCCGCAGGCAGCAGATGCCCCGCACATTCATCGTGACCTGCACTCCTGCCTGACTGGCCTGGGCCAGCTTGTCGATCAGATCCCGGTCGGTCACGGAATTGACTTTGATGAAGATTCGGGCCTCCTTGCCCCGACGAGCCTTCTCGATCTCCTCATCCATCATCTCCAGCAGGCGGTTTTTCAGCCCGTAGGGAGCCACCAGCAGGTGCTCATATTCTCCCCGGAGATTGGAGGTGGACATGTTCTGGAAAAAGGCCGCTGCATCCGCTCCAATGGCCGGACTGGCGGTCAGCAGGCAGAAGTCCGTATAGAGCTTGGCGGTCTTTTCGTTGTAATTGCCCGTTCCAACCTGGGTAATGTACTGGATGCGGCCCTTCTCCCGCCGGGTGATCAGGCAGATCTTGGAGTGGACCTTAAAGCGCTCAAAACCGTAGAGCACCGTGCACCCGGCCTCCTCCAGGCGTTCGGCCCAGGCGATGTTGTTCTGCTCATCAAATCGGGCCCGCAGCTCCATGAGCACGGTGACATCCTTGCCGTTTTCCGCCGCGGCCGCCAGATATTCGACCAATTTCGCGGTGGAGGCCAGACGGTAGATGGTGATCTTGATGGACAACACCGCCGGATCCGATGCGGCCTCCTTGACCACCTTGAGGAAGGGCTCCATGGTGTGATAGGGGTAGAAGAGCAGTGCATCTCGCCGCAGGATCTGCGGGATCAGGGGGGTATTTTTCACCAGTCCAGCCGGCCACTGGGGCGTATACTTGGGATAGCACAGGGCCGCCGCGCTCTCCGGCGGCAGCTTTCCTTCCAGTCCAAAGACATACCCCATGGCCAGCGGACTATGGGCACAGAAGACATAGGCCCGCGGCAGGTCCAGACGCTGGCACAGATAGGTCAGCAGCTCCTCCGACGGCTCTCCCTGGACCTCCAGACGCACCGGGGCCAGACGTCCCCGGCGTTTGAGGACCTTCTGCATGTGGTCCCGGAAATCCTCTCCCACATCGTAGTCCTCATCTTCGGGGCTGATGTCGGCGTTGCGGGTGACCGAGATCACATGCTTCTCTTCCACCTGATAGGTCTCAAACAGCTGGTCCGCACAGGCCAGCACTACCTGTTCGGTGAGCAGATAGCGCAGACCGTTCTCCTCCAGCTGGAAGAAGGCAGGCAGCGTCTTGGGAATGGGTACCAGGCCAAAGCAGCGCTTCCCCTCCCGCCGGAGGGAGAGCACCACATTCAGGCTCTTGGAGGGCAAGTGCGGGAAGGGATGGTGGATATTGATCACCATGGGCGAGAGGACCGGCTGCACATAGTTCCGGAACCAGCGCTCCACCTGTTTGCGCTCCTTCCCGTCCAGCTCCTCCATGGACAGATTGCAGATATTGCAGCTGCGCAGCCGGGACTCCAGCTGGCTCATGATCTTGTCCCGCTGTTTATACATGCCGGGCACCGTCTTGCAGATGGCCTGGAGCTGCTCCGCGGGGGTGAGCCCGCTCTTGCTGTCCACATGGGT
Organism: Pseudoflavonifractor sp. MCC625; assembly: GCF_018784545.1. Lineage (NCBI taxonomy): Bacteria > Bacillati > Bacillota > Clostridia > Eubacteriales > Oscillospiraceae > Pseudoflavonifractor > Pseudoflavonifractor sp. MCC625. Next base: position 14,375 of record NZ_WQOJ01000039.1, on the reverse strand, counting down.
CTGCCGGGAGAGGCTCATATCGTAGATCGATCCCACGCGGATCATAAAGAACTCGTCCAGATTGCTGGTAAAAATGGCGGCAAATTTCAGCCGCTCAAAGAGAGGCACGCTCTCATCCCGCGCCTCGTCCAGCACCCGGCTGTCGAAGCGCAGCCAGGAGAGCTCCCGCTCCTGCGTGTATCGGGTATCCACGGTCTTATGCATGTTCATTCACTCCCATCACTCGTTTCAGCAGATATCCCTCCCGTACGCCGCACGTGCTCACCGAGACGGTCTCTACCTCATAGCTGTTCAGCACACAGTTGAGGATCACAAGGCCGGGCAGAATAGTATGTACCCGGTCGGGCACCGAGCGCAGGATCTGCCGCAGGGTCTTCTGGTCCCCCTTTTTCAGCTGCTGATAGAGCTCCTGCAGCTCCCAGGCCGGAAGGACCGGATTGTCGGGATCGGCGTTGCTCCGGTCGTTGCACAGCTTTGCCGCTGCACGGATGGTCCCGCCCACACCGGTCATATGGCTGCACCGCACCCCTGCGGTTTTGGCCCGCTCCAGCTCGGTCTTTACCTGGGCGCGGATGGCACGCCGCTCCTCTTTTGTGGGGAAGAGACCGGATACATATTTGGTATACAGGGAAAGGGAGCCCATGGGAAGGCTGCACCCGGAGGTGATCCTCCCGCCCTCGTAGGAGACCAGCTCGGTGGAGCCTCCGCCGATGTCCGCCAGCAATCCGGCCGCCGGCGCTCCGCCCCCCACGGTGGCCCCCAGGAAGGAATAGGCCGCCTCCTCCGCGCCGCTGAGGACCAAAACCTCGATCCCGGTCACCAGGCGGATGGTATCCAGCACCTCTTCCGTATTGACGATATTACGCAGGGACGCCGTGCCAAATACATGCATTTCCTGAATATCAAAATTCTCCAGTATAGCCTTAAAGCCGGCCAACACCCGGCAGGCCACCAGGATTCCGCTGTCGGAAAGTGTACCGTTCTGGATGTACCCGGCCAGGCCCGCCATCTCTTTTTTATTCATCAAAAGCTTGAATCGACGCCCCTCATAGTGGTAAATGGAGAGTCGAATGGTATTGGAACCCACATCTATGATCCCGCATTTCACGCTTTTCCACCTCTCTTATTGTGTTCAGTGTACGTGATTTTGGTGCGATCCGCAAGAAAATTTACAAAAGTTTTACGGTCAGAATGTCCAAAAAAAGCCCTGTTTTCTGCCCTCTTTCCGAAAACAACCGGGATATATGCCTCTCCTGCACAGAAAAAACGCGTCCGTCCATCCCTTTGGATGTACACGGACGCGTTTTCTGTCATTGGAATCAGCCGTTGGCCTCCAGCCAGCCGGGCAGCTCCTCCAGCCGGTTGAGTACTCCGTGGGCACCGGCCTCCTCAAAGGTCCTGCGGGCCTTCTCCGCCGCCGCAGCCTGCTCCTGGGCGGAGAGGGCCTTCCACTCCGCCTCGGTCAGACCCAGAACACTGCTTCCCTCAATGACGCCCAGAGAGCAGATCCCGGCGTTGAGACCTTCCTGAATGTCGGAAACCGTGTCGCCGATCTTGACTACCTGGTGCACCGACTGGATGCGGAACTTCTTCATATTGGCATAAATCATATACGGATAGGGACGGCCCAGTCCGTCCACCGCATCGGGGCTGAACCAGGCGTCCGGGGCATACCCCGCCCGGGCCGCGCCCGCGGTGACCACTTCCATCATGGCATCGGTGTATCCGGTGGTAGAGCCAATGCGCAGCCCCATGGCCCGCAGGCGCTCCACCGTCTCCAGCACGCCGGGCTTGGGCATGGCATACTGCTCCAGGCTCTCCATCAGCTTGGTCTCAAAGACACCGTAAATGGCATGGGCATCCTTGTCCTCCGGGGCACGGCCGTGGACCTGGGCCCAGCACGCGCCAATGCGCTCCATAGCCAGCATGGTGCGGATATGGTCGATCTTGAGCATGCCCATGGGCCGGCGGATCTCCTCCATGGTGGCCTCCACCCCAAAGGCGCGGAAGGCCTGGTCAAAGGCATTGACCGGCGCAAAACAGCCGTAGTCCACTGCGGTTCCGGCCCAGTCCAGAATCAAAAGCTTGGTGTTCATCCCTGCACCTCCCGCAGAAAATCAGCCATAATGGCGGCCAGCTTCTCAATATCCTCGGGATAGATCTCTCCGATATTGCCTACACGGAAGGTTTCCGCCTCCATCACCTTTCCGGGATAGAGTACGTATCCCCGCTCCTTGATGTACTGATACATCTCGCGGAAGGTGAACTTGGCCCCCTCAGGGTAGAAGAAGGTGGTAATGATGGGACCCTGGACCTCTGCCTCCAGATAGGTGCGGAAGCCCAGCGCCTCCATCCGCTGCACCAGGAGCTGGTGGTTCACGGCATAGCGGGCATAGCGGGCGGGGATGCCGCCTTCCGCCTTGAGCTCCTCCAGGGCCTTGGCAAAGGCCAGCACCACATGGGTGGGAGAGGTAAAGCGCCACTTGCCGTCAATGTCCATGGTACGCCACTGGGCGTACAGGTCCAGCGAAAGGGAGCGGGCCTTTCCGGCGCTCTCTTCCAGTTTCTTGCGCCGGGCCAGAATAAAGGAGAAGCCGGGCACACCCTGAATGCACTTGTTGGCGCTGCTGATGAGGAAGTCGATCCCCCAGTCGGCCACAGGAATGTCCACGCCGGCAAAGGAAGACATGGCGTCCACGATGAAGGTCTTGCCCGCCCGGCGGACCACCTCACCTACCGCCTGGATATCGTTGAGGATGCCGCTGGTGGTCTCGCTGTGTACCATGGATACATGGGTGATCCCGGGATCTGCCTCCAGCATCCGGGCAATCTTCTCCGGATTGGGGCGGCGGGTGTTCTCCTCCTCATAGAGGACATAGTTTACCCCCGCGTGCTGGGCAATCTCGGTCATGCGCAGGCCATAGGCGCCGTTGGCCGCAATGAGCAGCTTATCCCCCGTCCCCACCACACTGGTGATGACCGACTCCACACCGAAGGTACCGCTGCCCTGCATGAGCACCGCGGTATACTCGGGCTCAGACACATGGCCCAGCTCCAGCAGCGCGGCGCGGATGCGCTGGGTGATCTGCTTGTAATCGTCGTCCCAGGTGCAGTGGTCAAAAAGCATCTCCGCCTTCACGGTGTCCGTGGTGGTCAGCGGTCCGGGGGTGAGCAGCTTATAGCGATTCATGGGTCTCATTCTTCCTTTCTTCTCTAAAAACCAGGGGACGCACACCCGTGCGCCCCCTGTTATGATCGGTTCTATCAGGGCTTAGCGGATTCGGACAGCTCCTGGTGCTTCTGGAACAGCTCCAGAGTCAGAGGCTCGCTGAAGGTCTTGGGATAGGCGGACTTGTTGGCGGAATCCGAGGTCTCGCCCTCATAGAGGGGGTTGGGATAGGTGGCCAGCAGCTCCTCGCGGGCATTCTCGATGATGCACTGGGCCATCTCCATGGCCAGAGGATTGGTCTCATCCCCCTTGTCCAGCACAGCCACAGACTCCGTGAGGGAGAAGTTGCCCTCGGTGGGATCCACATAGTCGATGGGCAGGCCGTCGGCCTTGTCCGCCACCGCCTGGTGGCGCAGGCCGAAGCCCACAGCCAGCTCACCGGCGCGGCACAGCTTCAGAGGCGCAGAACCAGAGGTCTCGATGTGGTCGCCGGCGTTCTGATAAATGCCGGAGAGCACTTCCTGCGCGCCCTCATCTCCATACTCCGAGACCAGCGCCTGGATGAGCAGCCACGCAGTGGAGGAGGACTGAATGTCGGTCACAGCCACCTGACCGGCATAGACGGGATCGGTCAGATCCTTCAGGCTGGTGGGCATGGGCAGGCCCTCGGACTCCATGAGCTCGGTGTTGACGATGATGGCGCCCTCCTGCGAGGTGATGGGAGCGGTGTAGTCAGGCACTTCCTCCAGGGTATTCACATCAAAGGTCAGGGGCAGGAACATCTGGTTCTGATCCTGGGCGCTCTGGAGGTAGAAGGTGCTCATGGTGACCAGATCGGCCTCCAGATTTTTGCCCTCCGCCATCAGCTTTCCGCCCAGCTCGGAGGTGCCAAAGGTCTGGATGATGTACTTGTCCTTGTAGCCATTGGCATCCAGGGCGTTGGTCATCGCGGTGATGGCCTCATCGTCGGCGTTGGAGTAGAGGACCACCTGTTCCTCCTTGGGTGCGGCGTCGCCGCTGCCGGAATCGCTGCCCGTGCTTGCGCTGCCGGCGGCGCAGCCGCCCAGAAGGGCTGCCGCCATGCTGAGGGAAAGGCCCATGGCCATCAGTTTCTTGAGATGCATTTTGGTTTCTCTCCTCTTTTTTAAGCTTGTGTCTGTTGGATTGGTTTCTTCTTTTTATGATTTGCAAGGCAGGAAAAGGCCGCCTTTGCAACCAGGTTTGTGGCCAGGATCAGCAGCGAGAGCACAAAGACCTCGTTGAACTTGTTGACATACTGGAGCTGCTTGATCTTGGTGGTCAGCACCATCGTGCGCGCACCGGCAATGAAGATCAGGGCGCTGATGGTCACCATGGAGTTGATGAAATAGTAGCTGAATACCTCGATGAGGCTGGAGAGCGCATTGGGGGTGACCACCCGCAGGATGGTCTTGATCCAGCTGTCCCCCATGAGCATCGCGGTGGTCTCCCAGCCGGCGTTCATCTTGGAGAGGGAATTTTTCATCATGAGGTAGGGGGTGGAAAAGTAGTGCACCACATTGCATAGGATCATGAGAAGCAGGGTGTTCTGCAGCTCGGTTCCCGAGAACAGGAAGAGGTAGGCTACGCCCAGGACCATGCCGGGGATGGCGTTGGTCACCAGTGCGATGCTCTCCACGGTGCGCTTATACCCCTGTGCCAGCGTGCTCCGCGCTGTGATGAGGGCCGCTCCGTAGGCCACTACCGTTCCCAGAAGGGCGGTAGCAAGGGCCATGAAGAGGGAGTGCTGGTATACGGTCAGCAGTTCGCTGTCGGCGAACACAGTCTGCACATGCTCCAGAGAAAATCCCGTCTTGTAGGGCCAGTCCTCCACCATGGGCACCACAAAGATGACCGCGAAGAGGGAGAGCATCAGGACCGACAAGACCGCTGTCACGGCCCCCCATCCGGCGTCGCGGGCCGGGTTGCGGCGCAACTCCGCGGGGGAGATCCGGTTATACCGGATGTTGAAGCGCTCCAGAATCTGGAGGAGGCAGATACTTCCCACCGAGGGGATGAGCATGATGACGGCCACCACCGCGCCCCGGTTGAAGTCCGGGATGCCGCCCAGCATCTGATTGTAGAGCAGCGTGGCGATCACATCATATCCTCCGCCCACCGAGGCCGGGATACCGAAGTCGGTAAAGCTCAGGAAAAAGGCCTGGATAAAGGCACCGGCCAGCGTGCCCAGCAGGGGGCGCACTACCGCAATCCAGAAGGTGGACATGGTCTGGTCTCCCATGACCTTGGAGACCACCAGCGTCTTTTTATCCACATATCCCATGGTATTGTGGATCAGCAGGAAGGCGGTGGGCACCGTATAGATCACATATCCCACCAGCAGTCCCCAGAAACCGTAGATATCAAAGAGCTGCCGTCCCAGCAGACGGGTCAGGAGTCCCTGCTTGCCAAAGGAGTAGATGATGGCAAAGCCATAGGTAATGGTGGGCAAGAACATGGGCAGTGTGGCGATGGCGCTGATGAGGCGCTTGGCCCACAGGGGCAGGGCCGTATAGTGTACCGCGTAGGCCAGCAGGAACGCGATGACCACCGCGATCACCGCCGCGGCGGAGGCCACGGCAAAGCTGTTGCCCAGGGCGGGAAGGAAGCCCTTTTTGACCACAACGGAGGTGTAAAACTCCGTCGTAAGGCCGCCGTCCCACACCGATTTTCCAAAGAGAAGGAGGAGCGGCGCTGCCAGAAACGCCGCAAAGAGTGCCACAATGGCCCAAAAGATCAGCTTAAGTTCGATGTTTTTGCGCATTGTGTGTTACACAGCGGCAGCCACGCTCGGCCGGCCAAAGAGGGCATAGATATTGTCCCGCTTGATCTCCAGCTGATTGAGGATGAACTTGCGCACGAAGTCGTTTTTGGGCTGATGGACGATCTCCTCGGGTCTGGCATACTGGGAGATGGTTCCCTTATCAATGATCAGAACCCGGTCAGAGAGAGTCAGGGCCTCCTCGGGGTCGTGAGTCACGATGATGGTGGTGAGGTGATACTCCCGGGCAATGGTTTTGATCCGGTCCTTGATGGACTCTTTGATCACGCCGTCCAGGGCAGAGAGGGGCTCATCCAACAGCAGGATGCGGGGCTTCATCACCATGGTGCGGGCCAGGGCCACACGCTGCTTCTGGCCGCCCGAGAGCTGGTCCACCCGCTTGCTCAGATGGTCCCGCAGGCCCAGCAGGTCGATGAGCTCCTCCACCTCCTGCTGAGAGGTCAGGTGCGCGCGGTTTTTCAGGCCGTAGGTGATGTTCTTATAGACATTCAGATTGGGGAAGAGGGCATAGTCCTGAAAGACGATGTTGAAGCCCCGCTTCTCCATGGGAGTGCGGGTCAGATCCTCGCCGTTGTAGCGGATCTCTCCGCTGTCAGCATCGGTCAGGCCCAGGATCAGATTGAGCAGCGTCGTCTTTCCACAGCCGGAAGGGCCCAGAATAGACACGATCTCGCCATCCTCCACCCGGAGCGAAATATCATGCAGGACCGGAGTCCCGTCAAACGACTTACGGATGTGATTGAGTTCCAGCATACTTGTCTTCCTTTCGCATCGTTTCTCCGTTTTCATCCGTAGAGTACTATACCAGTCCGGCCCCGTTTCCTTCCACCAGGCTCCCGTAAAGGACTGGCAAAGACTCCGTCAGTTTGCCCCCCTTCCGGGATACCATCTCCTTACACACCGCTCCGTCGGTCTGTGCTTCCTCCGTTCTTTTAGGGAAATTGGGCACGGTTTTCCCTTTCTTTTGCCCGGAATCCCCCCGCTTTTTGTTCCATGGATACCGCTGCCGGCACACAGTCCTGGTTTTACAAATCCTTGACGCTTCTCCCCTTTCCGCTGGAAGCAAAGACAAAGGAGGGGCATCCGCCGCTCACCGCGCCGGATGCCCCGCACAAAAAATCCGTATATCAGCGATCCAGCAGGCGCACCAGAATGGAGGCTGCCTCAGCGCGGGTCGCGCTGCCCTGGGGATCCAGGCGCGCGCCATCCTTTCCGCTGAGAATTCCAGCGCCCACAGCCCACTTCATGGCCTCCTCCGCCCACGGGGAGATCTGATCGCGGTCCACAAAGGCACTCAGGTCTCCCGTAGAGGCCGGTGCACTGCCCCGATACTGCTCATAGCGGTAGAGCATGACCGCCAGCTGCTCCCGGGTAATGGCCTGATCCGGCGCAAAACGGCCCTCTCCCACGCCGGAGACAATGTTCTCTGCCGCCGCCCAATTGACGGCGCTCTCATACCAGCTTCCTGCACTCACGTCCTGAAAGGCCGCCTGTGCCGCGGCAGGGGTCCCCTCCTGCCGGTGGAGCACGGTCACCAGCATGGCGCGGCTCAGGGCCATATCCGGGCTGAACGTGGTGGCTGACGTACCGCTGAACAGCCCCATCTCCACTGCGCGCAGCGCGGCGTCTTTGCCCCAGTGTCCCTCCAGGTCCGTAAAGACACCGGGATTCAGCGGGGTCTCCCCCTCGTCGATATCCTCTTCCGGACGCTCACTCCCGCCGGAACCACCTGAGCCGCCGCTTCCGCCGCTGCTCTCTTCCCGCTCAATCTTTACCTGGAAGGGCGCCGAACTGGTGTCCCCCGTCGTGGTGCCATCCTCATTCAGGGTAACCACATTGGACGTTCCAAGGGACAGCAGGGCATCCTCACTGCCTGTATAGGTAAAGGTCAGCCGCGCCACACTGTACTCCCCCTGGAAGGCATTGCTGGCGCCGTAAAATCCGAAATAGACCCGGCCGTCCCGCACCACCTCCGGAGTGTGGGAGGCCTCCCGGATGGCCTGATCCAGATAGTCCACCTGGGTGAGGGTCGTCTTCTCCGGTAGATCGATTCCAAACTCTGCTCCGGCAAAGGGCTTGTCCTCCTCCAGACGCAACTCCAGCGTAAAGGTATTGCTGTTCTCCCCCAGCGTAATCTGGTCGGTGGAAGTCGTGATGACCGCCGCCTGCGCTCCCGCCGTCAGAAGGACGCCGGACAGCAGCGCCGCACAGGCCTGTTTGCTCATATGGTTCATATTGTGAAATCCACTCCTGTTCTTACGGTATAACGGTGGTGTGGGCATGGCCCGACAGGACCTCCCTCCAGCCACCACTCTGTCGTCGGCCGGGAATCTTTCTCTTGCGTGTTACAGCCCGGCCCATTGGTTTCCGCACTTTCATTGTAAATAGGTCATGTAAATACAACAACGCATCCCATGTGAAATCTGTGTAAATGCATATTCCTGCTCCCGGTGCCTTTTCCGATCCATTCTCCGTCTTTTGTTGACAGAAATCAGAGCTTTTCCCCCACTTTACCTGTCAAAAACAGGATATAACTGCTTTCTTTGGGACTGCAGCTTCTGTAAACGAATCGTATCCTCTGCAAAAAATCGGGATATGTGCCCCATTTTCCGCTCGTTTCCCGGTCTTATCCTCTCTAGTTATACAGAGGTTTTATCCAAACTTTACACCCCTTGGATAGAACTTCTCTTGTCCACCCCTTATACTGGTAATCAACCAGAGCAGGCGCTTGTGAGTCCAATCGAATCGGAACGGCTTTATGCCCCATTCAACGGATAGAGAGGAGCCATCTTATGCTTCCATGTCAGAACACTTGTCTCGCGTACACACCTGGCTGTCACAAAACCTGCAGCCGCTGGAAGGCCTTTCAGGAGCGGCAGTTCCTTCGCCGCCAGGCCCAGAAGGCATACCTGAAATATTATGGAGAACTGTGTACACTCCTCACCCGTCAATACCGCGGGATGGAGCCCCGCCATTCTCTTCGATGACTACCAGCTCCTCCTCTTTTAGTCATAACCACTGGCTAAGCCTGTGCTTTCCCTCCCCAATGAAGGCAAGTGTTGAAACTGCCCTTTTTTCTCATGCCGACTCTTTGAATCTCTTCAACCCGGTGTCCTTCCCTTCTCCCATCTCTTGACAAAACAGATCCAGAGGTAGATACTAAAGTTAAGATTTAGAAATTTTTTAAGCTTTTATGATCAGAATTCGATAAATAAAAATGGGAGGGCATCTGATATGAAAAAAATGGTTCGCAATCGTATTATCGCCGCCGCAGCTCTTTCCAGTCTGCTCTGCGGCGTCGCGCTGGCCTCCAGCGCGGTCACCACCAAAAAATCGAAGCCAACTACATGGGGATCCGTCTGGTCGTTGACGGCAAGGAAGTGACTCCCAAGGATCCCAATGGCAACGTGGTGGAGCCCTTCGCCAGCAATGGCACCACCTATCTGCCCGTCCGCGCCGTGAGTGAGGCCCTGGGGAAAGAGGTCACCTGGGACGGCGACACCGCTACCATCTATGTGGGCGAGGTCCCCGGTCAAACCGACAGCTGGATGAAGCTGCTGCCCCCCCTATCAGGTAAACTCGTGGAGCAAGATCTTTGACGGCAGCAATTCCGAAAAGTACATGACCGTATCTGGAAAGGACATCACGGAGGGCGTCTTCCTTCAGGACAACAATGGAGAAGCGGCCTATTCTCTCTGGAATACAGATTTGAAATACAATACCATGACCTTTACGGTAGGCCATGTGGACGGAACATACGAGGATGACTCCACTCTGGAGGTCTATCTGGACGGGGAGCTGAGTACCAGCTATGACCTCAAATGGGATGGTGCACCCCAAACGATCTCCCTTCCCTTGAATCGTGCCGCCAATGTGAAGCTCCTGCTCACGACATCCCCCGACTGGAATTCCAGAGCTGCATATGGCATCTATGATATTTCCTTCTCCTGAGCACACAAAGACATGCCCCGGCGGTCTGGATGACCGCCGGGGCATGTTCTATTTGGACAATCGCTCTGCCGCTGTACATCCCGAACCGCTTTCGGAAGCGTCTCATCTGTCACCTTGCGCACAGGGCGCACAATCTCAATACGGACAGAATCAAAATCACTGGCTGAGGCTAATCTTCCAGGGCCGGGCGCTTTCTATCGGTGTGTGCTCTTAGCTCTCTTCCGCGGTTTTCAGCATATTCTCCGCCAGAATACCGTAGCCCTGGGTGGGATCGTTGACCAGTACATGGGTCACTGCTCCCACCAGCTTGCCATTCTGGATGATCGGGGAGCCGGACATACCCTGTACGATGCCCCCTGTCTCCTTCAGAAGGGTCTCGTCCGTCACCTTGAGCATGAGGTCCCGGTGCTCTCCGCTGCTCTCCGGGTAGAGGCGCACAATCTCCACCTCATACTCCTTGATCTCCGTGCCCGCCACATTAGAGCGGATGGTGGCCTTTCCGGTGCGCACCTCGCTCCGCTGAGCCACCGGAATGGGCTCCATCCCTGTCTCCAGCTCCACGCCGGTCCAGGTGCCGAAAATGCCGCTGGAGGTGTTGGCATAGAGCTCTCCCAGGTCCTGCTCTACCTGGAAGGCCCCCCGAAGCTGGCCCGGGGCCCCCACGGCACCTTTCTGCACATCGCTCACTTCCGCAAACATAATGCTGCCCGACTGGAGCGGCATCAGCTTGGCGGTATCCATGTCACTGATCCCATGGCCCAGCGCGCCAAAGACACCGGAGGTCGGGTCATAAAAGGTAATGGTCCCGATCCCCGCCATGGAGTCCCGGATCCACGCCCCCAGCTTGTAGCTGCCGTCTGTGCTGCACTGGACCGCCTGGACCGTCATCTGGACCTCTTCTTCCCCCCGCTTGGCCCGGATGCTCATGGCCTCTCCTCCTGTCTCCTGGAGAATGGCCTGCACTTCTTCAATGGAGTCCACCTCTTCCTGATTCAGGTGGGTAATGATATCTCCTTCTTTTAGTCCGCAGGTCTTGGCCGGATTGGCTGTCCCTTTTTCCGTCTCGATATCGGCCAGTCCTACCACCATAACGCCGTCGGAAAACAGTTTGATCCCCACGGCACGGCCCATGGGGATCACCGTTCGGCTCACCGTATGCCCCTGCGCTGCGGATGCCTGCACCGGCGTTGCCACAGCCAGCAGCGCCCCCAGGGACAGCATCATTGCCGCCACCCGCAGCGCCAGTGCGCCCCACGGCTGCTTATTGGATTCTTCCCGCACAAAATCACCCCTTTTGATTTGATGTGTTTCATTCCGCAGATCCAATTGCGGAACACTCTTTAATATGGCTTCCACCTCGTGTTCCACACGCCGGCCGCTCTGCCAATGTCACACACCTTTGGCATGGAAGAATCTTCTCTTGTCCAAATGACGGGCTTTTCCCCCTTTCCTCCACTCATTTTTTCCCATTTTGTCAGAAAATCACTTTTTTCTCCCAGTCACTTTTTATTTTTTTCTCACTTTGCTATAATCATACACAACTTCTTCGAAAAGGATCTGATCGAACATGAGCACACTGAACGAACTCTCGCAAGCCATCCAAAAAGGTCGGACCAAATTAGTCCAGGAGCTGGTCCCCCGCGCTTTGGAAGAAGGACTCGCCCCCCGCGCCATTCTGGAGGATGGTCTGCTGGCCGGCATGGGAATCGTGGGCGAACAGTTTAAGGCCGGTACCATGTTCGTGCCCCAGGTCCTGATGGCAGCCAAGGCCATGAATGCAGGCACTGCGCTGCTCAAGCCCCACCTGACTGGTGACCATGCGGCCCCGCTTGGCCGCGCCTGCCTGGGCACGGTAAAGGGCGATCTCCACGACATCGGCAAAAATCTGGTCCGCATGATGTTTGAGGGCCAGGGGATCGAGGTCATTGACCTGGGCGTGGATGTGGCCCCTGAGACCTTTATCCGGACTGCCATGGAGCAGAACTGTTCCATCATTGCATGCTCTTCCCTCCTCACCACCTCCATGCCCGCCATGGGTGAGGTGGTGGAGGCCGCCAAGGCCGCCGGCATCCGCGATCAGGTCAAGATCATGGTGGGCGGCGCCCCGGTCACCCAACGCTTCTGTGAGGATATCGACGCTGATGCCTATACCGCCGACGCCGCCACTGCAGCTACCGTAGCTGCACAGTACCTCTCCGCACAGTAAACTGCAAAAATAGGCCGGTCCCCTTTTCCGGGGACCGGCCTATTTTTTATCCATTTTTTACTCAGACCGGACCGATGCACACCAGGCAGCAAGCAGCTCAGAGGTCCGCAAGTCGTCCCGGTTTTCCGGCGTGACCGTCACCAATTGCACCCCCGCATGGGCCCGTACCCGATCCAGAAAGGACTCCTGCCGGGGTTTGATGACCCCCAGAACCGGAAGCGGCCCGTCCAGCGCACGCAGCACCGCCTCCTGAAAGCGCAGATCGTTTCGCTCCAAAAAGCCCAGCTCGTCCATGACCATCACCGCACACCCGGGACGCGGTGTCAGGAGTTCCGGCCCCAGCGCGTCAAACCGGCCCGGCAGGATCTCCGCCCGTCCATTCCGACGCCGGGCCACCTGATTGTCCGCCCCACAGTCCGCATCCATCCCCCAGGGCAGAAGGTGGAGGGTATCCTCCGCTTCCGTCCGCCTCCAGCAGGTGCGAAATCCGCAGGCCGGCAGCCCCAGCGAGCGCAGCAGAGCGGACAGCAGCGTGGATTTCCCCACCTGGATCTCTCCCGTCAAAAACAAATGCACTGCCATTCCCTCCAAACCACGCGGAAACGCCGGATCGATCCGGCACGTTTTCCACATACGTTTCTTACAGAATATCCAGGGATATGCCCCGCTCCTCCGCCAGGGTATTGATCTCAGAGGCCACCTCCCGCAGACAGTTGCTGACCCCCTCCCGCTTTTCCGGTGTGGCCCGGAACAGGGGCATGGATACGCTCAATGCCGCAAATACGCTTCCCCGCTGCCGCAGCGGGACGGCCACACAGCACAGATGCGGCGTGGACTCCTCCTCTTCCCAGGCGATCCCGTTCTCCCGCACCTGTTTGAGCTGTGCCAGAAGGGGCTCCAGATCGGTGATGGTGTGGTCGGTCAGCCGTGGCAGTCCCTGGGAGAAGCGCTGCCGCACCTCGTCGTCCTCCAGACCGCTCAGCAGGGCCTTTCCCAGCGCTGTGGCATTGGCGGGCAGGCGGCTTCCCAGGCGTGAGATCATGCGGATGGCCTGGTCAGAGTCCGCCTTGCCGATATAGAGTACGTTTTCCCCGTCCAGAATGGCCAACTGACACGGCTCCTCGCAGCGCCGCGCCACCTGCTCCATCAGCTCCTGGACCCGCCGGAGAATGCTCTCCCGCCGTCCGGCCCCATAGGCCTCCCCCAGCACGTAGGCCGAGATGCCCACCGAATAGCGCCCGGTCTCCCGGTCCAGCCGCACATAGCGCCGCTGCGCCAGCGTATGCAGAATCGGAAAGAGACTGCTCTTTGGTGCATCCAGGGCGACTGACAGCTCCGTCAATGTCCTCCCCGCTCCGCCTTCCGACGCCAGGTGCTCCAATATATCCAAAACCCGTGTGGTGGCACGGTGCTGTTCCTGTCCCATAGGTTCCTCCATCCAGATCAGACCATTGCATTTTTTGATGGTATATTTTATCATCATAGCAAAGGCTCCTGTATTTTGCAAGTCCGACGCCTGTCCGGCACATTTCTCACCTCTGTATTTAGCACAAAATCCGCCCAATATCCCCGTTTTCTATTGACATTTCTCCCGTGAAATGGTACGTTACATATAGTATTCCGTAATGAGAACATTGTTCTTATTTAAGAACAGAAGCCTGTCTCTGCGCTCTTCGGGTGCCCGGAATGTATTTCCAAACAGACACCCGTTTGTATACCCCCACTGGTTCAGATCTGATCCACTCATGACCGAAAGGAGATATCCACCATGCGCAATGCAATGATCATTGACCCCAAGGACAATGTGGCCGTGGCCATTGAGGCCATTCAGAGCGGCGACACG
>NZ_WQOJ01000039.1:0-350 GCF_018784545.1 Pseudoflavonifractor sp. MCC625 | reverse complement strand
GGCGAGCACATCGGCATTGCCTCCTGCGACATCAAGGCCGGCGAGCATGTCCACGTCCACAATGTGGAGAGCCACCGCGAAGACCTGGAAGCCGAGGCATAAGGGAAAGGGAGGAAGTAAGGCATGAATTTCTATGGTTATAAGCGTCCCGACGGCCGCGTGGGTATCCGGAACAAGGTTCTGATCCTGCCCGCCAGCGTCTGCGCATCGGACACCACCCGCATCATCTCCCAGCAGGTGGTGGGCTCCGTCACCTTCAACAACCAGAACGGCTGCTCTCAGGTCGCCTCTGACCAGCAGCTGACCATGGACGTGATGGCCGGCTTTGCCGCCAACCCCAACGTCTACGG
>NZ_WQOJ01000038.1:2500-5403 GCF_018784545.1 Pseudoflavonifractor sp. MCC625 | reverse complement strand
CAAGCGCCTGCATTGCTTCTTGTTAAGGTCAAGCCCTCGGCTTATTAGTACCGGTCAGCTGCATGTGTTACCACACTTCCACCTCCGGCCTATCAACGATGTAGTCTACATCGAGCCTTACCTCATAAAGAGTGAGAGATCTAATCTTAGGGGGAGTTTCACGCTTAGATGCTTTCAGCGTTTATCTCGTCCAGACGTAGCTACCCAGCCGTGCCCTTGGCAGGACAACTGGTACACCAGCGGTCTGTCCATCCCGGTCCTCTCGTACTAAGGACAGCTCCCTTCAAATCTCTTACGCCCGCAACAGATAGGGACCGAACTGTCTCACGACGTTCTGAACCCAGCTCGCGTGCCGCTTTAATTGGCGAACAGCCAAACCCTTGGGACCGAATACAGCCCCAGGATGCGACGAGCCGACATCGAGGTGCCAAACCTCCCCGTCGCTGTGGACGCTTGGGGGAGATCAGCCTGTTATCCCCAGGGTAGCTTTTATCCGTTGAGCGACGGCATTTCCACTCACATACCGCCGGATCACTAACTCCAACTTTCGTTACTGCTCGACCCGTCGGTCTCGCAGTTAGGCTCGTTTATGCGTTTACACTCACTGCACGATTTCCGTCCGTGCTGAACGAACCTTTGAGCGCCTCCGTTACCTTTTTGGAGGCGACCGCCCCAGTCAAACTGCCCACCTAACAGTGTCCCCCGACCGGATTCACGGCCGCAGGTTAGAAAACCAGCAAATCAAGGGTGGTATCCCAAGGGTGACTCCATACGAGCTGACGCCCGTACTTCCAAGTCTCCCACCTATCCTGTACATGATTTACCGATTTCCAGTATTAAGCTACAGTAAAGCTCCATGGGGTCTTTCCGTCTAGTTGCGGGTAACTGGCTTCTTCACCAGTACAACAATTTCGCCGGGTGGGCTGTTGAGACAGTGCCCAAATCGTTACGCCATTCGTGCGGGTCAGAACTTACCTGACAAGGAATTTCGCTACCTTAGGACCGTTATAGTTACGGCCGCCGTTTACTGGGGCTTCAATTCAAACCTTCGCTTGCGCTAAGCTCTCCTCTTAACCTTCCAGCACCGGGCAGGCGTCAGCCCATATACGTCATCTTTCGATTTAGCATAGACCTGTGTTTTTGGTAAACAGTCGCTTGGGCCTTTTCACTGCGGCCTCCCGTAGGAGGCGCCCCTTATCCCGAAGTTACGGGGCCAATTTGCCGAGTTCCTTAACAACCCTTCTCCCGTTGGCCTTAGGATTCTCTCCTCATCTACCTGTGTCGGTTTGCGGTACGGGCGCCTTAGTATACCTCACGCCTTTTCTCGCCTCTGGACATCGAAGACTTCCCTACTATATTTCGGTCCCTTACGCCCGGGTCAACCAACGCCCGGGTTCTCCTATTCCAAAGTGTCAGCGTGCTTAAAGTTCGGCGGCTACGGAATTTCTACCGTATGTGCATCGACTACGCCTTGCGGCCTCGCCTTAGCTCCCGGCTTACCTTGGGCGGACGAACCTTCCCCAAGAAACCTTAGATTTTCGGCCATTATGATTCCCACATAATTCTCGCTACTCATTCCGGCATTCTCACTCGAATACAGTCCACCGCTGCTCTCGCTACGACTTCACCCCATATTCGACGCTCCCCTACCCCTGTCTTACGACAAGCCCAAGCTTCGGTTACATGCTTAGCCCCGTTATATTTTCCGCGCAGAGTCACTCGACCAGTGAGCTATTACGCACTCTTTTAATGAGTGGCTGCTTCTAAGCCAACATCCTGGTTGTTTTCGCAACTCCACATCGTTTTCCACTTAGCATGTATTAGGGACCTTAGCTGTGGGTCTGGGCTGTTTCCCTTTTGACAATGAAACTTATCTCACACTGTCTGACTGCCAACCATCAATTATCCGGCATTCTTAGTTTGATAGGGTTCAGTAACCTTATCGGCCCCTAGCCCATTCAGTGCTTTACCTCCGGTAATCTAAGTTGACGCTAGCCCTAAAGCTATTTCGGGGAGAACCAGCTATCTCCGAGTTCGATTGGAATTTCACCGCTATCCACAGGTCATCGCCGATCATTGCAACGAGCGTGCGTTCGGTCCTCCATGGGGTTTTACCCCCACTTCAACCTGCCCATGGATAGGTCACCCGGTTTCGGGTCTATTGCCACTAACTTCATACGCCCTATTCAGACTCGCTCTCGCTTCGCCTCCGGTACTGAATACCTTAAGCTTGCTAGTGACAATAACTCGCCGGACCATTCTACAAAAGGTACCTCATCACCCTTTAACGGGCTTTGAGTGCTTGTAAGCACAAGGTTTCAGGTTCTATTTCACTCCCCTCCCGGGGTCCTTTTCACCTTTCCCTCACGGTACTGCTCCTCTATCGGTCATCAGGTAGTATTTAGGCTTGGAGGGTGGTCCCCCCAGTTTCCCACCGGGTTTCACGTGTCCAGTGGTACTCTGGATCCTCACTGATAGAAGTCGTCTTTCGCCTACGGGACTATCACCCGCTACGGTTGGCCTTCCCATACCATTCGGCTAAACTATTCTACCGTTGTGTGAGTCCACAACCCCGGAGAATAAATCCTCCGGTTTGGCCTCTTCCGCGTTCGCTCGCCACTACTAGCGGAATCTCGGTTGATTTCTCTTCCTCGCCCTACTTAGATGTTTCAGTTCAGGCGGTTCCCTTCCTACGCCTATTTGATTCAACGCAGGATGCTGGAGTATTGCTCCAGCGGGTTTCCCCATTCGGAAATCTCCGGATCAAAGCTCATGTGCAGCTCCCCGAAGCTTATCGCAGCTTGTCACGTCCTTCATCGGCTCCTGATGCCAAGGCATTCCCCTTGCGCTCTTTCTAGCTTGACCTTGTAGAACAGCCTTCGCTGTTCTCAAAATCATCAAGA
>NZ_WQOJ01000003.1:0-712 GCF_018784545.1 Pseudoflavonifractor sp. MCC625 | reverse complement strand
CCAATGACGAGCAATATCAGGAGATCGAGCTGTTTGATAAACCCGGTCTGTTCTCCAATGGGCGGATTGTCCGTGATAATCTGCCGGAGGGCGTTTATTGCTATGACCTGCGCGGTTCTGACTACGACCCCGGAGAGCCGGTCTGTGTAGAAGAACAAGTGGTTGTAAACCATGCAGGTTCCGTTCTGCTGACAGAGCCGCTGGAGCTGGAGGAAGATGGACGCCTGATGCTGACCGAGGAAGAAGGGCTGAATTTTGTTGGCGGCTTTTCTACCCTCACCCAGTTTTTGCAAGAACAGAGGAAAGACCGCCACACGGAGGAAGTGGAGGCTGAAAGCATCTCCTATGCGGTCTGCAAATATTTTGGCATTGAGACCGGAGAAAACAGCTTCGGCTATATTGCAAGCTGGAGTCAGGGCAAGGAACTGAAAGAGCTGAGAGCCAGTTTGGAGACCATCAATAAGACCTCCGGCACTTTGATCTCTGACATTGAGCGCCACTATAAGGAAATCTGCAAAGAGCGTGGGATTGATCCCCATGCAAAGGCAGAGTCGGAAACCGCCCCGATAGAGCAGCCAACCGGCAATCTGACTTACTATGTGGCAGAGTGCATGGAGTTTCCAAACCTCGGAGAATACCACGATAACCTGTCTTTGGAGGAGGCGGTCCGCATCTATCAGGAAATTCCGGCAGAGCGAATGAACGGGATCAA
>NZ_WQOJ01000037.1:0-1383 GCF_018784545.1 Pseudoflavonifractor sp. MCC625 | reverse complement strand
CCCTTCTCCACGTCCTTGCTGATGCCGCGGCCCACGGACACCACCACGTCGGCGCCGATCAGGTCCACCAGCTTCTTGGCAGCCTTCTTCACCTCCAGGACCTCCACATGGATGTCCTCCTTGGTCAGGGCCACCGCGGGCTTCTCCACCACAACGGCGTCAGCCTTGGCCTGGTCGAAGGGAGCCTTCTTCATCACGCCGGGACGAACCGTCGACATCTGGGGACGGAACCGGGGGCAGATGATGGTGGCCATCAGGTGGCCGCCGAAGGCGGGACGGGTCATCTTCAGGTTGGTGTTCTCCTCAAAGACCGTGTTGTCCACGTCGATGGTGGAGGTGGTCTTCAGGAACTCCTTGTACTTGGTCACATCCACGTCCAGGTGGGTGCAGTCGGCGGTCAGGCCGGTGTGCAGACGGGCCGCACAGCGGGGGCCCAGGTCACGGCCGATGTTGGTCGCCCCGATCAGGAAGATCTCGGGCTTCTTCTCCTCCACCAGGTCGCAGATCACCTTGGCATAGCCGTCGGTGGTGTAGGTCTCCAGAAGCTCGTGGTCGCACACGTACACCTTGTCCGCGCCGTAGCCGCCCAGCTCCTTCGCCAGACCCTCCACGTTGTGGCCCAGAAGAACGCCGCACAGCTCCACGCCCAGGTCGTCCGCCAGCTTCCGGCCCTCGCTGATCAGCTCGAAGTCCGTGCTCATCAGCTTGCCCTCGCGCTGCTCACAAAATACCCATACGCCCTTGAAGGCGCCGGTGTCTCTACTATCAAAAGCCATTTTTCTGCTCTCCTTTCGATCAGATCAGGTGCTTCTCATCCAGAAGCGACACCAGCTTGTCGCAGGTGGCCTTGTCGGCCCCCTCCAGCATCATGCCGGCGCCCTTCACCGGGGGAGAGAAGGACTTGTACACGTTGGTGGGAGAGCCCTTCAGGCCGATGGTGTCCAGATCGATCAGGGGATCGTCCTTCAGGGTGTTGAAGTCATACACCTCGTAGGGCTTGCTGTAGGCCTCCACGATGCCGCCCACGCTCATGTAACGGGGCTCGTTGAGCTCCTTGATGCAGGTCAGCAGGCAGGGCAGCGCCACCTCGATGGTCATGTAGCCGTCCTCCAGCATCCGCTGCACGGTGATCTTCTTCCCCTCCGCCTTGATCTCGGAGACGTAGGTCACCTGGGGCAGGTTCAGCTTCTCAGCGATCTGGGGACCCACCTGGGCGGTGTCGCCGTCGATGGCCTGACGGCCGCAGAACACGATGGTCTCGTCGTCCACGCCGATCTTCTTCAGCGCAGCGGCCAGGATCTGAGAGGTGGCGTAAGTATCGCTGCCGCCGAACTCACGGCCGGACACCAGCACGGCCTTGTCCGCGCCCATGGCCAGCAGCTC
>NZ_WQOJ01000036.1:7094-7520 GCF_018784545.1 Pseudoflavonifractor sp. MCC625 | reverse complement strand
CACCATATAGATTTTTTGTACGCCGCCGCCCGCCATCGAGCAGAGTTTTACACCTAATTGGGGATAAAACAGCTCATGGCCGGTGCTGGTGTAGCCGTAGTCGGCATGGTCCTTGTACCTCTGCTCTCCGGGCTTTTCTCTGTCTAAGCGATTCCGTATGAAATCCTTGCCGCTCCCGCAGTTTTGCGGGGGCGGCGGAAAGGAGGTTGACACCGTATGGATTTCTTACTTGAAGCCCTGACAAATTGGCTGAAAGAAATGCTGGTGGGCGGTATTATGAGCAACCTTTCGGGGATGTTTGACAGCGTAAACCAACAGGTCGCGGATATATCCGTACAGGTAGGACAGACCCCACAGGGATGGAATGGCAGTATTTTCAATATGATTGAGAATCTGTCCAACTCCATCATGGTGCCGATTGCAGGT
>NZ_WQOJ01000036.1:5662-7084 GCF_018784545.1 Pseudoflavonifractor sp. MCC625 | reverse complement strand
ATCCAGATGATTGCAGACAAGAACAACCTGCATGATGTGGATACCTGGATGATTTTCAAGTGGGTGTTCAAATCAGCTGCCGCCATTCTCATTGTCACAAACACATGGAATATCGTGATGGGCGTCTTTGATATGGCGCAGAGCGTGGTGGCGCAGGCGGCGGGGATTATCAATTCGGATGCGTCCATTGACATTTCCTCAGTTATGACCGACCTGGAACCGAGGCTGATGGAAATGGATCTGGGACCGCTGTTCGGACTGTGGTTCCAATCCCTCTTTATTGGCATTACTATGTGGGCGTTATATATCTGTATCTTTATCGTTATTTATGGCCGTATGATCGAGATCTACCTTGTAACTTCGGTGGCTCCCGTTCCAATGGCTGCAATGATGGGTAAAGAATGGGGCGGTATGGGACAGAATTACCTCCGATCCCTGCTGGCGCTGGGCTTTCAGGCGTTTCTCATTATCGTCTGCGTGGCAATTTATGCTGTGCTGGTGCAGAACATCGCTCTGGAAGATGACATCATCATGGCAATCTGGAGCTGCGTGGGCTACACCGTACTGCTGTGCTTTACACTGTTCAAAACCGGCAGCCTCGCAAAATCAGTCTTTCAGGCGCATTAAAACGGAAGGAGGTTTCCACATTGGCTTATGTACCCGTACCCAAGGACTTAACAAAAGTCAAAACAAAGGTCATGTTCAATCTGACCAAGCGACAGCTTATCTGTTTTACGGGCGGAGCGCTTATTGGCGTACCGCTTTTCTTTTTGCTCAGAAAACCTACCGGAAACAGTGTAGCGGCTATGTGTATGATGCTGGTTATGCTGCCCTTCTTTATGCTGGCTATGTACGAAAAGCATGGACAGCCCCTTGAAAAGATCGTGGGCAACATTCTCAAAGTAGCTGTGATCCGTCCCAAGCAGCGTCCCTACCAGACCAATAACTTTTATGCCGTATTAAAGCGGCAGGAAATGCTCGATAAGGAGGTGTATGACATTGTTCACCGCAATAAAAAAATGGCTGCATCGGATGTTCGGGAAAACCGAGGAAAAAACTGTGCAGCCGGTAAAGACAAAGAAAAAGCTGTCCCGCGCCGATAAGAAGCAGATCGAAGCGGCCATTGCCCGCGCCAACCGCACGGACAAAAAAGGAAAATCTGCGCAGGACAGTATCCCTTATGAACGGATGTGGCCGGACGGAATCTGCCGCATATCGGACAGCCACTACACAAAGACCATTCAGTTTCAGGACATCAACTATCAGCTCTCCCAAAACGAAGATAAGACGGCAATCTTTGAGGGTTGGTGTGATTTCCTCAATTATTTTGACAGCTCGATTCATTTCCAGCTGTCTTTTTTGAACCTTGCGGCATCGGAGGAGACCTTTGCTAACTCCATTTCCATCCCGCCCCAGAGGGAT
>NZ_WQOJ01000036.1:3240-5578 GCF_018784545.1 Pseudoflavonifractor sp. MCC625 | reverse complement strand
GCGTATTGAGACCGATATACTTAATAACTTCAAGCGTCTTGGTGTAGCTGCCAGAACGCTGGACGGTAAAGAAAGGCTTTCTCAGCTTCATGCAGTATTCCACATGGACGAACAGCTCCCATTTCAGTTTGAATGGGACTGGCTGGCCCCTTCCGGTCTGTCCACAAAGGATTTTATTGCACCAAGTTCCTTTGAGTTCCGCACCGGCAAGCAGTTCCGTATGGGCAAGAAATACGGGGCTGTTTCTTTTTTGCAGATTCTCGCACCGGAGCTGAATGACCGTCTACTGGCTGATTTTTTGGATATGGAAAGCTCGCTCATTGTGAGTATGCACATTCAGTCGGTGGATCAGGTGAAAGCCATTAAGACGGTAAAGCGCAAGATTACCGACCTGGACCGCAGTAAGATCGAGGAACAGAAAAAAGCAGTTCGTGCCGGATACGACATGGACATCATTCCATCCGACCTTGCTACCTACGGCAGTGAAGCGAAAAAACTCTTGCAGGATTTGCAGAGCCGCAACGAGAGAATGTTCCTTTTGACCTTTCTGGTGCTGAACACAGCGGACAATCCCCGTCAGCTTGGCAACAACATTTTCCAGGCAGGCTCCATTGCCCAGAAGTATAACTGTCAGCTGACCAGGCTGGACTTCCAGCAGGAAGAAGGGCTGATGAGCTGTCTGCCCCTGGGACTCAATCAGATCGAGATCCAGCGAGGACTGACCACCAGTTCTACGGCCATCTTTGTACCGTTCACCACACAGGAATTATTCCAGAACGGCAAAGAAGCTCTGTACTACGGCATCAACGCCCTGTCCAACAACCTCATCATGGTGGATCGAAAGCTGCTGAAAAACCCCAACGGCTTGATTTTGGGTACGCCGGGTTCCGGTAAGTCCTTCAGCGCAAAACGAGAAATCGCCAACTGCTTTTTGCTTACCAGCGATGATGTCATTATCTGTGACCCGGAAGCGGAGTACGCACCTCTTGTTGAGCGTCTGCATGGGCAGGTCATCAAGATCTCGCCTACCTCCACCAACTACATCAATCCGATGGACCTGAACCTGGACTACTCGGATGATGAAAGCCCGCTGTCCCTCAAATCTGATTTTATCCTCAGCTTGTGTGAGCTGATCGTGGGCGGTAAGGAGGGCTTACAGCCGGTGCAGAAAACCATCATCGACCGCTGTGTGCGTCTGGTCTATCAGACTTACCTCAATGACCCGCACCCGGAGAATATGCCCATACTGGAGGATCTGTATAACCTGCTCCGGGAACAGGAGGAAAAGGAAGCCCAGTATATCGCTACGGCCCTTGAAATCTATGTAACCGGCTCCCTCAATGTGTTCAACCACCAGAGCAATGTGGACATCAACAACCGCATTGTCTGCTATGACATCAAGGAGCTGGGCAAGCAGCTGAAAAAGATTGGTATGCTGGTGGTGCAGGACCAAGTGTGGAACCGCGTTACCATCAACCGCGCTGCTCACAAGTCCACCCGCTACTACATCGACGAGATGCACCTGCTTTTGAAGGAGGAACAGACCGCTGCCTATACAGTAGAAATTTGGAAGCGATTCCGTAAATGGGGCGGTATTCCGACAGGTATTACCCAGAATGTCAAAGACCTTTTGAGCAGCCGCGAGGTAGAGAACATCTTTGAAAACTCCGACTTCGTGTATATGCTCAACCAGGCAGGCGGAGACCGTCAGATACTTGCCAAGCAGCTGGGCATTTCCACGCACCAGCTTAGCTATGTGACACACTCCGGTGAGGGTGAGGGCCTGCTGTTCTATGGTTCCACGATCCTGCCTTTCGTGGATCACTTCCCGAAGAATACCGAGCTTTATCGCATTATGACCACAAAACCCCAGGAACTGAAAAAGGAGGATGAATAATGATGAACCCCAACATTTTGAATAAAAACCCGCTGATGTTTTTTGACAGGGCGGTAAATGCCCAGCGCAGCCAGCTTCTTACAGTCATGGCCGATGCGGTAAGTGAGTGCCGCACGGCGGCAGATCAGGCAGCCGAACTGAATGAGACCGGTCAGGTGGGGCTGCTCCGTCTGGCAGAGATCTGGAGTGCTATCCGTGCTAAGGAAGGTATGGGCGGTCTGGTTCTGGAAGGAACCGAAGCAAAGATCCTGTCCGATGTTGTGGCACAGTTTTATGCCTACCTGTCCGGCTGTATGTTCAACGATCCTGTGGGAATGGCCATTTATGCAGAGCTGCACTACATGATGTCCTCCCTCATGCTGGGAGAATGGTTTGAATAAGGAGCCGCGCCTGCGTTTTACTGATGAGGAACGGTCTGACCCTGCACTGGAAAAGCCGATT
>NZ_WQOJ01000036.1:0-3230 GCF_018784545.1 Pseudoflavonifractor sp. MCC625 | reverse complement strand
ATAAGGCGCAGGCCAATATCCCAAAGAAAAAGGTCAGGCAGACGGTCATTGACCCGGATACCGGAAAAAAGACCTCGAAGTTGACCTTTGAGGACAAGAAAAAGCCACCCTCCAAACTTTCTCAAGGGGTCAAGGAAGCTCCCGTCCATCTGGTTGCGGGCAAACTCCACAAAGAGATCCGGGAAACAGAACAGGACAATGTGGGCGTGGAAAGCGCCCACAAGTCCGAGGAAGCGGTGGAGACCGGCGCTTATCTGGTGCGGGAGGGCTATCACAGCCACAAGCTGAAGCCGTACCGCAAAGCAGCACAGGCAGAGCGCCAACTGGAAAAGGCAAATGTAAATGTTCTGTACCAGAAATCTTTGCAGGAAAATCCCCAGTTTGCCAGCAATCCACTTTCCCGCTGGCAGCAAAAGCAGGCCATCAAAAAGCAGTATGCCGCCGCCAAACACGCCGGTCAGACTGCTGGAAATACCGCCCAGGCTGCATCTAAAACAGGAAAAGCCGCAAGGACGGTAAAAGAAAAGGTACAGCAGGCAGGGGCATTCGTCATGCGCCACAAGAAGGGTTTCCTGATGGCAGGGGTTTTGTTCCTCATTACCTGTATGCTGATGAATACCATGTCCTCCTGCTCCATGATGGCGCAGAGCATCGGTTCCGTTCTCTCCGGCACCACCTATCCGTCGGATGACCCGGAAATGCTGGCGGTGGAGGCAGATTATGCAGCCAGAGAAGCCCAGTTGCAGGAGAAAATCGACAACATTGAAAGCAGTCACCCAGGGTATGACGAGTATCGCTATGACCTTGGTATGATCGGCCATGACCCTCATGAGCTGGCAGCATTTCTCTCTGCCGTCTTGCAAGGCTACACCCGGCAGAGCGCTCAGGCAGAGCTGGCGCGTGTGTTTGCAGCACAGTATCAGCTGACGCTTACTGAGGAAGTGGAGATTCGGTACCGCACGGAGACCTCCACCGACCCGGAGACCGGTGAGACCACCTCAGAAGAAGTTCCCTATGAGTATTACATTTTGAATGTGAAACTCGCCAGCAAGCCCATTTCCGCTGTGGTGTCGGAACTTCTGACCCCGGAGCAGATGAAAATGTATCAGGTATACCGGCAGACCATGGGCAATAAGCCGCTGTTGTTTGGCGGCGGCTCCCCTGATACCAGCGGCTCGGAAGATCTGTCCGGTGTGCAGTTCATTAACGGTACCCGCCCCGGCAATCCTCAGCTGGTGGAACTGGCCAAGCGTCAGGTGGGCAATGTGGGCGGCTATCCTTATTGGAGCTGGTATGGCTTTGACAGCCGCGTGGAATGGTGCGCCTGCTTCGTATCCTGGTGCTATAACCAGGCAGGAAAAAGTGAACCGCGCTTTGCAGGCTGTGAGTGGCAGGGCGTTCCGTGGTTCCAGTCTCATGGACAGTGGGGCGCAAGAGGCTATAACAATCTGGCTCCCGGAGATGCAATTTTCTTTGACTGGGATTTGGATGGGACAGCAGACCATGTAGGTATCGTGATCGGTACGGATGGCAGCCGTGTTTATACCGTGGAGGGAAATTCCGGCGATGCCTGCAAGATTAAAAGTTATGACCTGAATTATCAAAGCATTAAGGGCTACGGCCTGATGAACTGGTAACAGAGATTTTTAAGAAGGAGTGATAGACGATGGCAAAGAACAAAATTGAGCGCATTGACCAGGAGATTACAAAGGTCCGCGAGAAGATCGCAGAGTATCAGGAAAAGCTCAAGGCGCTGGAAGCACAGAAAACCGAGGCAGAAAATCTGGAGATCGTCCAGATGGTGCGCGCCCTGCGTATGACCCCGACCCAGTTGAGCGCCATGCTGTCCGGTGGCACAGTTCCCGGCAGTTTGGCTGATGACAATAACGAACAGGAGGAAAACAGCTATGAGGAATAAACGATTGCTCCGAACACTTTCCGCCCTTTGCCTGACAATGGTTGTGGCATTTGGCTTTACGATCCCTGCTTTTGCACAGGGGTCAGAACAGGCTCCGGCGGCACCGGCAGAGGATTCTACCAATGACAGCAATGTTACTGTGGAAGAAACAGAACCAGCACCGGCACTTACACCGGAGGGGAATGCGGCACTGGTGGATGATTTTGGAGGCAATAAGCAGCTTATTACTGTTACGACCAAAGCTGGAAATTACTTTTACATCCTGATTGACAGGGCGAATGAGGATAAAAAGACTGCTGTTCACTTTCTGAATCAGGTGGATGAAGCGGATTTGATGGCACTGATGGAAGATGGAAAAGCAAAAGAGGAGCCGCCTGCGGTATGCAGCTGCACGGCAAAATGTGAAGCAGGGGCAGTCAATACGGCCTGCCCGGTCTGTGTAACTGATAAGAGTAAATGTACGGGCAAAGCACCGGAACCTCCGGCAGAAACACCGGAGCCGGAAAAAGAGAAGCCTGCCGGACTGAACCCGGCTGCGATAGTCCTTTTGCTGGCTCTGCTGGGCGGCTGTGGCGTATTTGCCTATTTGAAGCTTGTTAAGAACAAGCCTAAGACCAAGGGCAATGACAGTCTGGACGATTATGATTATGGCGAGGAAGATTCCGAGGAATGGGAAACCGAGGATGAGGAGTCGGACGAACCGGACGCTGATGGGGGCAGCACAGAAGAAGATGATGAGGACAGTGTGAAATGACCCGTTTCACAGACAGTCCCTATGAACGCATGATGACACGCAGGCCGGAGGGCGGGAAGGAAACTTCCCGTCCTCCTTCTTTACCCCACAGCCACCCCTGCTATGGCTGCGGGAATTATGGAAGTCCCTGCGTAGGTATCTGCCATCGTGAGATGGAACGCTGGCTCAAAGAAAGGAAACGAAAAAAATGAGTGTTCTGATTATATTTATCAAGCTGATTGCTGTTTTTGACCTGCTGGTGATCGCCGTGTATTTTGGCGGCGACATTCTTTCTACCATGTTAAACAAACTTCGGAGAAAGCCAAAGCAAGATGACCCCTTTGATTTCTCCTTAGATACCGTGACAGTTTCATTGTCCATAGATTCTATCCGTCAGCTTTGTTCCGACGATGCGGCAGATTTTGTGGAAGAAAAGATCCTGCCAAATGCGGAGAAAACAATGGCCGTGCTGACGGAACAAGAACAGACGGCGGCTCGGCTGCTCTTATCCGCTTTGATCGGTTTTCTTGCAGCAGAAGCTCCTATGGATGAACAGAGCTTTCCTTTGATGATGGAACT
>NZ_WQOJ01000035.1:0-3665 GCF_018784545.1 Pseudoflavonifractor sp. MCC625 | reverse complement strand
CTGAAGATGATGAGATATAAACTGGTAATCGCTGAAAAACCATCGGTTGCACAAAGTCTGGCTGCGGTAATCGGTGCAACTGCTCGTAAGGACGGGTATCTGGAGGGTAACGGCTGGCGTGTCAGCTGGTGCGTGGGCCATCTGGCCGGTCTTGCGGATGCAGACAGTTATGATCCCAAGTATGCCAAGTGGCGATATGATGACCTGCCTATTCTGCCGGAACATTGGCAGATGGTAGTGGGAAAGGATAAGAAAAAGCAGTTTGATATTCTCAAAAAGCTGATGAATGCCCCGGATGTGACGGAGGTGGTAAATGCCTGCGATGCCGGACGCGAGGGTGAGCTGATCTTCCGCAGCGTCTATGAGCTGGCAGACTGTCAAAAGCCTATGAAAAGGCTCTGGATTTCTTCGATGGAGGACTCCGCCATAAGGGAAGGCTTTGCAAACCTGCGCCCCGGTGCGGACTATGACGGACTTCGGGATGCTGCCCTCTGCCGTGCCAAGGCCGACTGGCTGGTGGGGATCAATGCTACAAGGCTTTTTTCCGTGCTGTACCACCGCACCCTCAACATCGGGCGCGTGATGTCTCCAACGCTGGCGCTCATTGTCCAGCGAGAGGCTGAGATCGACACCTTTAAGCCGGTTCCCTTTTATACCGTGGCGCTGGAGCTGCCCGGTCTTACCGTATCCGGGGAGCGCATAAGTGACCGAGCAAGCGCAGAGCAGCTGAAAAAAGCCTGTCAGGGTGCAGCTGTCACAATCGAAAAAGTGGAGTGCAAGGAAAAGTCCGAAAAGCCGCCTGCCCTCTATGACCTGACTACTCTGCAAAGAGATGCCAACCGCCTGCTTGGATTTACAGCCCAGCAGACTCTGGACTATCTGCAAAGCCTGTATGAAAAGAAGCTCTGCACCTATCCCCGTACTGACAGTCGCTATCTGACCGGTGATATGGCAGACAGCCTGCCGGTGCTGGTGAATTTGGTTGCCAATGCTATGCCGTTTCGCAAAGGGATCGCCATTACCTGTGATCCGCAGACAGTCATCAACGACAAGAAAGTAACCGACCACCACGCAGTAATCCCTACCAGAAATCTCAAGGATGCAGACCTTTCTGCCCTTCCTGCGGGAGAAAAAGCGGTGCTGGAGCTGGTGGCCCTGCGTCTGCTGTGCGCCGTAGCCCAGCCCCATATCTATTCGGAAACCGTTGTGATTGCAGCGTGTGCCGATGGGGAGTTTACCGCTAAAGGAAAAACGGTGAAGCACCCCGGATGGAAAACACTGGAGGACGCTTACCGTGCCAAAATGAAGAATGCAGAGCCGAAAAAAGAGGGCGCAGAGAAAGCCCTGCCGGAGCTGACCGAAGGACAGACCCTTTCGGTTGCTGCTGCAATCGTCAAAGAAGGCAAAAGCAGTCCGCCCCTGCACTTTACGGAGGACACCCTATTGTCCGCGATGGAGACTGCTGGAAAAGAGGATATGCCGGAGGATGCCGAACGAAAGGGTCTGGGGACACCGGCCACCCGTGCCGGTATTTTGGAAAAGCTGGTATCTGCCGGTTTTCTGGAACGAAAAAAGAGCAGGAAAACGGTGCAGCTTCTCCCTTCCCACGATGCAGTTTCCCTGATCACCGTTCTGCCGGAACAGCTGCAATCTCCGCTTTTGACTGCCGAGTGGGAGTACCGCCTGGGGGAAATTGAGCACGGGCAGCTTGCTCCAGAGGAGTTTCTGGACGGGATCAGCACCATGCTGAAAGACCTGGTGGGAACTTATCAGGTCATCAAGGGAACCGAGTACCTGTTCACTCCGCCCCGTGAGGTGGTGGGCAAATGCCCTCGCTGCGGAGGTGAAGTTGCAGAACTGCAAAAAGGCTTCTTCTGTCAGAATGATTCTTGCAAATTTGCAATCTGGAAAAACAACAAATGGTGGGCTGCCAAGAAAAAACAGCCGACCAAGGCTGTGGTGTCTGCACTGCTTAACGATGGCCGTGTCCGTGTGACGGGCCTATATTCGGAGAAAACCGGCAAGACCTACGATGCCACTGTGGTTTTGGAGGACGATGGACAGTATGCCAACTTCAAGCTGGAATTTGACCAGCGGAAAGGAGGCAGCCGATGAAGCTTTCTTTAGCGGAACGGGAAACCATTCTCCTTTATAACCAGGCAGAACCAATGGCTGAGATCTATACCCATGATCCCCGTCTGATGGAGAAGCTGGATCTGCTGGCAAAAAAGCACCCCGACCAAATCACCCGAAAGGACGCCCATAACTTTACCGTCCCCAAGCGGTGTGTATCAGTTCGGGAGCCATACAGCGCCGAGCGCCGCAAAGCTGCCAGTGAACGGGCCAAAGCCGCCGGATACCAGCCCCCTGTGAGAAAGTCTGGCAGTTAAAGGCACATGGCAGAGAATGTATTTGAAGCAGTCAAGCAATCGGTCAGCACCAGAGAAGCGGCAGAGTTTTATGGGATGAAGGTAGACCAGCGATTCCACTGCTTTGGCTGCGGTGAAGATGGGGATGTGATCGACTTTACCGCAAAGCTCTTTGACCTCTCCCCAAAAGAAGCGGCGGAGAAACTGGCACAGGACTTTGGCCTGATCTATGACAGTCAGGCCCCGCCCCGCAGGAGATATGTCCGGCAAAAAACCGAGGCACAGAAGTTTCGGGAGGATCGACAGCGCTGTTACCGCGTACTGTCCGATTACTACTATCTGTTGAAAAAATGGGAAGCCGACCGTTCTCCCAGGACACCGGAGGAAGAACCGCACCCCCGCTTTGTGGAAGCAATCCAGAAGAAAACCTATGTAGAGTACCTGCTGGACCTTTTTCTTTATGAAAGTGAAGAAGAACAAAAGGCATGGATTGCGGAACACACAGCAGAAATCACACACTTGGAAAGGAGATTGAAAATCATGGCTGAGAACAAACCCACCAACCGAGAACGGCTAAGGGAAATCACAGATGGCATCGAGCAGGGTATCAAAGAATTGTTTGAAAGCGAAAAGTATATGCGTTATCTGTCCGTCATGTCCCGATTTCACCGCTATTCGGTAAACAACACTATGCTCATCTATATGCAGAAGCCGGACGCCACTTTGGTAGCCGGATACAATAAGTGGAAAGACCAGTTTGAGCGTCATGTAAAAAAGGGCGAGCATGGCATTACCATCATCGCCCCAACACCGTACAAGAAGAAAATCGAGGAGCAGAAGCTGGACCCGGATACCAAGGCTCCGATTCTGGATAAAGACGGAAAGATCGTCACAGAGGAAAAAGAAATCGAAATCCCCATGTTTCGTCCGGTCAAGGTCTTTGATGTAAGCCAGACCGACGGGAAACCTTTGCCGGAGCTTGCTTCCTCCCTTTCCGGCAATGTGCCAAATTATGAGGCATTCATGGAGGCTCTGCGCCGCAGTGCGCCGGTGCCGATCACTTTTGAAGCAATGGCCGCCGATACGGACGGCTATTTTTCTACCGATCATCAGAAAATCGCCATTCGTCAGGGCATGAGTGAGGTGCAGACAGTTTCGGCCACAGTACACGAGATTGCCCACAGCAAGCTCCACAATCAGAAAAAGATTCAGATTTCCAATGACGAGCAATATCAGGAGATCGAGCTGTTTGATAAACCCGGTCTGTTCTCCAATGGGCGGATTGTCCGTGATAAT
>NZ_WQOJ01000034.1:0-95824 GCF_018784545.1 Pseudoflavonifractor sp. MCC625 | reverse complement strand
GCCAGCGGCAAGCAGACCAAGGCCGAGTCTCTCGGCTACATGGAAATGGCCATTGCCCGCGTGTGCAACTACGTGTAATTTACTCTCATCTGAATAAGAGGTGTACCATCCCATGGAATTCGTGACCTTTCTGCGGGACGGCATCCAGCTGCCCGGTCTGCTCACCGCGGACCGGCAGCGGGTGCTCTCCCTGGAGGAAGCGGGTCTGGGCGCGTGGTCCACTCTGACCGCCTTCATCGCCGACGCCGGTCCGGACTTGCTGGCCCGGGCTGCGTCGGCGTCGGCGCAGTCGGAGGGAACGCCCCTCTCCTCCGTGCAGCTGCTCGCGCCCATCCCAAAGCCCTGCCATGATATTCTGTGTGTGGGCGTCAACTACCGGGACCACCTGGAAGAGAGCGAGGCCGCAATGGGCAAGATCGCCCATCAGGACAGCGTCTATTTCTCCAAGCGCGCCCACATCATGACGCCCCATGACGCCACGATTGACGGTCATCTGGATCTGGACCCCTGTCTGGACTACGAGGTGGAACTGGCCGTTGTCATCGGCCGGGAATGCCGCAATGTGGCCCCGGAGGAGGCGGAGGACTATATCTTTGGCTACTCCGTTTTCAATGACATGTCGGCCCGGGGCATCCAGATGCGGCACAACCAGTGGTACCGGGGCAAGAGCCTGGACGGCTTTGCCATCATGGGTCCCACACTGGTCCACAAGAGCGCCCTTCCCTTCCCCATTGAGGTGGACGTGTGCAGCCGAGTCAACGGCGAACTGCGTCAGAGCAGCAATACCCGGCTGTTTCTTGCGGACATCCCCCATCTCATCTCTGAGCTCTCCCATGGCATCACACTGGAGCCCGGCGACATCATCGCCACCGGCACCCCCGCCGGGGTGGGCATGGGCTTTGACCCGCCCCGCTGGCTCAAGAGCGGCGACACCGTGGAGTGCGAGATCCAGGGCGTGGGTCTCCTGCGGACCCACATCCGATAACATCTCCCCATCAAACATGCAGGCGGGAGGATCTGACCGATCCTCCCGCCTGTTTTTTATTCCTTTTTTCCCAGATAGAGCAGCTGGGTACAGCGCTGGATACCATATGCGGCGCAGTCCTTCTGGATCTGCTGCGCCTCTTCCAGAAGCACCTCATACTCCGGCTTACCGGCCGCCTTCTTTTCCACCAGCTCTACCAGCTTGGCATTTTTGGTCTCCAGCTTCCGGTCCATCTCGGGCTCCTCCAGAAGCTCTGCCGTGCGCACCTCCTGGAGCGGAAGGCGGCTCAGGATGGCAAGGATCTCCTCCTTCTTCCAGGTGGGACGCTGAAAGCCGCCCGAGAGCATATCCAGCTTAGCCTCCAGCGTATGCTGGGCAAAGTGGACCTGCTGAAGACGGTTCTGACCGTCGGAGAACATCTCATTGATGACCAGCCACCCGCCCGGCCGCAGCACCCGGAGCATCTCACGGA
Organism: Pseudoflavonifractor sp. MCC625; assembly: GCF_018784545.1. Taxonomy (NCBI): domain Bacteria; kingdom Bacillati; phylum Bacillota; class Clostridia; order Eubacteriales; family Oscillospiraceae; genus Pseudoflavonifractor; species Pseudoflavonifractor sp. MCC625. Next base: position 94,367 of record NZ_WQOJ01000034.1, on the reverse strand, counting down.
GCACTGCGTCATAATCCTCGATGTGGTGCAGGGTGTTGGAGAGGGCCACCACCTCAAAGGTACCGTCGGCAAACTCCATATGGGCCCCCTCTCCCACCTGGAACTCGATCCCCTTGTCCCCGTTTTTCTCCCGGGCCTGCTCCACGGTCCGGGGATCGCTGTCCAGGCCGATGATCCGGGAGCCCTCCGGCATGACCTCCGCCAGGCTGAAGGCAAATTCTCCAAACCGGGTCCCCACATCCAGGGCCAGGCCCTGGTTCAGTTTGGGCAGATATTCCTTTAAATGCAGCATATGCCGCGCCTCCTATTCTGATTTGGCAAACTGCGCCCCCGGTCCTCTTCCCAGGTCCGGGGGCGCAGTGCATATCACCGTGTCTTACGGCTGTACCAGGACGATCCCCAGCCGCTTTGCCGCTTCCTCCGCCTGGGCCAGGGACGGGGAGGCATCCCGCAGCACCAGGCGGCCGCCGCCGCGGTTGAGGGTATCCACCATACAGGTCATCTCATCGGTGGTAATGGTGATCTTCTGGAGAGAGGGCTCATGTCCCTCTACGATCTCCACTTCGATCCCGTCGTCCTTCACCATCTGCACGGCCTTGTTGTACATGGCATAGTCCGAGGTGGATGCCCCGTACACCGCGCCCATCAGAACGCCCGGGATGTTGATGGAACGACGGGCAAACAGCTCGGGATAGAGCTCCACCCGTACCTTGCGGATGGTCCCCTTGACCAGCTCATGGCAGATGCGAGCGGCGTTGGTGGGGCTGCCCACCGCCTGGCTGCTTCCGCCCACCACAGCGTCTCCCAGGGTGTGGAGAATACTCTCGGTCCCCTGGGCCAGCTGCTTGGCCTTGGCCTTGGCCTTTTCCAGCGTCTCGGCCATCTTCTTGGCCTCGGCATCCCGGACGGCCTGGCTCACCAGGGATTCCACCGCGGGCTTACGCTTGAAGAAGGGCTCCATATACTCCACCACGGTGGGTACCAGGTGGCGGCCCGACTCCACATGGACCTCTGCGGCCATGGCCAGCATCACGTCAAAGGGGACGTTGACCGTCATATCCACCTTCATGCACAGCCGACCGGCATACATACCCATCAGGATGGCGCCGCCCACGTGGGTGGTGCACAGGGCGGGCACCAGTACCCGGGGAGTACAGGGCACGCCGATGGTGGGCGAGAGGGCCAGCACCATGGCCTTCTCCATCTGCCCGGGGGTACCGCCCCCGATGGAGACGGTGGCCGCCGCAATGCAGGCGGAACCGGCGCCGAAGCCCTCCATATTGCACCCGGTGGTCACCTTGCCCACCCGGAACAGGCTTCCGATCTTGATGACCAGCGCGGCGGTCTCGGCCACCGTCTTGTCATCATAGCCGTGGACCATCATGGCCTTGATGAAGCCGGAGTAGGGACAGGAATCGCCCGTTCCGGCGCAGGGGCGCAGACCCACGCAGTGGTTGCCCACCTGGGCGCCCAGGGTGTAGAGCAGGGCGTCGTCCAGGAAGGAGTCCTCAAAGCATTTGCTTCCCTCCTGCGCGGCCAGCTGGGAGGCTACCGTGCCCAACAGGATGCTCTCGCCGTCCTTGACACCGATCTCCACTGCCTTGAGGTTGTGGGCATATTCTTCCATGATCCCCGTGAGGATCTCCTCCCGGGACTTGCCGGTGCGCAGCTCGGTCTCCACCAGGACCACGTCCACCACTCGCACGCCGTATTCCTGCGCGACGGCCACCATCTCACTGACGGTCAGGGGCAGTTTTTCCTGGATCGCAGCTCTCATGTCAGGCATTGGTTCTCCTCCTTTTTCCGTATATGACGAATGGGTCGTCTTACTTTACCACGCGGCCGGTGGCGTAGTTGGCCTCGATGGCCCGGATCTCGGGCAGTCCCATGATCTCATTGAACTGGGCGAAGGGGATCATGGTGTCGATGAGGGTCTCAGTGGTGTCGTCCCGGCGCATGCCCTCCCACAGGTCCACCATGGCCTTGGTGGTCACATAGACCGAAGCGGTGGGGTAGATGATGAGGTTGTAGCCAAACTCGGAGAGCTGAGCGTTCTTGAACATAGGGGTACGGCCGCCCTCCACCATGTTGGCGAGGGTCAGGCAGCCGGGCAGCTCCTCATTGATGCGGCGCATCTCCTCCTCGGACTCGGGAGACTCCACGAAGAGGATGTCGGCGCCGGCCTCCTTATAAGCATGGGCACGCTCCAGCGCGGCGTCGATGCCGTGGACCGTGCGGGCGTCGGTGCGGGCCATGATCATGAAGTTGGGATCCACCCGGGCGTCCACCGCTGCCTTGATCTTGCCCACCATCTCCTCCATGGGGATGACCTCACGGCCCACCATGTGGCCGCACTTCTTGGGCATGACCTGGTCCTCCAGCTGAATGACGGCCACGCCGGCCTTCTCATACTCCCGGACGGTGCGCATCACATTGACCGCGTTGCCGAAACCGGTGTCCGCATCGGCGATCACGGGGACGCCGGCGCACTCCACCATGTTGGCGGCCCGGGCCACCATCTCGCTCATGGTCATGAGGCCCACGTCGGGCTTACCCAGATGGCTGGCGGACTGGCCGTAGCCGGTCATATATACCGCGTCAAAGCCCAGGCGGCCGATGATCTTGGCGGTAAGCATATCATGGGCTCCGGGCGCCACAATGGTCTTCTTGGAAGCAAAGAGCTCCCGGATCTTCTTCGGTCCGTTCATGAAAATCACTCCTACATTTGATGTTTTAGATCATTTATTCTTCCGTTGCGGCTCCCACATACTCCTTGAGGAAGGAGCAGGCCGCGTCGGGATAGTGCTTGCCCAGAACGCCCATGGCGTAGAGGAGATAATTCCGGTCCAGGATCACATCGGGCTCCTCCAGCGGGAGGAGGGAGATCCCCGGCTCCTCAAAGCTCCGCAGGACCATGGTCCGTCCCGCCTCCTCCTCGGTGTGGACGAAGATGCCGCCCACACAGAGCACCCGGTGCACATGGCGCAGATCGCGTCCCATGGCGGTTCCCGCCATGATGCCCATGACCGGGTCCTCCACCTCGGCGTAGTGGCCCGCATGGCGGCGCAGAGCCGTGCGGATGGCGCAGGTGGCCATGGCTCGCTCCAGCATCCGCTCCTCCTCGGTCTGGGGGATGTAGTCGGGCTGGTCCTCCAGCTTCTGGGCAAAGGCCAGCACCCCCTCCGGGGTCGTCCCATCCGGGTCGTCCATGGCCCGGAGGATGGCGTTGGGTCCCACTGCCTCGGGGATGCCGGTGGCACTCACCCGCAGGCCCAGGTTGCCCTCCACCGTGCGGTAGGCAAACTGCTTTTCGTTGTTGATGACCAGGCCCCGCTCCTCAATGGTGAGCTTTTCCAGCTCCGGCAGGATGGAGTGGATGTCGGTGGTGGCACCGCCGATATCCACCAGGATGAGGGAGCCCGCCCCCTCCTGCTCATAGGTGCCCCGGGCCAGCAGCTCGCTGGCCAGCAGCACCGCGCCGGGGGTGGGGACCACTGTGTGGTCGGCCAGACTGTCCCGGAACTCCATCAGGCCCTTGGCCCGGGTGATCTGTTTGATGAACTGCTCGTGGATGGCCTCCCGGGCGGGCTTTACGTTGAGCTCGTGGATGGTGGGCATGATGTTGGGCACCCGTACATAGGACACCCCAGCCCGGGCCAGCTTTTCGGCCACCTCCCGCTGGGCATATTTGTTGCAGGCGATGATGACGGTGGCCCGGCTGTGGAGCTCGCAGATCATCTCCGCGTTTTCCAGGGCACAGCTCTCATCTCCCCCGTCTGTCCCGCCCGAGAGCAGGATAATGTCGGGGTTGATCTCCAGGAGCACCTCTTTCCGGTAGGCGAGTGGCTCCTCGGCCGAGACCACCTGCATGACCCGGGCTCCCGCAGTCATGGAGACCTCTTTGGCCGCCTTGGCGGTGACCCGGGGCATATACCCCAGGGCCACCATCCGCAGGCCGCCGGCGGCGCTGCAGGAGCTGTACCGCTGTACCGTCTCGTCAAAGTCCACGCCCTGCTCCCGGATGCTCTGTTCGGCCCGGGCCGCCCCGTCCATAATGTTGTCCAGTGTGGTCAGGGACTGACCCCGGCCCAGAAAGGTGAATTTACCCCGCTCCAGCCGGAAGGCAGCCGCTTTCGTATAGGTACTGCCTACGTCGTAGACCAGCGTATTGGCACGCATGTGGCACTCCTCCCGTTTTGCTCAGTCCTCGTCGGGCACCAGGGCATAGCCCTCCATGAGACGGCGGGCGGTGCGCACCAGCGCCGACTTCTTCACCTCGTTGCCCTCCACGGCGGCCACCACGGGGATGACGCCGGCGGGATGGCCGATCCGGATGGTGTCGATCTCATCGATGTGGGGGATGACCTGATTGACGATGGTGCCCTTGATCTTGGCCGCCGCGCCGGTGCAGGCGGTCGCGGTGCCGGCATAGGTCTTGTGGAGCACCTGCATGAACATCAGGCGGGAGACAAAGTCCACATCCTCCTTATGGATGGTCTTGCCGCTGGTGAAGTCCACATAGTCGGCCGCCTCAGTGACAAAGGCCACCATGGGGAAGGCGGGAGAATGCTTGGTGGCGTCGGCGGGGTCCTTGGCCATGCCGATCATGGCGCAGCACTTGGAGCGGATCTCTTCCAGATAGGCCAGCAGCTCCTTGTTGCCGTCGATGACGTCGGGGGTCTCGGTCCCCTTCATACCCACATCCTTCGCGCGGACAAAGACGCAGGGATTGGCCACGTCCACGATGGAAACCTCAATGGGGCCCCGGCTGGTCTCCAGGGTGTCCACCGGGTGGCCGGTGGGCAGGACATTGCCGGTGGCCGCGCCCGCGGTGGAGGCAAAGTCCAGCAGGATGGGGGCGCTGGTGCCGGGCACGCCGGCGATGGCGCAGTCTCCCTTGACCCGGGCCTTGCCGTCCTTCACCTGGACCTCGGCATAGAGCATCTTGCCCGTGTTGGTATTGTGGATGCGCACCCGGGTCACCGGCTCCACCGCCTTGACCAGGGACTCGTCAATGGCAAAGGGACCCACGCCGGAGGAGATGTTGCCGCAGTTGCCCTTGTAGTCCACCACCCGGTCGGTGATGGAGACCTGAGCGAAAGTGTAGTCCACATCGGCGTCCGGCCGGGAGGGAGGCCCGATGATGGCCAGCTTGCTGGTCAGGGGGTCCGCACCCGCCAGGCCGTCGATCTGGCGCACATCGGGGCTGCCGAACAGCCGCAGGATCAGCTCATCCCGCTCCTTGGGATCGGTGGGCAGGTCGTTTTCCTTGATATAGATACCCTTGCTGGTGCCGCCGCGCATGATGACAAGGGGAATTCGTTTTTGCTCGCTCATGGTTCTCACAGCCTCCTGTCTGAAAAATGGGGTCTCTTACTGCTTTGCCTTCTTCTCCTGGATGAGCCGGGTGATGGTCTCCAGGCACTGCTCGGGGGTGGAGTCCGGTCCAAAGAAGGCGTCTACGCCCAGGAAGCTCACGCCCTCCTTCTTGATCTTCTCCTCGTAATACTGGTGCTCCTCTTCCTTCTCGGCGATGCGTCCGCCGGCCCAGACCACCATCTTGTCCCGCAGGCCCAGCTCCTTGAGCCGCTGCTCCACACGGGGGAAGAGGGTGCCGCCCAGGCCCAGCAGGTTGCTCACGCCCACGGCGTCGGCGTTGGCCTCAGCCGCCACCTCAGCCACGGTCTCGGGCAGGTTCATGCCCCGGAGGAAGACCACCTCATAGCCCGCGTGCTGGAAGGTCTCCCGGATGAGATTGATGCCGTTGACGTGGGCATCGGCGCCCACCGTGGCCAGCACGATCTTCTCGGGACGGGTGGGCTCCTTCTCGGGCTCCACCTGGATGTCCTCCTTGGTGACGGCCACCCGGCTGGGATCGATCCCCAGAGGTGTGTAGCCGGGCACGTAGCGCTTGATCCCGTCGGGGTCCCGGTTGACCTTGACGAACCGCTTCAGGTCCCAGCCGCCGGCACGGGGGCAGTCCATCCGGCCGCTCTTGCCGCCCTCCACGATGAGGTCGATGAGCTCGGTGTCCTTCCACTGCATCCAGAAGGCGGGAGTGATGTCCTTGGGCTTCAGGCTGCGCTCGGGCAGGTGGAGCACCGCCTCCAGCACCGCCATGGCCTCCTCCAGGATCTCCGCCTTGCGCTCGGTGATGCGGCTGTCCTCGATGTCCACGGCATAGGTGTTGGTGAATACGTTCTCAGTGCCCCAAATGGCACGGCCCATGGAGTCGCCGGTGGGGATGCCCACACTCTCGGCCGCCTTGGGCCGGTAGAAGTCGGCGCCGCCCAGCTTGGCGTTGACCGCCATGCGGGCGAAGTGGGCCGCCTCGGCGATCAGGTCGCCCGGAGGGCTCTGGAAGGTCTCAGGCACCACGATGAGTCCGTCGCTCCACAGGGTCTCCCGGAAGGCCCGCATCAGGGCCAGGTCGGCAAAGATGTTGATGCCCGCAATGTTCATCTGAATGGCGGAGAGCTCCCGGGGCAGTCCGGCGTGGATGGCCAGACCCTCGGCCAGCAGGCACATGGCCAGGGCCATACCGTCGGTACCGCCGATGTTATTCAGATGCTTGTGGGAATCCAGCTGCACATAGATCTTGTTCTCGGCGCAGATCTGGAGGGCCTTATAGCCGTTGACCACCTTGGTGCGGTAGTCGTGGATGCCGCGTCCGCCGAAGTGGACGTGGATGACGGGGCCGATGTCGGTGCCGTCAAAGCCCGCGATGAGAGCGTTCAGAATGGAAAGATGGGGGGTATCGCCCGTGGCGTTGATGCGCACCGGATGGCGGGAACCGCCGCCCATCTGAATAAACTCCCGCTCGCCCTTGGGGGTGATGCCGCCCTTGCCCCGGGACTGCTCAATGAGCTCCCGCCCCTTCAGAGGATCGATGTGGCGGGTAGCCTCCGAGTGGACAAAGTGGAAGATGGTCTCGTCGAACTTCTCGGCAAAGGCGTACATCTCCTTGGACTCCTTGAGGGTCTCCTCGGCGGTGTTGCGCCCCAGGATGGGGTTCTGAACCGGCCAGCCCCGCTCTCTGGCCTTCAGGGCCAGCTCATGGATGCGGTAGCCGCTGCGGACCACGCCCGCCACCTCTCTGGGATAGGGGGCGGGAAGGCCCACCACTTCTCCGTTCTCGTCCAGATCGGGCATCTCCACGCCGAAGCAGTCGGCATAGGCGCGGACCGCCTCAATATCTTCCCGGATGATCCGTTTGGTTTTTTCCTGCATATCCATATTCACTCACTCCATTCCCAGCTCGGCGCGGACCCGGGGGATCAGGCCGCCATAGGCCAGTGTCTTCAATACATTTTCCGCCAGAGGCGGGAAGGTGTACTCCACTCCGTTCACCGTCACTTTGCCCTGCTCCAGGTCCACCTCCGCCAGGTCGCCGGTCTTGACCTGTCCGGCCAAATCGGCCGCCCACACCGGAAGTCCGATGTTGATGGAGTTACGGCGGAAGATCCGGGCAAAGCCCTTGGCCATGATGAGGGACACGCCCCGCTGCTTGAGGGCAATGGGGGCCTGCTCCCGGGAGGAGCCGCAGCCAAAGTTGCGCCCGGCCACCAGGATGCTGCCCGGCTCATAGACGGCGTTGAAATCCAGTCCGGCCAGTCCCGCCATGGCAAAGCCGCCCAGCTTGTCATAGGGCTCGGCCATGGCATAGCCGGGGAGGATCTGGTCGGTGTCCACATCGTCCCCCAGGACGATGATCTTTCCCTTGATGATTTCCATGTCAGTCCTCCTTCTCCGGCACGGTGATGACCCCCGCCAGAGCGGTGGCCGCGGCGGTGGCCGGCGAGGCCAGATAGATATTGGCCTTCATGCTGCCCATGCGCCCGGGGAAATTGCGGTTGGTGGTGGAGACCACCACGTCCCGCTCGCTGGTCAGGCCCTCATGGGCGCCGAAGCAGGGGCCGCATCCGGGGTTGAGGACGGTGGCGCCCGCGTCCCGGATGATCTTGCACCAGCCCCGCTCCTCCATCTGGTCCAGCACCTCCCGGGAGGCGGGGACGATGAGGGTATTCACATCGGGGTGGACATGCTTTCCACGGAAAGCCTTGGCCACCTGCTCCATGTCGTTGAGGCGTCCATTGGTGCAGGAGCCCACCACCACCTGGGTGACCTTGGTGCCTGCCACTTCCTTCACCGGCACCACATTGGCCGGAGAGAAGGGCCGGGCGATCTGGGGCTCCATGGCGGAGAGGTCCAGCTCGCGGGTCTCCACGGTGTCCGGCTCCTTTTCCTCGGTGCCGAAGAGGGTGATCATAGCGCCCAGCTCAATGCCCATGTTGCACACGGTCATCCGCTCCTCCACCGGGAAGTCGGCAATGCCGGGGCCGGTAAAGAGGAGGGCCCGGTCCACCAGGTAATCGGTGCCGAAGAGGCTGCCCAGGTAGAGGATCAGGTCCTTGCCGAACACATTGGCGGGCCGTTTTCCGCTCAGATAGATCTGGACCACCTCAGGGACTTCCAGGTCCAGCTTTCCGGTGGCCATGGCAGCGGCCAGCTCGGTGGATCCCACGCCCACGCCGATGGCGCCGTAGCCGCCGCAGGTCCCGGTGTGGGAGTCGGCGATGACCACCAGTTCTCCGGGCTTGGCCCGGTGCTTCTCATACATAAGCTGATGGATCACGCCCTCGCCCCGCTGGTAGAGGTGGACCCCAAACTCCCGTGCAAAATCGTCCATGGCCCACACGCTGTTGCGGGCCTTCTCGCTGGCGGCGGGGTAGATGTGATCCACAATCAGGATCACCCGGTCGGGATCAAAGACCTTCTTCACGCCGATCTGGCGAAACATATTGATGGCAATGGGGGCGGTCACATCATGGGCCGCCACATAGCTGACCCGGCAGGACAGGTCCTGTCCCGGTCTGGCCTCGGCCACACCGGCGGCCTGGGCCAGGTACCGCTCGATACAGTTCATAGCCGTTCACTCCAATTCGTTCCGGTTTGTATCACAGGGAAACAGGCGGAGAGACCCACGGGTCCCTCCGCCTATGGGTCATTTCTTGTTCAGCTCCCGCATGATGTCCAGGTGCTGGATGGGAAGCTTGCCGAAGCGGATGTTCAGCGCATTTTCCACCGCGTCGGCGGTCGCCGGGATGGTGGGGATTAGGGCGGGCTCGCCCACGCCTTTGGCGCCGAAGGGTCCGGCCTCTCCGTTGCCGCTCTCCACCACGATGGGGTAGATGGTGGGGGCGTCCATGGAGGTGGCCAGCAGATACTTGGAGAACACCGGGTTGGTGATGCGTCCGTCCTTGGTCTCGATCTTCTCCAGCAGGGCAAAGCCGGTACCCATGACCACGCCGCCCTCGATCTGTCCTTCCACCGCCTGGTGGTTGACCGCGGTGCCCACATCGTGGGCCGAGATCACGTTGAGCACATCCACCAGACCGGTCTCGGTGTCCACCTCCAGGTCCACCAGAGTGGCGGCGTAGGAGTACACCTCGAAGGGAATACCGAACATATCCGCGGGGTTGAGTCCGGTGGTCTTGGGGTTATAGGAGCCGCAGCCCAGCGCCAGCTTGCCCAGGCGCTTCATCTCACCCATCAGCTCCGGATAGGTCATCTTGACCGTGGGGTCGGCAGCGGAGAAGATCTCCCGATGCCGGAATACAAGCCCCTCCACCGGGACCTTCAGATAAGCCGATGCCACTTCGGCCAGGGTTGCCTTGGCCATGCGGGCCGCCAGCATGGTGGCGCTGCCCGAAATAAAGGTCTGGCGGCTGGCGGAGGTGGCGCCGCCCTCGGGGGTGACCTGGGTATTGGCGGCGGTGACCCGGATGTCCTCATATTCGAGGCCCAGCTCCTCCGCGGCGATCTGGGCCATGGCGGAGGTGGAGCCCTGGCCGATGTCGGCGCAGCCAACCATCAGGTTGACGCTGGCATCGGGGAGCACTTCCACGAAAGCGCCCGCCGGGTTGGGAAGGCCGGTGTTGCCGATGCCGTAGTACATGGCGCCGTATCCTCTGCCGCGGCGCTTATGGGGCGCGGTGGGCACACAGGGAGGCAGGACTTCCGCCGCCTTTTTCTTCACCGCTTCCAGGCACTGCACAAATCCCACGCCGTCGTCCAACACCTGACCGGTGGCCGTCATGGAGCCCGGACGGTGGGCATTGAGGATGCGGATGTCGATGGGGTCCATGTTGAGCGCCTTGGCCAGTGCGTTCATCTGACCCTCATGGGCCACGGCCACCTGAGGCACGCCGAAGCCGCGGAAGGCGCCCGCCATGGGATTGTTGGTATAGTAGAAGGTGGCGTCCACCCGGACGTTGGGGATCTCATAGGGGCCGGCCGCATGGACGGCGGCGCGGGTGATGACCGCGGGGCCATAGGAGGCATAGGCGCCGGTATCGCCCAGCAGCGTGGCCTCCACGGCCAGGATCTTGCCGTCCTTGGTGGCGCCGGTCTTATAGTGCATCTTCATGGGGTGGCGCTTGGAGGAGACCATGGTGGACTCCTTCCGGCTGCGCACCATCTTGACCGGGCGGTTGGTATAGTAGGAGAGCAGGGCCGCATGGCACTGGACCGAGATATCCAGCTTGCCGCCGAAGCCGCCGCCGGTGGTCACCTGCACCGAGCTGACCCGGTTGTTGGGGAAGTTCAGCATGGCCGCCACCTCGCCCCGGTCATAGTGGGGGTTCTGCGTGGAGGCGTACACCGTCATGATGCCGTTTTCATAGCTGGCCAGGCCGCCGTCGGGCTCAATGAACATGTGGGAGAGCATGGGGGTCTCATAGTCGTTCTCGATGATGATGTCGCACTTGGCAAAGGCCTCATCCACATTTCCGTGCTCCAGGTGCTTGCTCTGGTGGACATTGGTGTCCCCGTGGATCTTGGGGGCGTCGGCCTGGGCGGCCCGCTCCACCGAGAGGACCGGCTCGATCTCCTCATACTCCACCCGGATGGCCGCCAGCGCGTCCTCCAGCAGGTCGGGCGTCTCGGCTGCCACCACGGCAATGGCGTCGCCATAGCGGCGGATCTTGTCGTCCACTAGGATGGGCTCATCCTTGAGGATGATGCCGATGCGGTTCTTGCCCGGAATGTCCTTGGAGGTCAGCACACAGGCTACCCCCGGAATGGCGAGCGCCGCGGAGGGATCAAAGGACTTGATGTATCCGGCTGTGATCGTACTGCGGAACACCCCGCCGTAGAGCATGTTGGGCATCTCCAGATCGGCGGCAAAGCGGGCGGTCCCCCGGACCTTCTCCATGGTGTCCTTCTTGACCACGCTCTTGCCCAGAACCGCGTGGCTGGCCTGGACCGCGCTGGTCACCTCCAGCTTTTCCTGCTCTAAAACCTTGGTCTCCGGCTTCATACGGCAGCCCCTCCCTTCGCGTCCCGGGCCATCTCCACGGCCTGGATGATCTTGCTGTAACCGGTGCAGCGGCAGAGATTGCCGGACATGGCCCGGCGGATCTCCTCATGGGTGGCCTTGGGATTGCGGTCCAGAAGGGCCTTGGCCGAGAGGATCATGCCCGGCGTGCAGTAGCCGCACTGTACCGCGCCCGCCTCCACAAAGGCCTGCTGGATCTCGTCCAGCTCGCCGTTTTCCTTGCCCACGCCCTCCAGGGTGATGACGCTTCCGCCCTCCACCTGGCCGGCCAGCATCAGGCAGGAGGTCACCGCCTCGCCGTTGTAGATAACGGTGCAGGCGCCGCACTCGCCCTCGCCGCAGCCTTCCTTGACGCTGAGCATGCCCATGTCCTCCCGCAGGAAGTCCACCAGGCGCTTATTGGGATCGGCCTGAACCGAGACGTCCCGGCCGTTGAGGTTGAATCGAATCGTGATCTGTTCCATCTCTGCTTCCTCCTCGCCTCACATCAGGCCAAACTGGGTGAGGATCTGATCAAAGCACCGGCGGGCGGCGCCCCGGACACCCTCCCGCTTGTAGACGACCGAGGGCCGGTTGGCGATGGCCGCCTGCACCGCGTCGGTAAAGAGCGGCAGGGTCCCCTCCAGAGCCTCCTTCGTCAGAGGAAGTCCCTTCAGGGCCTCCTCCAGCGCGGGTACACGCATGGGGTGCTTGCTCACGGCGCCCAGGATCACCCGGGCATCCTCCACCCGGTTGTCCGCGGTGCGCTTGATGTACACGCTCACCGCCAGCACCACAATGGCCAGGGACTTGCGCTTGCCGATCTTGAAGTATCCCACCGCCTCGTCCTTGCCGGGGGCGGGGAAGCGCACCTCGGTGAGCAGCTCGTCGGGCCGGATCTGGCAGTTGCCCGGGCCCTGGTTGAACTCCTCAATGGTCATGATCCGCTCGCCGCGGGTGCTCTTGAGCACCACTTCGGCCCCGTAGGTGAGGAAGACCGTGGGCGAGTCGCCGGCGACAGAGGCGTTGACCACGTTGCCGCCGATGGTGCCCAGGTTCCGGATCTGGGGGGAGCCCACATGGATGACCGTCTCATAGAGGGCGGGCAGATGCTCCTGCACATAGGGGTGGCGCTCCAGGAAAGTGAAGGTATCCAGCGCGCCCAGCTTGACCAGGCCGTCCTCTTCCTTCACATAGCGCAGCTCGGAAATCTTGCTGATATCAATGACATGCTCGGGGCGCTTGACCCCTTCGTTGAGCTCGATGACCACGTCGGTGCCGCCGGCCACCACGGCGCAGCTGGCCTGATGCTGTTCCAGCAGGGAGAGGGCCTCCTCCACAGAGCGGGGGGCATGATAAGTAAATGGCTTCATCACCACATAACTCCTTTCTGTGCGCAGGCCGCCTTATTTTCCGGTCCCGCGGATCTTGGCGCCGGTCAGGTCCTCCCAGACCTTGACCACGGAGGACATGTCCTCCCGGCCCTGGCCCTTGGCCCGGGCCGCCTCATAGACCTGCACCGCAGCGGCGGTCATGGGCAGGGGCACCTTCTCATCCCGGGAGGCCTCCAGGGCAAGGCCCAGGTCCTTGTACTGGAGATCCACGGCAAAGCCGCCGGTGAACTGGTCGGCCATGATGAACTTCTCCAGCTTGGCGTCCAGAGCATAGCTCCGGCCCGAGCTGACCGAGATGACCTCCTTCATGGTCTCCACCGACAATCCGCACTTGACGCCCAGGGTCAGGGCCTCGGCCAGAGCCGCCATATTGCAGCCCAGCAGGAGGTTGTTGACCATCTTGATGGCGTCGCCGCCGCCCACCTCGCCGATGTGGTAGATGTTCTTGCCCAGCACATCGAACACGGGCTTGACCTTCTGGAAGGTCTCGTCGTCGGCGCCCACCATGATGGTGAGGGTGCCGGCGGTGGCGCCGGACACGCCGCCGCTGACCGGGGCGTCGATGTAGGAGATCCCCTTCTGGGCCGCCTTCTGGGCCATAGCCTTGGTGCTGTTGGGGGCCACGGAGCTCATGTCGATGATAACGGTGCCCTTCTTGCAGTTGTCAAAGACGCTTCCCTTGCCGGTCATCACGCCCTCTACAATCTTGGCGTTTGGGAGGGAGCAGATGATGACGTCCACCCGGGCGGCCAGTTCTCCGGCGGTGGCGGCGCCGATGGCGCCCTTGCCCTCCATCTCTTTTACCGCAGCCTCCACCACGTCGAAGGCGTGCACTTCATAGCCGGCGGCGATCAGATTGCAGGCCATAGGCTTACCCATGGCGCCCAGACCGATAAATCCAATTTTCATCTTTAACCACTCCACTTCTCAAATTTCCATCCTTCGGGCCGTTGCGGACCACGACTGCGCGTTCTCTCTGCTTTGTCTCAGTCGGGATCCGCAACGACCCGCGCATATCCTTACGTTACATCGGTGTGTCATGCGGTGATTTTGAAAAAGCCCCCTCCGAGCGCCGGATCGGACGGACGGAGGGGGCACCTCAGTCATGCATTGGCTTGGTACGGATCAGCGCAGGCCATCCTCGCACTTGGCTTCGGACTTCTGGAGGCCGCCGATCCGGCCAGCGCCGTTGACGGTGGCATGGGGACGGCCGCCGTCGGAGAGGACCACGGCCATGATGATCTCATCGGCCTTGGGGGCGTCGGGCACACGGACCTCGAAGGAGCCGTAGTGGGTGCGCACGAAGGCGGCATCCTTGTAATGCAGGGAGATGTCCAGGGAGGCGCCCACGCCGGCCACCTTCTCGTTGGAGGGGATGATAGACTTGCCGCCGCCGATGGCGTCACGGATGGGCTTGCCGGCCTTAGGATGCAGCATGGCGGAGGAGTGCTCCAGCTCGCCGTCCACGCCGACCAGGCAGCCCTTGCCGTAGGTCTCCACGTTCTCGGCGCCCAGCAGCTCCGCACCCTTGCGGGCCAGCAGATCGCCCAGATACTCACCGTACTCGGTCAGCTCGCTCAGATCCTCCTGCCACTTGCCGGCATAGGGATTCTTGATGACCGCCGCCATGGAGACCGTCTTGATGGACTTCTTCTCGCCGTTCTCTACGGGCATGTCCGCGCCGCCCTCGTAAAAGACTTCTTCCAGGTTGGTGACGATCTTGCGAATCTTAGGCTCTTTCATGGAAAAACACTCCTTTTATTCAAAACTAGGTTATATTCTCTTCCAAAATTCCATTTGGGTCATAGGTGACGGTCACGCCCTGCACCGTGGCGATGCAGGCCAAAAGGTTTCCTCTGCGGTACTGCTCCTCCGCCTCCCGCAGCACCTGTCCCAGCGCCCGTTCCTTCTCCTCCCGGCTCAGGGGCTCCACGGACACCACCACAGGGAGGTCTGCAATGTCACTGTCCGGGTCCAGCTCGCCCGCCAGACGGGTATGGACGGCCGGGGAGTCGATGCAGGAGCGGTCGGCCAGCAGGGTGGCCAGGGCGTCGGCCTGTGCGCAGCGGCGGGAGAAAACCGTCACTCCACTGGCGATTCCAGTGGTCAGGCTCCGTCCGCCCAGCCCGCTGGTGGCGACTCCGCCCACGCCCTTTTCGGCGGTCAGGTGGACCACCCGGTCCACTCCGCCCCGCTCCAGATCATAGAGTACGCCAAGCCCCAGGCTCTGGCCGGGCGCCAGGCGGAGGGCGATGTCTCCGCCGTTGTTGGCGGTGACTTTCTCGGCCCCCTGCGCAAAGAGGAAATCGGCTACCGCGTCGGCCACCGTTCCGGCCACCGCCGCCATGGGGGTGAGCCAGGGGTCTCCGGTCCGGAGTACCGCACGGGCCATGGTCTCACCCGCTCCGGTAAGCTGTTCCAGCTCCACCTGGGGGGGATACCGGCGGAGCATCTCCAGGGATGGACGCAGATCCTCCAGACAGGCGGCAATGACCGGGAATGCCGCGCGGCACAGCTGCGTATCCCCTTCCCCGTTCCGGCTGGCGGTGATCACCATGGAGACGGGTCCAAAATCCACGAACACCTGTCCCGGTTTCAGGTTCTGCATCACATCCGCTGTCATAGGCTTACCCCTGCTCCACTTCCTTGCGGAGTTCCTCCGCGGGACGGATGCAGTCCATGTGGCCGCCGATGGCCTCATAGTCGGCTCTTGTCATGGTGTATTCCACCGGAGCCACCGTGGCGGGGGTGGGCACCCAGGTAAAGCCGTGGTCCACCACCTTGCCGGCATCCACGATAAAGTTGATGCCGCCGCCGGGGAGCACGTAGGCGGGGGCGCCGCCCACGGTCAGCACTGCCTTGCCCTCATGGACCGCCTTAGTGATGGCCACCGGCTTGGAGCATACGCCGCCTCGGGCGCTGCCGCCGGTTCCGCCTACGTACATGACAGAGGCCAGAGAGGACTCACAGTTGTTGGTAATGTCGTCGGCCAGGGCCGCGGCCTTTTCGGTCAGGGGGATCTCCTTCACATCGCCGTCAGCCTGGACCTCAAAGAGGGCGCGGATCTCGCCGGTGGTGTTGGTCACCAGGATCTGCATTCCGGCCTTGGCCCGGGTCATGTCCACGCTCTTGATGGCATCCCGGGGGGTGGCAATGGTGGTGCCGCCAATTCCGGTGCCATGCTCTCCGAAGTAACGGCCCCGGGAGGACTTGGTGGCGTTGGGCACCACGCCGCTCCACTCCATGCCCACCTCAGCGCCGGCCAGATGCTCGGTGAAGAGGCCCACCACATGGTGGTCGATGACGATGACCTCGTCCACCGCTTCCTTCATCTTCTTGGCAAAGAGTCCCACGGTGGCGCTGCCGCAGCCGATGCGCATCTTGGACTCCTCCACGCCGTTGATGACGGGGGCCTTCCCGGCCTGGACGCGGATCTTGATCTTCTTGTTGACCGAGAGCTCCACCTCTTCGCCGTTGGCCAGCTCCACGATGGTGCGGGCCACGGTAAAGCCGTCGGGGCCGGTCAGCTTATTGGCGCCGCCCACGGCGATCATCTTGGAGTCGTACTCCTCCGTGTTGACCATGCCAACCAGCTTGCCGTCCCGGTAGACGGGATCGCCCTCTTCTCCGATGTAGGTATTGGTATCCAGCTTGACCGTGACGCCCGAATAGCTCAGAGGCGCCTCGGTGACCACCGTGACGACCTCCACCCCGTCCCGGACCTCCGAGACGATGTGGGGAGCGGGACGGATACAGGGATAGTTGGTTCCCGCGCCCACGGCGGTAATGACGGGCCCATTCAGGCGGGAATCCGGATAATGTACGGCGTCGTTCTGGAGCACCAGCTTCCGGTTGCGCACCAGCTTGCCGTTCTCATTGGTATAGCGCTTACAGGCACCGGTATGTCCCACGGGCACATGGCACTGCACCGGGCAGGAGGAACATACCACGCTCCCATCCGTGGACTTCTCCGGACGGGAAATGGCGCCGAACTTACAAACGCGGGTACAGATGCCGCACTCGGCACACTTCTCTTCATCGACCACCGCTTTGCGCTCCACAATGTGGACCGCATCCAGCGGACAATTCTTTTCACACAGGGTACAGCCCTTACAGGCCTCCTGATTCACCACGACCATGGCGGTCTCGCCTCCTTCTATACCTGGGTCCGCTCCGGCGTCTCCAATCCCCGGAGCGGACCGGGTCTTCTGTTTTTATACCACCTTGGCCGCGCGCTTGCAGGGCGGGGTGTTGCGGCTCTTGGTCACCTTGACCTCGCCGTCGATGAGCACGATGCTGATGCCGGGGATGTCGCCGCACTCAAAGGCCTCGGCGGCGGTGTTGGCCACGGAGCCCATGGGGGCATCCATGCACACCAGATCGGCCTCGCGGCCCACGGCGATGACGCCGGTGTTCAGGCCGTACACCTTGGCGCTGTTGCCGGTGGCCATGCAGACCGCCTGGGCGCCGGGGATGCCGGAAACGGAGGACACCTGGCAGATGTTGCGCAGGATACCCAGGGGGATGATGCCGGTGCCGGAGGGGGCGTCGTTGCCGAAGATGATCCGGCCCAACTGTCCCTTCTCCTGCGCGCGGCGGGCCACATAGTCGGTGACCTTGGGGTTGCCGCACTGGACGATCTCCATGGCGAACTCGGTCTCGTCCATCAGCTTATCCACCTCGTGCAGGGGAACTGCGGTGGGGCCGCCGTTGATGTGGGAAATGACGTCGGGCTTGGTGGCCATGACCTGCTCAGCGGTGACGGTGGAGCTGCCGGGGATGGAGGTGCCGCCGGTGTGCATCTGCACCTTGAAGCCGTGCTTGTGGGCCCACTCCACCATGGGGGCGGCATCGGCGGGATCCTTCACGCTGCCCAGGCCGATCTCGCCCACGGTCCAGACGCCCTGCTCCTTCAGGTCGATGAAGTCCTGCTCGGTCATACCCTTCTCCAGGATGACGCTGCCGCCATGGACCTTGACGCCGGCGGGGCGGAGGGCTGCGAAGGACTTGTGGGCCAGGATGGCCAGAGCCTTGGTGCCGGCGGGGTCCTTGGGACGGCCGGGCATATGGCACTCACCAGCGGAGATGATGGTGGTCACGCCGCCGTGGAGCTCGCCCTCGATGAAGTTGCTGGCAAACTGACGGTGGGCATAATCCCCGATGGTGGTATGTACATGGGTATCGAAGAAACCGGGGGCCACGGTGGCGCCTGCGGCATCGATGACCTTGTCCGCCTCCACACCGTCGGCCACGCTGCTGTTGCCGACAGCTGCGATCTTCTTATCCGTGATGACAATGGTATCTCCGTCCAGGACGGGATGCTCGATGTCTCCGCTGAGGATCATACCGATATTTTTGATGATCGTGGAACCCATAATGACAATCTCCTTTCAACCTTTGGGCGGTTTCTGCCGTCCACTGCTTGTCTGTTGCAACGTGATACCAGTGCCGCCCAACTGGATGGGTGGGTACCGGCAAATCATTTCGCCGGAAGGAACCGGGGCATCCATTTTTCAACGGAAGCCCCGGCGCCAGCGTTTGAAACTAAGTCCGGGTCCTGTCCTTGTACCCTTCGTCTCTCTTATACCAGTTTGTAGTCGCCAAACTCAATCCAGCCCTTCTTGCGCATGAATTCCGAGATGACCCAGGAGAGAATGGCGGGCAGGACGAAGCAGATCAGGATCATGCCGATCCAATCCATCGCGCCGGGAGTGAGGGCGACCTCGCCCATCTTCACGGCAGCCTCAGAGGGATTCAGCCAGCCGGTCACCACACCGATGGGGCCCACGATACCGGAGGTGCCCATACCGGAGGAGATGGGCGCGCCGTTCATACGCAGGCTGAACAGGCAGGTGGCAATGGGGCCGGTGATGGCGGCGGTCAGCGTGGGGGGAATCCAGAGGATGGGCTTCTTCAGCAGGTTGGGAACCAGCAGCATCGAGGTGCCCAGGCCGATGGAGGCCAGACCGTTGAGCTTGTTCTCACGGTAGGAGCAGACTGCAAAGCCAACCATCTGAGCACAGCAGCCGGCAACCGCCGCGCCTCCGGCCAGGCCTACCAGACCCAGGCCGGCGCAGATGGCCGCAGAGCTGATGGGAAGGGTCAGAATGATACCCACAATGACCGACACCAGGATACCCATCAGGAAGGGCTGCTGGTTGGTGGCCCACATGATGATGGTGCCCAGCCACACGGCAAAGGAGCCGATGGGCGGTGCAATCAGATTGGCAACCAGAACACCCACACAGATGGTGACGGTGGGGGTGATGATCAGGTCGATCGGTGTGCGCTTGGAGACCAGCTTACCGGCCAGGATGGCTATCAAGCTGACGAAATACACCGCCAGCGGTCCGCCGGCCGCGCCCAGCTTATTGGCCACCAGGCCAACGGTCGCCAGGGAATAGAGGACATAGGGATCGGCCTTCATGGCGTAAGCGATGGCCATCGCCATGGCTGCACCCTGGATCTCCTTGGTGTAGGCCGATACCTCCGCCAGGAAGGTTCCGACCGCTCCAGGGGTGAACTGACCGATCGTACCCAGGATGGTACCGATCAGCAGCGAGGCGAACAGACCGTGCGCCATGCCGCCCAGGCCCTGGATGAAGATGCGGTTGAACGAGAACTCGATGTTCTGTTCCTTCATGTACTTGCGGAATCCTGTCAGTTCTTGCTTGTTTGCTTGCTCAGACATAGACGTTCCTCCCTCTCTGAAACTTACACTCAACTGTGCTTTTTTTGGGGGTGGGGAATGCGATGCCGGCTTCTGGCGCCTTCCAATTGCCAGCGTTTATACCACGTTCCACACGGGGAACGCAATATACTCAACAGACGTAAGGGCCCCTGCGGACCCCTGCTTTCCTTTTCCATATCAAATGCTTTTGCGCTCTCTTGAACCAACGAAAATTATATATTATAATTTATATGACACAAAGCCGTTGATATGTCTACATTTTTTCTTTTCTGTTCTTTTTACTTTTACATATTGACTAATTTTGTTCTTTCTTTTATGCTGAAATTATATCATTTCACCTCTCTCTTTTCAAATACTTTTACAATCTGCAACTTTGTTCATATATATTTTAAATATATAATTCGCTCCTAAAACGTCAAAAAGAACGGAGGTATTTTGTGCAATGACTCTAAAACAGCTGGAATACTTTCTGGAGATCACTCGAATGGGCAGCGTGACCAAAGCAGCACAGAATCTAAATATCACTCAGCCTCCCCTAAGTCTCCAGTTAAAATCCCTGGAGGAGGAGCTGGGTACCCCGCTCTTTATCCGCAATAAGCGCCATCTGGAAATCACGTCGGAAGGACGCCTGCTGCGGGAGCGGGCGGAGGCCATCCTCGCCCTTCTGGAGGAGACGGCCCACGATATTCAGGTCGCCGCGCAAAACAAAGAGTCCGTGATCCGGATCGGGTCCATCGGCTCGGTCAACAATCGTCTGCTTCCTCAGATCATAGCGCGCTTCTGCCGCGAATATCCTTATGTACACTTCCAGGTGCGTGAAGGCCGCACCGACACGGTGCTCCGGGATCTGGAGGGCGGAAATGTGGACTTTGGCTTTGTCCGTGAGCCCTTCAATGTGGCGGGCTTTCGTTCCCTCCCCATTCAGGACCCGGTTCTGAGCCCGGGGGAAAACGACTACTTTGTGGCCATCGCCCTGCCTCAATTCTTTGATTTCTACTACGAGGGGGGGCATCTGGCCTCCACTCCTCTGGAGGCCCTCCAGGGAAAGCCCCTGGTGATCCATCAACGCTACCGGGAAATGCTGCTTAGCGCCTGCCGCAAGCGGGGCTTCAGTCCCCACATCATCTGTGAAAACGGCGAGATCCAGTCCTCCCTCAGCTGGGCCAGCGCCGGGATCGGCATCGCCATCGCCCCCTACACCTCCGCCGCGATCAACAGTGACCCCAATCTGGTCATTCGCCGGCTGGAATCCTTCTCCCTCTGCCCCCGTGTCTGTCTGATCTGGGACCCGCTGGTCAATCTCTCTCCCGAGGCGATGGCCTTTATGGCTATGATCTGACAACTCATCCGTCATCTGATGTCATTTTTGCAAGTATTAATTCATACTCATGCAAATTTTATCTCTTTTTTTGAAAAATCTATTGACAGCACCCCTACTTCTGGTTTTATAATAGGCCATGCTTTCAGTTGGAGTATAAGTCAGTTTTGGATGCGAGGCCCGTTCCGCGCTCCATTCCGCCGATTGCAACGTATCTCTCAATACCTTGCAGTTTGATTCCGAGTGAATGCAGCCGAGCCGCCGCAATACCCCTAATCGCGGGGACTGCGCAACCAAAACAGGAGGTCTTTTGTTATGGAGTATGTTGATCAGGTACTAGCCGCCGTCAAAGAAAAGAACGCCTATGAGCCGGAGTTCCTTCAGACCGCTACCGAGGTTCTGGGTTCTCTGCGCCGTGTGGTGGAGCAGCACCCCGAATACCGCGACGCCAAGCTGCTGGAGCGCCTGGTGGAGCCTGAGCGCATCATCACCTTCCGGGTACCCTGGGTCGATGACAAGGGCGAATATCAGATCAACCGCGGCTTCCGGGTGCAGTTCAACAGCGCCATTGGTCCCTACAAGGGCGGCCTGCGCTTCCATCCCAGCGTCAACCAGAGCATCATGAAGTTCCTGGGCTTTGAGCAGATCTTCAAGAACTCCCTCACCGGCCTGCCCATCGGCGGCGGCAAGGGCGGCAGTGACTTTGACCCCAAGGGCAAGAGCGATAACGAGGTCATGCGTTTCTGCCAGAGCTTTATGACCGAGCTCTACCGTCACATCGGCCCCGACTGCGATGTGCCCGCCGGCGACATCGGCGTGGGCGGCCGTGAGATCGGCTATCTCTACGGCCAGTACAAGCGTATCACCGGTCAGTACTGCGGTGTGCTCACCGGCAAGGGTCTGACCTACGGCGGTTCTCTGGCCCGGACCGAGGCCACCGGCTTCGGCGTGATCTATCTGGCCAACCAGGTCCTCACCCATCGCGGCAAGAGCCTGGAGGGCAAGAAGGTCATCGTCTCCGGTTCCGGCAACGTGGCCATCTATGCCGCCAAGAAGGCCCAGGAGCTGGGCGCCACGGTCATCGCCATGTGCGACTCCAACGGCTACATCTATGATAAGGACGGCGTGGACATCGCCGTGATTCAGGACCTCAAGGAGGTCCGCCGTGCCCGGATCAAGGAGTATGTCTCCGCCCGCCCCAGCGCCGAGTACCACGAGGGCTTCCGCGGCATCTGGAACATCCCCTGCGACATCGCCTTCCCCTGCGCCACCCAGAACGAGATCGATCTGGACGCCGCCAAGGCGCTCATTCAGAACGGCTGCTGGATGGTCTGTGAGGGCTCCAACATGCCCTCCACGCTGGAGGCCATGGAGGCCTTTGAGCAGGCCGGCATCCTCTTTGTCCCCAGCAAGGCCGCCAATGCCGGCGGCGTGGCCGTCTCCGCGCTCGAGATGAGCCAGAACAGCCTGCGGCTCTCCTGGACCTTCGAGGAAGTGGACCAGCGCCTCCAGGGCATCATGGCCAACATCTACCAGAACATGTCCTCCGCCGCTGCCGAGTATGGCAAGAGCGCCGACGACTTTGTCTCCGGCGCCAACGTGGCCGCCTTCCTCAAGGTGTCCAACGCCATGATGGCCCAGGGTCTGGTATAACCCTTCGCCGCAATCGGTCTGTAGACATACCGTTTCGAAAGAAGTGCCATATTTTTAAGGTACTTCTCCATACCCTTCCACATATTGAGACGCCGGGGTCCGTTTTGGACCCCGGCGTCTTGTGCTGTACGCCTCTATCCCATACCCCACTCCAGGCCGGGACAGCGTTCCATATTCCATTCATAAGAAGCGGCATCCTTTGAGGCACGCAGAACCAGTCCCTGCCCCGGGGCAAGCCGCAGAAAAAACCAAGCCCCATGACCTCTCTCCCACAGGCGAAGCACATAGGCGCCCGCCCGCAGATGGTCAAATACCGCCATCCCATTGCTCTGGGGTTCGTGGCTGGAGTACGTGCAGCTCCCACAGCGCTGGAGGGTAATCTGAAGGGATCCGGCCGCTCCCAGCGGCGCACTCACCCGCAGCCAGCTTTGCTTCGGCGTAGGCCGAAGGCATCCGTCCTCCGACCGTTCCTCTTCCCCACACAGACAAAAAGAATGTCCTGTCCAGCTCCAGGTTACTGGCTCTTTTTCGCTTTTACCATATACTGCCCGCTGCCAACGCCGCCAAAGAGATACTTCCCCTCTGTATTCGTCTTGGTCGTGGCAACGAGCCGCTCTTCCCCGGCACTTACCGCAAACAGCCCCACAAAGCACCCGGCCACCGCGTTTCCGCTTTGATCCCGGATCACCCCGCTTACCGTGCCGTTATAGGTGCGGGTATCCACCACCATGGTCATGATGATGTTGGCAATAGATCCTCCGGTAATGGTCGCGATCATCGGGGCAGAGGGAAGATAGCCGTCGGCCGTGGCCAGCAGCGTATACACGCCGTCCGCCACGTCATAGAAGGCAAACTCCCCGTCCTTTGCCGTGTAGGTGGAGGCAATCGCCGTATCCCCGCTGTTTTTCAGCGTGACCTTTGCCCCGCTCAGCGGGACGGCCATACTCCCCTCCATCACCTGGACCACACCCGCAATGGCGCCCAGCGCCAGCGTGGCATCCAGCGCACAGATCAGTGCGACTTCCGTGGTGTCTCCCACGGCAAGCGTTACCCCGGCTGCGGGACTGAGGCGGTAGCCCTGCGTGACCGCCGCCACCGTGTAGGTCCCCGCGGGAATCCCGTCCATCGTGTACTCACCGTTGTCGTCGGTCATGGTGTGCTTGAAGGGAACCCCTTTATCATCAAAGATCTTTACCGTAGCACCGGGGATGGGCACCGTCCCGTCAGTTACCTGGCCGTAGAGGGTGGCAAAGGAACCGGCCGCGGGGGACAGACTCAGATTGATGTCCGCCTCCTGCATTCCCTCCACGGCAAAGGGCTGACTATATTGCAATCCCAGCAGATCCTGCTTGATTTCGGGCATAAACGTGACCTCCTGAAGAAAATCAGGCATACAGATGCCTGCGGTGCCCGATCTGGCGGGCACCCATGTTCAGGGTATGCTCCTCCCTTTCCCGGTGTTCCTGTCCGCCCCAGAGAGAAAAAACATGGTGCGCCGAACGGCGCACCATGTCAAAGAATGAATTCGCAGAGCGTTTTCTGCAGCACACAGAGTTATCCACAAAATGGTAGAATACGGTTCACCCAGCCTCAGTTCTGTCCCCGGTGGACGTGGAGCATCTGGTGGACGCGATTTTTGAGGATATCGTCGTAAAGGGAGCGGATCAGGGGATTTTCCTCACTGCGCTTCATCACCGAGGCCTTGTCCGCCTTGTAGAGTCCCTGGGAGCGCAGGTCCACCTGGCCCCGGTGTCCAAAGGGCTGACCGGCACCGGCCACACAGCCGCCGGGGCAGGCCATGACCTCCACGAAGTCAAAATGCTCCTCCCCTGCCTCGATCCGCTCGATGAGCTGGTCGGCATTGCCCAGTCCGCTGACCACGGCAATGCGCAGCGTCCGCTCGCCATAGGGGACCTCACAGGTCTTGACGCCCTGCATGCCGCGCACGCCTGCGTACTCAAATTCCCGCAGGGCACGGGGGCTCTTGTCCTCGGAGAGACGGCGCAGAGCCGCCTCAGTCACACCGCCGGTGGCGCCGAAGATGACGCCGGCTCCGGAGGAGAGGAAGAAGGGCATATCAGGAGCCTCAATGTCCAGCTCGTCAAATTCGATGCCCGCCTCTTCGATCATCTGCACCAGCTCGGTGGTGGTGAGGACATAATCCACGTCGGGGCGTCCATCCCGGATGTACTCCTCCCGGGCCGCCTCCGCCTTTTTGGCGGTACAGGGCATGATGGCCACCGAGACCGTCTTTTTCCCGTCCCGCTCATCCTCCAGGCGGTAGTGCTCCCGGAGGACCGCACCGAACATCTCCATGGGAGACTTACAGGTGGAGAGATGGGGAACCAGCTCCGGATGGGCCGTCTCGGCATACCGGACCCAGGCCGGGCAGCAGGAGGTAAAGAGCGGATACTCCTTTTCCCCCTCCTCCAGGCGCTTTTTGAGTTCACCAGCCTCTTCCATAATGGTCAGATCGGCGCCTACGGCGGTATCAAAGACCTGGTCGAAGCCCATGCGGTGGAGGGCTGCGATGATCCGGCCCATCACATCCACTCCGGCGCCCAGCCGGAACTCCTCGCCCAGCGCCACACGGACGGCGGGGGCGATCTGGACTACGGTGCGCACACCGGGATCGTGAATGGCGCTCCACACCCCGTCGGCGCTGCTCTTGACGGTGATCGCGCCGGTGGGGCAGACCGCGGCGCACTGACCGCAGTCCACGCAGTTGGTCTCGGCCAGCGGGCGCTCAAAGGCGGTGGAGACCGTCATCCGGGCACCCCGGTGGGCAAAATCAATGGCGCCCACATGCTGGGTCTCGTTGCACATCCGGACACAGTCGCCGCACAGGATGCACTTGGAGGGGTCCCGCACAATGGCCCGGGAGGAGTTGTCCAGAGGCTTCTGCTCCTCCAGGGGACGGAACCGGATGTCCCGCAGACCAAAGCGGCGGGCCAGCTTCTGAAGGCTGCACTTGCCGCTCTTTTCACACAGGGTGCAGTCCCGGCAGTGGGCGGAGAGCAGCAGCTCCAGGATCATGCGGCGGTGCTTGTAGAGCTTAGGGGTATGGGTGCGGATGCTCATACCCTGCTTGGGCGGGGTGGAGCAGGCGGCCACCATGCCGCCCCGCTCGTCCTCCACCATGCACATCCGGCACGCGCCGTAGATGGAGAGGTCGGAATAATAGCAGAAGGTGGGCAGCTCGATTCCCGCCTTGCGCACCAGAGTGAGAATATTGGGTTCCTGGTCAAATTCCACCCGGATCCCGTCAATAAACATATACTTAGACATCTGCATCCTCCTCAACCCCGGGATATGGCATGGAAGCTGCAGTTTTCCATGCACGCGCCGCACTTGATACACTTGCTCTGGTCGATGACATGGGGCTTCTTCACCGTACCGGAGATGGCGCCCACCGGGCAGTTGCGGCTGCACTTGGTACAGCCCTTACACAGCTCCGGGTCGATCGTGTAGGAGAGCAGCGCCTTGCACTGACCGGCCGGGCAGGTATGATCCACCACATGGGCCATGTACTCGTCCCGGAAGTATTTGAGCGTACTCACCACCGGGCCGGCCGCCGTCTTGCCCAGACCGCACAGGGCGGTGGCAGAGATGGTATCCACCAGCTGTTCCAGCAGATGGATGTGCTCCTCCGTGCCTCTTCCCTCCACAATGTCGTTGAGCAGCTCCAGCATCCGCTTGGTGCCCTCACGGCAGGGGACGCACTTACCGCAGGATTCGTTCTGGGTAAAGTTCATAAAGAAGCGGGCCACTTCCACCATGCAGCTCTTGTCGTTCATGACCACCAGGCCGCCGGAGCCGATCATGGCGCCCACCTTTTTCAGGGAGTCAAAGTCCAGAGGCATATCCAGGTGCTCTTCCGCGCTGTTGAAGCACAGGCAGCCGCCGGAGGGGCCGCCGATCTGCACCGCCTTGAAGTTGCCGTCCTTCACGCCGCCGCCGATATCAAAGATGATCTGGCGCAGGGTGGTGCCCATGGGGACCTCGATGAGTCCGGTGTTGCACACATTTCCGGTCAGGGCAAAGGCCTTGGTGCCGTGGTTCTTCTCCGGTCCAATGGTCTGATACCAGGCAGCGCCCCGGTTGAGGATGGGGGGAACGTTGCAGAAGGTCTCTACATTGTTGAGGACAGTGGGCTTTTCAAAGAGTCCCTTCTCCACCGTGCGGGGAGGCTTGACTCGGGGCATGCCGCGCTTGCCCTCAATGGACGCGGTCAGGGCACTGCCCTCGCCGCAGACAAAGGCGCCCGCGCCCTGGCTGATCTTCAGGTCAAAGGAGAAATCCGAG
Organism: Pseudoflavonifractor sp. MCC625; assembly: GCF_018784545.1. Classification (NCBI taxonomy): domain Bacteria; kingdom Bacillati; phylum Bacillota; class Clostridia; order Eubacteriales; family Oscillospiraceae; genus Pseudoflavonifractor; species Pseudoflavonifractor sp. MCC625. The sequence goes on along the minus strand of NZ_WQOJ01000034.1, from coordinate 67,689 downwards.
CCCAGGATGTGCTCACCCAGCAGGCCCAGCTCCTCCGCCTGGGCAATGGCCTTCTGAAGACGGGCCACCGCCAGAGGATATTCCGCCCGGACATAGATATAGCCGTGGTGCGCTCCGGTGGCAATACCGGCCACGATCATACCCTCAATGACCCGGTGGGGATCGCCCTCCATCATGGAGCGGTCCATGAAGGCGCCCGGGTCGCCCTCGTCGCCGTTGCAGACCACATACTTGATGTCGGACTTCTGCTCCAGCACCTGCCGCCACTTCTTTCCGGTGGGGAAGCCGCCGCCGCCCCGGCCCCGCAGGCTGGACGCACTGATCTCTTCCACGATCTGCTCGGGCGTCATCTCAAAGAGGGCCTTCTCCAGCGCGCAGTAGCCCCCCACGGCGATGTACTCCTGGATGGACTCGGCATTGATGTGTCCGCAGTGCTCCAGCGCCACACGGGTCTGCTGGCGGTAGAAGGGGATGTCATCCTGCCGCGCAAAGGCGTTGCCCTCGGCGTCATGGTAGATCAGCCGGTCGATGACCTCGTCCCGGAGGATGCTCTTCTCCAGGATCTCCTCACAGTCTTCCACCTTGACCTTGATGTACAAAAGACCCATGGGCTCGATGCGCAGCAGCGGGCCGCACTCACAAAAGCCGTGACAGCCGCTCTTCTTCATACCCACGGGATGCTCATGGGGACCATGGTCCAGGGTGACGGTACAGGGGATCTCCCGCTCCTCCATGAGGGTCTTCAGGCGTTCAAACACCTGGAGGGAGCCGCCGGCCACACATCCGGTACCCGCGCAGATGAGCACCTGCTTGCGCTGGCTGCGCAGAAGGCCGGCGCAGCGCTCCCGCAGGGCAATGAGCTGTTTGCGGTTACTGATCCGTTCCATTCTGCTCCTCCTCTCTCAGACGGGCAATGAGGGCCCGGGCCTTGTCCGGCGTCATGGCCGGATGGACCTGATCGTTGACCGTACAGGCCGGTGCCAGTCCGCAGGCCCCCAGGCAGGACACAGTCTCCACGGTGAAGAGCATATCCGGGGTGGTGCGCCGCTCGGCGCTCAGCCCCAGCTCCTCCCGGAAGGCCTCCAGCACCGGGACCGAGTGGCGCACATGGCAGGCCGTGCCGTCACACACCTTGATGACATACTTTCCCTTGGGCTCCAGGGAAAAATTCTCATAGAAGGTCGCTACGCCATATACCCGGGCCTCGCTGAGCTTCAGGCCCCGGGCCACATAGGTGAGGGCCTCCTCGGGTAGATAGTGGTACTCCTGCTGGACCTGCTGGAGTACTCCGATCACCTGATCCTTCCGATATCCATGCGCCTGCAGGATGCGGTCCAGAATCTGCTTATCTTCGGGCTTAATGATCTCCACCTGCTTTCTTCCGTTATCGTCTATCGCTTGTCTTCCTCTCGAATCCAAACGCTAAAGTTCACAAACTTCTCAACTTAAAAGATTGTAGATTATTTTACCAAGAAAGTCAATCGCAGACCGGCCCTATTTGAAAAATTCCACATAATTATGCGTTTTGAACAATTTAATTTCCAAAACGGCGAGTTTAATATTTGTTCTTTGCGCGCATGATAGTCCATCTCTCGCGGACATTTGCTGTTTTTGGTCCTTGCAGCCTCAAAAAAACAGTCCGGGCGGCACAGCCAGAACTGTACCGCCCGGGTCTCAAAGCAATGATTCAACAACCGCCTGTCCGCAGCCGATGCAGACACTCCTCCACGGTAGAGCGGGGACAGGCCAGATTGACACGCACAAAGTCTGCGCCCTCCGGTCCGAAGCTGCTCCCGTCGTTAAACGCCACTTTACACTTCTCTACCAAAAAGCGCTGCCGCTCCTCCGGCGAAAGGCCCAGGCCGGAGCAGTCCACCCAGGCCAGATAGGTCCCCTCCGGAGGCAGCACCCGCAGCTTCGGCAAACTGCGGGCCACCTCGGCGCAAAAATAATCCACATTTCCTTTCAGATAGACCAGCAGCTCATCCAGCCATGCCTCCGAGTCCCGATAGGCACCCACCACCGCCGCCTCCGCAAAGGCGTTGGGCGAGAGGGCGTGATGGCGCTCCGCCACCGAGCGGTATCTCCGCCGCAGTTCCTCATTGGGGATGATGATATTGGAGGCCTGGATCCCCGCCAGATTAAAGGTCTTGCTGGGTGCTGTGCAGAGGATGGTCCTCTGGGCCATTTCGGGCAGCGCATTCCAGAACACGGTATGGGGCTGGAATACCAAATCGCTGTGGATCTCATCGGCAATGACCATCAGATCGTGCCGCAGGCAGAACCGGCCCAGCGCTTCCAGCTCCTCCCGTGTCCAGACCCGGCCCACCGGATTGTGGGGAGAGCAGAGCATCAGCGCCCGGGTCCGGGGAGTGATGCGCCGCTCCATCTCCTCAAAGTCAAAGGTATACCGCCCGTCTGAGCGCTTGAGCGGGCACCGGTTTACCACCCGTCCCCACTCCTCCACCGCCCGGTAGAAGGGGGCATATACCGGCGTGGAGATCATCACCTCGTCCCCCGGCTCCGTCACAGCCTGTACAGCGAAATTCAATGCGGAGACCACACCCGGTGCGAACACGATCCACTCCCGCTTTACCTCGCACTGGTGACGGCGGGCCATCCAGCCGATCACCGCCTCATAGTACGCTTCCGTCAGCACACTGTATCCAAAAATCCCCTGTTCCACCCGCTGCCGGAGTGCCGCGAGGACTCCCGGGGGTGACGGAAAGTCCATGTCGGCAATCCACATGGGCAGGAGATCCGTTCCTCCAAAATTCTTGTCCGCCCGGTCCCATTTGACACTCCCGCTCCCTCTCCGGTCTACTGCCCGGTCAAAGATCGACTGCATAGTACACACTCCGTTTCTCTTGTGAATGTTGGTAAGGCCATTGTAGCCGCATTTTCCCCGTCCGTCAATCATCCTGCCCCGCCCGATATACCTGCCATTTTTTAATAAAATCTTCATCCTTTTTTAGTCGGGACTTAGCTTTTTCTGCGGTATCATACCACTGTCCCTTTTCTCTTGACTTTTCACCGGGTGAAAGGTGTATTCTTGTTCCGGTGAATGTTAAGATTCTTTAAACTCCGCTGCCCTTTGATTGACAGATGTCATACTGTCCTCTATGATGATATATGACAAGTTGTCATATCATGCAGGAAGGAGTGGTCGATGATTGCCCAGCAGCACCTTTTTCCGCCTGCCGCCGGAAAAGCAGGAGAAACTGCTTTGCGCCGCCCGAAAGGAGTTTGCACGGGTCCCTTTTGCCGATGCCTCCATTAACCGGATCATTCAGGAGGCCGACATCTCCCGCGGAAGTTTTTACATGTATTTTCGCGACAAAGGGGAGTTATTTTTTTATCTTCTGGATCTCTATGCCCATCAACTGGAGGCGCCCGCCCTTTCCGCGCTGCGCAGCCGGGGCGGAAACCCCTTTCCCGCCCTGCTGGATCTTTTTGACCAGCTGCAGGCCTATTACCGCCTGCCGCAGCGGGACCGCGCGTTTGAAGAGGTGGTGCGCATCCTGCAGCTCAACCATCCCATGAATCCCGATCTCATTCTCCGCTCCGATCTTCCGGAGCCGCCGCTGCTCCGTCTTCTGGACCAGATCGATCCGACCTGTTTGGATTTGCGGCATGAAGAAGATCTGCGTGAGAGCTTTCATCTGCTGTGCGCCGTCACCGGTTCAGCCATCCTCTCCGGGATTCAGATGGAGGACCCCGCCCCTGCCCGGGCGCGTCTGGTCCGCATTTTTGATATTCTTCAGCGCGGCATGGTCTCCAAACCGGAGCTGCCGTAGCCACTTTAGGAAAAGGAGATACGTATGGAACAAACCCAACTCACCCAGGGCACGGCTGTGGCGGAACCCGCCGCACCCGCCAAAAAGGAACATGCCCCCAAGTTCAAACCGCCCAAGAAAAAGCGCAAATGGGTCAAGCGGCTCATTGTGCTGGTGGTCATCGTGGCCATTGTGGCTTTTCTCTTGAAAAGCTGCATGGGCGGCACACAGATGGCCATGGCCGGCAGCTATCTTCCCGAAACAGTCTCTATGCAGGACCTGACGGTCACCGTGTCGGGTACCGGTACCATCTCCCCCATCCACTCCTATAAAGTAACTACACTGGTCCGGGGCGAGATCCTGGAGGCTCCCTTCGAAGAGGGCGACACCGTCCACAAGGGGGATGTCCTTTTCCGCATCGATGCCAGCGATGTGGAGACCTCCATTGAACAGGCCCGACTGGCCGTTCAGCAGGCCCAGCTTACGTACGACAATCTGAAAAGCAGTGCCAAGGATGCCAAGCTCACCGCAAATGCCAGCGGCATCATCTCCAAGCTCTACGTGGACGAGGGCGACAATGTGACCGCTGGACAGCAGGTGGCCGACATTCTGGACCGCTCCACCATGAAGCTCAAGGTCCCCTTCCACTCCGCGGATGCCGCCGCTCTCTCCCTGGGCCAGAGCGCCACGGTGGTCGTGGACGGCACCGCTCAGCCCATCACCGGCACGGTCACCGACATCTCTCCGCTGGAGGAGGTGGGTACCGGCGGCACCCTGACCCGCACGGTCACCATCTTGGTGACCAACCCCGGCATCATCACCGATTCCTCCACGGGAACCGCCACCGTGGGTACCCTCTCCTGTGCCGCCTCCGGTCCCTTTGAGTACGCCGCCAAAAAGACCGTAGTCGCCAAGACCAGCGGTGAACTGGCCTCTCTCCCCGTCAAAGAGGGGGACTCGGTCACCGACGGTCAGACCATCGGCTCCTTCGATGCCGACTCCATCACCACCCAGATCGAAAATGCCCGTCTGAATGTGGAGAATGCCAAGCTGACCCTGCAAAGTGCCCAGGACAGCCTGGAGAATTACACCATCACCTCCACCATCGACGGCACGGTCATCGAAAAGAATCTGGATGTAGGGGACAACATCGACGGCACCTCCACCACCTCCGGTGGAAATACGGGAACCACCGGTGTCAGCTATCCGGCTGTCATCTATGACCTGAGCGCCCTCACCTTTGACCTGCCCATCGACGAGCTGGATATCAGCAAGATCCAGGTGGGCCAGGAGGTGGAGATCACCTCCGAGGCTCTGGACGGCAAGACCTTTACCGGACGGGTCGACAAAATCAACATCAACGGCACCACCGCCAACGGAGTCACCACCTATCCGGTCACGGTCCAGGTGGATAATCCGGAGGGGCTCTACCCCGGCATGAATGTCTCGGCCAAGATCATCGTGGAGCGCTCGGGCCAGGCCCTGTGCGTTCCCATCGACACCGTGGACCGCGCAGACGGCGGCTCCGTCAAGCTCCCCGGTCCCGATGCCGTGTACGACGAAAACGGCACCATGATCTCCCCCGGCACCATTGAGACCCGAAAAGTCACCCTGGGCCGGAACAACGACGAGTACATCGAGATCCTGGACGGCCTGCAGGAGGGCGATATTGTCCTGAAAAAGAACGAGTCCTCCAGTGCCATGGCAATGATGATGGGAGGCTAAGCCTTGGAACATCTCATCGAACTCAAGGATGTCTATAAAATCTATCAGATGGGTACCGAGACCGTCCACGCACTGGACGGCATCAACCTCACCATCGACGAGGGAGAGTTCGTGGCCATCGTCGGTCAGTCCGGTTCCGGCAAATCCACGGCCATGAATATCATCGGCTGTCTGGATGTGCCCACCTCCGGAACCTATCATCTGGGCGGCGTGGACGTATCGACCATGGACGACGACCAGCAGGCCGAGATCCGCAACAAGATGCTTGGCTTCATCTTTCAGCAGTACAATCTGATCCCCAAGCTCAATGTGCAGGAAAACGTGGAGCTCCCCCTGCTCTACGCCGGCATCCCGGCCGACGAGCGGCATGAGCGGGCCATCCGCTCCCTGGAGCGGGTGGGGCTGGCCGACAAGCGCAAAAACCTCCCCAATCAGCTCTCCGGCGGACAGCAGCAGCGTGTCTCCATCGCCCGGGCTCTGGCGGGGAATCCCTCGGTGATCCTGGCCGACGAGCCCACCGGCGCCCTGGATTCCCGTACCGGCCGGGAGGTCCTGGGGTTTCTCCGCAAGCTCAATGAAGAGGGGGACACGGTGGTCCTCATCACCCACGATAACTCCATCGCAGTCAAGGCAAAGCGCATCGTCCGCCTTCAGGACGGACAGATTATCTATGATGGAGATGCCAGCGATCCCCGCGCGGTCGTCCAGCCCACCCTCTCCGGTGAAGAGGAGGAGGACATCCCCCCCGGTGTGTTCCACAGTGAGGAGGGGCAGGCATGAACATTTCCCAATCCTTCCGTCTGGCGGTCAAATCCCTGGCTACCAGCAAAATGCGGGCCTTGCTCACCATGCTGGGCATTATCATCGGCGTAGCCGCCGTGATCATCATTACCAGCCTGGGTAACGGCATGCAGAACTATATGAATGATCAGTTTGAGAGCATGGGCTCCAACCTGGTCCAGGTCCAGATCTACGGCCGCGGCATGGGCTCTTCCCGTACCATTGAGCCGGAAGACATGTATGCTCTGGCCGAAAAGTATCCCGACTATATCTCCGGCGTCACCCCCTATGTCACCGCCCAGGCCAAGGTGCGCCAGGGCACGGAAGAGTATGAGCGCACCAGCCTCTACGGCGTGGGCGAGTCCTTCCTGGGCGAGCAGGGCTCCACCATGCGCGGTGAGACCCTCGCCACCGGCCGCTTTCTCAAATTCGTGGATGTGGACCGGTTTCAAAACGTCTGTGTGATTGGTGCCTATCTGGCGCAAAACGCCTTCTCCGGCGATCCGCTGGGACAGACCATCTCCATCGGCGGCATGCCCTATACGGTGGTTGGTGTGCTGGACACCGTGGCCGATCTGAGTGAGGGCAGCGGAGACGATATTATCTACATCCCCTATACCAGCGCGCTCCGGCTTAACGGCATGGCGGACGCCAACTTCTATATGTTTACCAGCACCACCCGCGACACCGCCTCCGCGGCCAAGGGCATCATTGAAAACCGCCTCTATCAGACCTTCCAGAGCTCGGACTATTATTTTGTCATGACCTCGGCCGAGATGATGGACGCCATGGACTCCATGGTCAATACCCTCATGATGATTCTGATCCTCATCGCCGCCATTTCTCTGCTGGTGGGCGGCATCGGCATTATGAACATCATGCTGGTCTCGGTCACGGAGCGCACCCGGGAGATCGGCATCCGCAAATCCCTGGGCGCCAAGGGCAAGGACATCCGCAGCCAGTTTATCATTGAAGCGGGTACCACCTCCGCCATCGGCGGGGCCATCGGTATCGTCCTGGGCATTATTATGGCCAACGTCCTGACAAACGTCATCGCGTTTGCCCTCAACACCACCAACAACGGCTTTGTTGCAGTCCCCACCATCGGCGGTATCGCCGTATCCTTTGGCGTCTCGGTGGGCATCGGTATTCTGTTTGGCTACCTCCCCGCCAACAAGGCCGCCCGCCTCAATCCCATCGACGCGCTGCGGTATGAGTAATCCCATACCCTCCCGTCGGAGAAAAAGGAGTTTTTATATGAAAAAACCGCTTCTCGCCGGACTTGTGTCCGCTGCGCTTGTGGCGGGTCTGATGCCCGCCTCCCTGGCCGCCGTCCCCTCTGAGGAGGAGGCGGGCCAGGTCCTCTCCGCCCTGGACATTCTGGTGGGGGATGAAAACGGCGACCTTCACCTGGACCGCTATGTCACCCGGGCGGAGTTTACCAAAATGGTGATCGCCGCCTCTCCCTACCGGGACAGCGCCGGAGAGGCTGCCAGTGTCTCTCCCTATCCCGACGTGCCCCGGACCCACTGGGCCGCCCCCTATGTGCAGGCCGCCGCGTCGGCCGGGTATGTCTCGGGCTATCTGGACGGTACCTTCCACCCCTCCGCCAACATCACCCTGGCCGAGGGCGTGACCATGGTCCTGCCCCTGCTGGGCTACACCACAGAGGACTTTACCGGCGCCTATCCCGCCGGTCAGATGGCCGCCTATCACAATCTGGGCCTGGATGAGGGGGTCACCGCCACCCAAAACAGCCCCATGACCCGGGAAGACGCCCTCTATCTCTTCTACAATCTCATGACTGCCAAGACCAAACAGGGGAGCTACTATCTCAATACGCTGGAGCCCGGCCTCAACCTGGTGGATCAGAACGGCACGCTGGACCGGGTCGCTCTGGTCAACTCGGCCATGGAAGGCCCCGTGGTGGCAGAGGGCAGCTGGACCTCCAAGCTTCCCTTCTCTCTCTCCTCCGTCACCGTGTACCGGGACGGAAAGCTCGCCTCCTCTCAGGCCATCCAGCCTCTGGATGTGGTCTACTGGTCTGACTCCATGAACCAGCTCTGGGCATACAGCAAGAAGGTGACCGGTACGCTGGAGCGGGTCTCTCCCTCTGCTTCCCGTCCCACCTCGGTCACGGTAGCCGGAACTGAGTATCCTCTGGAGAGCAGCGACGCGGTCTACTCCGTCAGTGACCTGGGCCAGTTCCGTACCGGCGATGCCGTTACCCTGCTGCTGGGCCGGGACGGCGGCGTTGCCGCCATCCGTTCCTCCGGCGTTTTGGGAGAATCTTCCGATGTGGTCGGCATGGTCACCGCGGTACAGAACAGCTCCTACGTGGACGAAAACGGCGACTCCTATACCAGCTACTCCATCACTCTAGTCACCACCTCCGGCGCCACCGCTACCTATCCCACCCGGGATAAATACTGGGACGAGGGTGACCTGGTGCGGGTGACCGGAAGCGGAGACTCCATCCAGGTCAAGCGTCTCTCCAGCTCCAGTCTTTCCGGCTCCTTTAATTCCGACGCCACCAAGCTGGGGGACTATACCCTGGCCGACAATGTGGAGATCCTGGATACCTACGACGATACCACCGCCATCCGGGTCTATCCCAACCGTCTGAGCGGCGTGAAGCTCAAGAGCGACGCGGTACGCTTCTACTCCACCAATGAACAGGGCGAGATCGATCGTCTTATCCTGGAAGATGTCACCGGAGATATGCATTCCTACGGCGTACTTACCTCCGCCAAGGAGATCAACGCCGGCATGACCCTGATGGGCAACTACACCCTGGATCTGGCCGGAACCTCCATTCCTCTTGTCACCACCAATACGGTCTACGGCGTACACAAGGGAGCCTGCCAGGTCATCGGCTCCGTTCAGGACCCCGACCGTGTCCGGAACCTGAGCGAGGTCGCGCTGGACTCGGTCTCCTCTACCACCGCCATCTCCTCTGCCAATCAGAAATACCCGGTCTCTGAGCAGGTGGCCGTCTACGAGATCCGCAATGACAGCTATTACTACTCCAGTCTCTCCCGGGTGAACAACGGGGATTATACCCTCACCGGCTACTATGACAAACCGGCCGTTGACGGCGGTCAGATCCGCGTGATTCTGGCCAAGGCAAAATAACCCCTTCTCAAAAACAGACGGAGGCCCCCGGCACGTAATCGTGCCGGGGGCCTCTTTTTCTCTTCCAACAGGCGGTCAGCTCTCCTGTTCATAGGACAGCACCGCTCCGCTCTGTGCGTCAATGTGATATTTATACTCTACGGCGCCGCACTGAAATTCCACCTCATAATAGACTACGCCGTTGTCTTCCTCCCGCTCGCTGCTCCAGTCCGCCACCTGTGCGGCGCTGACGCCCGCATGGGCCAATGCCGCCTCGGCCGCCTGGCGGGCATTGATGGAAGCGCTCTGTCCGTTTCGCTCCATCGCACCGCCCCCGCCGTGCAGCGGCTCCTGCTCACACTGGACCACCTGGCCGGCGGCGTTCACGACACACTCATACGCGGTGTCGGCACTGTGGAATTCCAGCTCATAGTACATTTGCCCATCGTCCCAGTCCTGCTGTTCCTTCTCTATGACGATGTCCGCCTCGCTCAGACCCACATAGGCCAGTGCCGCAGCCCGGGCCTGGGCCATATCAACGGCCGTCGGAGAGGTGCTGGGCGCCGCCGTCACAGCCGTCCCGGGGGAAGATGGCTGCGCAGCGGAGGGCACAGGCTGTGTGGGATCGGGAGAGGGCAGATCCGGATCCATATCATCCCCACTCGGAGCGGGCGGCTGTATTCCGCCGTACTCCTCCCATGCCTCCTGAAGCTCTTCCTGGGCCAGGTCCAGCAGCTCCCGGTTGTAGCGCCAGCTCCCGCCGTCTACCGATACCGGGGTCTCCAGTCCACCGGTCAACAGCCCCTGTTGGGCCAGCGCAGTAAATACGCTCTCCAGCGCGTCTTCCACCTCCGCGCCCTCTAGGGTCATCTGGCCCAGGACTGCGTCATCCGCTATCCCGTCCACCCGGAGGACCCGCTGAAACCGGTTGACTGCCATCTCGATCTCCGGCTCTTCTCCAATCGAGATGATGGCCGCCGTACTCATCCACAGATAAAATGCCCCTGCAAGGAACAGCAGCAGACAGGCCGCCGCAAAAATGGGCCACCGCCTGCGGCGGCGCACCGGCGAGGGGACGATGTGGTCCTCATTCAGCAGCGGAGGGACCTCCTCAGAAGAGACCTGCTCAAACACATCGGGGACGCTTCGGTCCACGGCGCGGCGCAGCAGCTGTTCTACCTCACGGTCGTTCCATTCTCTTCTCATCCTCACACCTCCTCGCATTCCAGCAGCGCGGCGCGCAGCTTTCCCAGCGCCCGGTGATACCTGGACAGGACCGTGGAAAGAGGTCGCTCCAGCATTCCGGCAATCTCCCGGTGCTTGAGTCCGGATACGGCGTGGAGAAGTACAATCTCCCGCTCCTCTGCACTCAGCACACGCATGGCCTGGCGAAGGACCATGGCCTCATCGCTCCGGTCGCTCTCCGGAATGGCCAGCTCCCCTTCGGGGCAGTCCCCCATCAGCTCTTCCCGGCCGGTACGCCGCTGCTGATCCCGCACCAGATTTTTGACAATGGTAAAGACCCAGGCCATGGGTTTTCCGCCCGGCCGGTAGAGATGGGCGGCCGAACGCACTTTGAGATAGGCCTCCATCATAATATCCTGCGCATCATGGTGGTTTCGGGTCAGAGAGAGCGCATAGGCATAGATCGCCCGGTCTGTAGCGCGGTAAAAGTGCTCAAAGGCCTCCGCGTCGCCCTGCCCGATCCGCCGGAGCAGAGCCTCACAGTCGGTAGCGGCCAATCGGCGCCCCGCCTCCCACGCGCCCTCCATCATCAGAAACACGCTTCATTCCCCCTTTGCCCTAACAAAAAGGGGATGGCCGCCGGCCATCCCCCCGTTACAGCTTATGGGCTCAGTATAGCAGAGTTTCCCGATCATTTCCACATGGGATTCAATCCCGGTCCACATCCCGGCTCAGGATCGCGCCGGAATAGGCGTCGATCTCGTACTCATACTCGATACCGCCGCTGCGGAACTCCACATCATACTCCATCCGGCCGTCATCCCAGTCGGTCTGCGCCTTGGTAAAGGTGACCTGGCTGGCGCTCAGTCCCGCGTCGTTCAGCGCAATGGTCTTGGCCTTCTCCACGCCAATGGCCGTGCTGCTGCTGGTTCCGCCGCTCCAGCTCTCATGCTCCCGCTTCAGGACCGTGCCGGTGGCTGCGGCGATCTCATACTCATACTTGGTGCTGCCGGAGACAAATTCGATGTCATAGACCTTCCGGCCATCATCCCAGTCCCCCTGAGTCTTGGTAAAGGTGACCTTGCTGGCGCTCAGCCCCGCATCCTCCAGAGCGATGGTCTTGGCCCGGGCCATGCCGATATAGTTGCCGTTGCCGTTCCCGTTGCCCCAGTTATCATCCCAATTATCGTTCCAGTACTGGCCGTCGCGGGAGATGATATTGCCGGTCCAGGCGCAGATCTCATAGTCATAGCTCTTCCCGTTATAGGTAAACTCCACATCGTAGACCGGGCGTCCGTCATCCCATCCGCTCTCCGCCTTGGTGAAGGTGACCTTACTGGCGCTCAGTCCCGCATCCTCCAGGGCGATGGTCTTGGCGTTTGCCAGGGTGATGTAGGCGTCCACATCGTCCCAGTTGCTGGCCCCATCCAGAGAAACCGTCTGGGTGCTGCTGTCCCAGTTCACATCCATGCCGACCGCCTCACCGATGGCACGCACCGGCAGATAGGTGCTGCCATTGTAGCTGATAGCGTCCTTGTCCAGATCCTGCACCTTTCCGTTGACCTTTACCGTGATGTCGGGCCGGAGCTCCGCCGTGATCTTCTGCCGGACCACCGCGGCCCCCGCCGCCATACCCAGAGCCAAAACACCTGCCATCGTCAGAGCGGCGACACTCTTCTTCCAGCGATTCTGCTTCATCATAACTGATCCTTCCCTTCTAATAAAAATCAAGTTTGTATGTGGATCTCTTTTGGTCTCTTCACCCATATAACGCACAGCTCCCTGTTTTTATCGCACACTCTGAAAAAATTTTTTTATCTTTTTTTGCGAGCCCCGAAAAGATGCAAAACGGCGGGACCGCACATGCGGTCCCGCCGTCCATATCATCCAAATTAGAAGTACTTCTGTACACCCTCGCTGGCCAGCTCGCGGTCAGCGCTGATGGTCACGGTGAACTTGATGTTGTTCTTCTCGGAGAAGGAATTGAGCCAATCCAGGAACTCCTCCAGAGTATGATCGGTGACATCGGCATTGACGATCTTGGTCAGGCTGTCGATGAACACATGGGTAATGTCATAGTTACCGGCATACAGGCCGCTGATGAAGCCCTTCATAAACTCGAAGGTACCCATGTCGTAGTTGCTGGACTCCACCAGACGAATCTTGGAATGGATGTCATATGTCAGTTTACCGCCGCGCTCAATGCATACCACATTGCCGTGCTCGCTGTGAACGGCAGAATTAATGAGGTCGATCATCTGCTTGGTCTTACCGGTGCCCTTGACACCCATGATCACTCTCACCATAATTATCACTCCTTATTTGTCCACCGGGACTCCCCCGGTCTTTGTATCATGTTACCATATCAAAGCTTAGATTGCAACTGATTTACAGAAGTTTGCTTAAATTTCAAAGAAAGGTTCCGCCTGCTTTGGGTACTTATCACCACAACAGTCCCTTTTCACTCTAAGAACACGCTTAATGGCCCAGCCGTGCCTCCAGCTCTGCCTTTTGGGCCTCATAACCCGGTTTCCCCAGGAGAGCGTACATATTCTTCTTATATGCCTCCACGCCCGGCTGGTCAAAGGGATTGACCTCCAGCAGATAGCCGGACAGTCCGCAGGAATACTCAAAGAAGTAGATCAGCTCGCCCACGGTGTGCTCATCCCGGCGGGCGGCCTGGATGACCAGGTTGGGCACGCCGCCGTCCACATGGGCCAGGAGGGTTCCCCGCATGGCCTGTTCCGCCACAAAGGACAGGGGCTTGCCCGAGAGGAAGTTCAGGCCGTCCACATTGTCCGGATCATGGGGGATCGTGAAGCTCCCCAGCGACTCGGCAAACCGGACCACGCTCTCAAACATCAGCCGCTCGCCCTGCTGGATATACTGTCCCATGGAGTGGAGGTCGGCGGTGAACTCCACGCTGGCGGGGAGGAGTCCCTTGCCGTCCTTGCCCTCGCTCTCGCCGTAGAGCTGCTTCCACCACTCGGCAAAGAAGCGGAAGGCGGGCTCATAGCCAACCAAAATCTCGGTGCGCTTGCCCAGGGTGTACAGAGCGTGGCGGGCGGCGGCATACTGCCAGGCAGGGTTGTCCATCCCCGGCACGGAGAGGGCCTCCATCGCCTGGGCCGCGCCCTCCATCAGCTTCTCCAGATCGATCCCGGCCACCGCGATGGGCAGAAGGCCCACAGCCGTGAGGACCGAGTAGCGTCCGCCTACCGCGTCGGGTACCACAAAGGTCTCATACCCCTTCGAGTCAGCCAGTCCCTTGAGGGCTCCCTTGTGGGCGTCGGTGGTGGCATAGATGCGCCGGCGGGCCTCTTCCTTCCCGTACTTCTCCTCCAGCAGATTCTTAAAGATCCGGAAGGCCACGGCGGGCTCGGTGGTCGTGCCCGACTTGGAGATCACATTGACAGAAAAATCCCGGTCTTTGACCAGGTCAATAATCTCCAGCAGCGCGTCGGTAGACAGCCCGTTTCCGGCAAAGAAGATGTCGGGCGTGTCTTTTTTCTTCAGGTTATAGTTGGGGGATCTGAGCAGTTCGATCACCGCGCGGGCGCCCAGATAGGAGCCGCCGATTCCCACGACCACCAGGGCCTGGGAGTCGGACTGGATTTTTTTCGCCGCACGGCGGATGCGGGTAAACTCCTCTTTATCATAATCCCGGGGCAGGTGGACCCATCCGGTAAACGAGCCGCCGGCTCCGCTGCCGTTCTCCAGCCAGCCGCGGGCCTGCTCCAGCCGCTCGGTACGGGATGTCAGCCAGTCCTCCGGAAGAAAACCGGTGGCGTTGGACACATCAAGTTGAATCATATCAGATTGCCTCCTTTGCAGACATGGGTGCTGTCCATATTATACACCACCACCCGGTCTATTCCTAGCCTATTTTGTGGAAAAAGGCAATCCATTTTTCCGCGCCTTACCGCGCCAACAGGGCCTGGGCCCGGCGGAGGAGCTTGGTATACACCCCGTCCATCTGCCACTCATTGGTATAGGAGAGCAGGTCGTCCGCCGGAAGCCAGCCCACCCGGGTGTTTTCTCCCTCCCGGACGGTGAGGGCATCCCCCTCGTCGGCCACCAGCAGATAGGTCACGTTGAGGTGCTGATGGGCCGGCACATACCGCCCCCGCTTCACATGCCCCCACACCGGCAGGATGTCCAGCGACATGATGTCAGAGGAGAGGGGGAGTACATGGGTTACGCCGGTCTCCTCCCGGGCCTCCCGCAGGGCCACGGAGAGCAGATCCTCCTCCCCGTCGGCATGGCCGCCGGTCCAGGCCCAGACCCGATAGATATTGTGGTGGGCCATCAGGACCTTGGAGCCGTCGGCATTGACCACAAAGCCGGAGCTGGTGATATGGGCCACCTCATTTTCCCGGGTCAGAAGCCGCCCTGGGAAGAGCCTGGCATACTCCAGCATCATGCGCTGGTCGGCCTCCTCCTGGGCATTTTCCGGACGGTAGGCCCGGATGTCGTCCAGATACATGCTTATCGCCTCCGGTAGGTCACATAGTGGTAGCGGATGCCGTCCTGCTCCAGCATCTCCCCCTCTTCGGACACATACCACTCCGGCAGGCGGTCCAGGTTCGGAAAAAAGGTATCCGCAGGAAAAGCCGCCTGGATCTTTGTCACATAGACGGTGTCGCATTTCTCCAGTAGGGCTTGGTACACGCTCCCTCCGCCGATCACAAAGGCATCCTCCGGCGCGGCGGCGCACAGGTCCTCCAGACTGGAAAAGACCTCCGCCCCCTCACAGCAAAATGCCTTGTTTCGGGAGAGGATCAGATTCCGCCGCTTGGGCAGGGGCCTCCCTCCCGGAAAGGTGGCCAGGGTCTTGCGGCCCAGGATCACCGCATGACCCATGGTCAGGGCCTTAAAGCGTTTCAGGTCCTCCGAGAGGTAGACCAGCTGGTCCCCGTCCCGGCCGATCCCCCAGTTTTCATCCACTGCTACGATGGCGTACATGGCTCTCCCCGCTTTCTTCTTTCGGATTGGTTATACCGCCACCGGGATCTTCCCGGCCAGCGGATGGGCCTGATATCCCTCCAGGCGCAGGCTCTCCGGTGTGAAGGCATAAAAATCCTCCACTGCCAGGTCGATCCACAGCTTGGGGGCGTCATAGGGCTTTCGTTCCAGCAGCTCCTCCACAATGGGCACATGGCGGTCGTAGATGTGGGCGTCCGCGATGACATGGATGAGCTCCCCGGCCTCCAGGCCGGACACCTGGGCCAGCATGTGGACTAGGGCGGCATACTGCATCACATTCCAGCCGTTGGCGGTGAGCATGTCCTGGCTGCGCTGGTTCAAAATAGCGTTGAGGGTGCGCCCGCTCACATTGAAGGTCATGGACCAGGCGCAGGGATACAGGTGCATCTCATGCAGGTCCGCATGGTTATAAAGGTTGGTCAGAATGCGCCGGGAGGCCGGGTTGTGCTTCAGGTCATAGAGCACCCGGTCCACCTGGTCAAACTCCCCCTCAGGATAGCGGTGCTTTACGCCCAGCTGATAGCCGTAGGCTTTTCCGATCGAACCGCTCTCATCGGCCCAGGCATCCCAGATGTGGCTGTTCAGGTCCTGAATCTGATTGGATTTCTTCTGCCAGATCCAGAGCAGCTCATCCAGCGCATTGCGGAAGGCCATCTTCCGGATGGTCTGGACGGGAAATTCCTCCCGCAGATCATAGCGGTTGACGATCCCGAAT
This sequence comes from Pseudoflavonifractor sp. MCC625, assembly GCF_018784545.1. Taxonomy (NCBI): domain Bacteria; kingdom Bacillati; phylum Bacillota; class Clostridia; order Eubacteriales; family Oscillospiraceae; genus Pseudoflavonifractor; species Pseudoflavonifractor sp. MCC625. The sequence goes on along the minus strand of NZ_WQOJ01000034.1, from coordinate 51,408 downwards.
GCTTTGATGGTATGGGCAGGCGTTCCGTCCTCCCAGCGGGGCCGGACATTCTGATCGGTGTCCCAGACTCCGTGGGCCAGAATCTCTTTGCAATTTTGGATAAACAGTTCGTCGGCTCGGCTCATAGTGTTCCTCCTCACTCTCATTTCCCGCTATTATAGCACAGTCCACGACATCCTACTAGCTCTCTTGTCTATACAACTTTATGCAAAAAACTGCATAGTTTTCTCCTGCAATATGGAATCCTATTCCGTTCTATGGTATTCTTGTCTTGTCAACAAAATATGAGAACCACCGTGTTCTCCACAGGAGTGTCTGTCATGAACAAGCCCCCCGTCCCACTTCCCCACGTGGGTCTGCGCAATCTCAAGACCGCCCTCTCTGCCTCGCTTTGTGCCCTGATCTACTATTTCATCAACCGGAACCCCACCTTTGCCTGCATCGGCGCCATCTTCGGTATGGGCGCCAACATGGACCATTCCAAGCTGCACGGCGGCAACCGCCTCTTCGGCACCATCATCGGCGGCTTTCTGGGAATGGGACTCTTTCGGATCTACATTATCTTTGTCCCGGATGGAAGCAACCGCCTCCTGCTGGTACCTCTCCTCTTTGTGGGCGTCGTGATCCTGATTATTCTGGCACAGGTCTTCTGGGTGGGGGCTGTTCAGCCCGGCGGCGTGGTGCTGTGCATCGTACTCTTCAACACCCCGGTGGACACCTATGTGAGCTACGCCCTCAACCGCATGGTGGACACCGGCGCAGGTGTGGCCATGTCCCTGCTCATCAACTATCTGCTCCCCCGGGAGCGTCTGGTCAATTGGATCAATGTGTGCTGCCGGGCGCTGGGCTGGCCGGAACGGTATTGAATGGATAAAATGATCCCGCGGAGCTGATCAGCTCCGCGGGATCTGTTTTATTGTGGGTTCAAGCCGTAATAGGCGCACAGGCGGGCTACCGCCGCCGGGGCCTCCGTGGGGTTCACCCACAGGTCGGGCAGAAACCCCACGCCGTCCCGGTTCTCCATCGCTTCACAGAAGCTCAGCCCGGTGCCGAAATACACCTCGATCCCGGTATTGGGGAGATAGAAATGCCAGTTGCTTGATACCAACGAGCATCCTGACGATGGGACCCCTACCACCAGTACATTCTCCACGGAGCGCAGAAATTCCACCACCGTCTCACCGGAAGAGGCCGTTCCCTTATCCGTGAGCAGGAAGGTGACCCCCTCCCGGGGTACCCAGGTCCCCTCATCCCGAACGATGCGCCAAGTCCCCATCTGCTCTTCCGGATAGGAGAGCGCCTTACAGGAGAGCTGGCTGTACCGGTGCCCCCAAACCCGGCCGGGAGCGCACGGCTGGCCGGTCCACCCCTCAAACCAGTCCATGATCCACCGGTCGCTTCCGCCGGGATTCCGCCGCACATCAAAGAGCAGCACCGGCGCGTCGGCATACTCCCCGCCGCAGGACGCAAACCGCTCCAGCTCCGTTTCGCTCTCTGGCAGCATTTCATAAGGGCTCATCTTCCGAGACACCAGCATGGGCAGGCCCTCATACGCCCGCTCAGCAAACACAAAAGGCTCCGGTTCCTCCAGATCGGCCATGCCGCAGGGCTGCCAGTCCAGGGTATACCCGCCCAGGGTCTCGGGCAGATCGCCCCCACCATGGCTCAGTGCAAAGAAACCGTAGGTGATGGCGCCGTCCGGACCAATCGTGGGCTTCACATAGGCCGGGTCCAGTCCCTCCGCCTCCGGGTCGGCAATGTACTGATCCGGGACATAGTAGGGCTCCTGCCGGACCTCTTCGATGAGGTGCTTTCTACCAATCGTAAAGTGTCCGTCCCGGATGACCGGACTCACCGCGTCATAGAGGATGTCCCGGATCTCCTTGGAATACAGGATGTCCCCCTCTTCTTTCCCGCTCTCCAGCGCCGCGATGGCCTGCTCCTCCAACGGGCCGAACACCTCGTCCCCGCCGAAATAGTCATATGCGCCGTATGTGGTGCGCAGGAGGGTGAAAAAGGTCTCGATGTCCTCCCGGGCCGTCTCCAGTGTGAGGGGCTTCTCCAGATTGTGGGGGGTAAGCAGCCGTTCCATCTCGGTCTCGGTAAAGGTGTTATTCTGTTCCAGGAAGTCCGATGTCCAGGCCGAGATGTCCATGGGTTCCCCGCTCTCCTGGGCGGAGCGCCGTGCCTCATTCACCCCGGCTAAAAACGTATCAAAGGAGACCGGCTCCGGACTTTGGCTGGCCGTGGGCGCAGCGGTCGGGGATGGCTCCGGGGCAGGAGCACATCCGGCCAGCAGCAGAAGGGACAGGCTGAGAGAGAGGGTGCGCCGTTTCATTTATACCACTCCAATCAGATGATTTTCACTCCATTCCGTAATTTTAACCTCTTTTTCTACATTATGGAGTCCTTCTCCCGGGGCAAGGACCTCTACATAGTTGGGGGCGTGACCCCGCCAGAGGCCGTCCCGCTCCTCCTCAAAGAGCACAGGGAGAGTCTTCCCCACCCACTGCTCCAGATAGGCCGCCTCCAAACGGCGGGCCAGCTCCCCGGCCCGGTGGGCCCGCTCCTCCTTGACCACATTGGGTACCTGGTCGGGCATGGCGGCCGCCGGCGTCCCGGAGCGGCGGGAGTAGGGGAAGATGTGCATGGCGGAAAAGGCGCACTTCTCCACAAAGGCCAGCGTCTGCGCAAACTCCTCCTCGGTCTCCCCGGGGAAGCCCACAATGAGATCAGTGGTGATGCCGGGGCGGTCAAAGTATTCCCGGAGTAATTGTACGCTCTCATAATACCGTGCGGTATCATATTTCCGGTTCATCCGCCGGAGCACACTGTCGCAGCCGCTCTGCATGGACAGGTGGAAATGGGGACACAGATTGGGCAGGGCAGAGGCCCGGCGGCAGAATTCTTCCGTAATGGTGCGGGGCTCCAGACTGCCCAGGCGCACCCGTGTGCCCTCGGGCAGCGCACGGCAGACCGCCTCCACCAGATCAATGAGGGTGGGACCGTCCTTCCACTCGGCACCCCAGGAGGAGATCTCAATGCCGGTGAGAACCACCTCACGATATCCCTCCGCCCCCAGGCGGCGGCACTGCTCCTCCGCCTCCGGGATGGAGAGGGAACGGATGGGGCCACGGGCATAGGGAATGATACAGTAGGTGCAGAAGTTGACGCAGCCGTCCTCCACCTTCAGCATGGCGCGGGTGCGCCCCTCCAGCCCGCCGGCGGGCAGGACCTCAAAGGCGCGCCGGCGCAGGGCATTGTCCACCGTCACCCGGGGCTCTTCCCCCGCCATCCGGGCGGCCCGGCGGTCCTCCAGCAGCTCCTCCAGATCGTCCAGAAAAGCCATGCGTCCGGCGGTACCCGAGATCAGGTCCACCTCCAGCGCACGGACCGCCTCGGGATTGGTCTGGGCATAACAGCCGCAGACCCCGATCACGGCATCCGGATTTTCCTTCCGGGCCCGGCGGATGATCTGGCGGGACTTTTTGTCGCTCACCGCCGTGACGGTACAGGTATTGATGATATAGGCGTCCGCATGTCCCTCAAACGGGACCAGAGTATGCCCTCTGCCGGAGAGCTCAGCCTCCATCGCCTGGGTCTCATATTGATTGACCTTGCAGCCCAAGGTATAAATGGCGATCTTCATGGTATCTCCTTCGCTTTATCTTTTCATATTTTATCTTGTCATTTGGGCGTAAAGTACGTATAATATCCTAATATCAGCTCGACAGCACACGCGGGTATTCCCGTATCTTTTTATTATACGGCATGGATGCCCCAGCGTAAAGAAAAAAGGCGCGGGAGTCTGCATCCGCGCCGCCGTAATTTTATTGGGGAGATGAGACAAGTGAGTCGTTTTCAGATCAACCTGCCCTCACTGGACGACGTAAAGCGTTTCTGTAATCTGGCCAATCAGCATGAGTGTGAGATCGATGTCTGTTCCGGCCGCTATGTGGTCAATGCCAAGTCCATTATGGGCCTGTTTTCCATCGACCGGGACCAGCCCGCCACGGTGGAGTTTCATGGCAGCGACGCCCAGTGCGCCGATTTCCGCAGAGAGCTGGGCTCCCTGGTCATTTCCGAAATGTAATCCATAGAAAGACACATGAGCGGTGCGCATGGATTTCTCCCGTGCGCACCATTTTTTCTTTATTTTTTCATGTTTTTCGTAGAAAATGCAGTTTACAAGCAAAATTATGCTATGCTATAATAATCCCGCTGTAAGCCTTTTTTCGGAAAGTGACCGCCACAGCCGAACACTTTTCCGTCAACCCCTTTCCCTGTTTTCCTTACTTGGAGAAGCCGGAAAGAGAGCGTAGTTCACATGGGCTTATGATCCGACATAGAGTAAAGCGCAGACCGCGTGAGATATTGAGGAGGAAACAAATTATGCGCGCAATTGTAACTGTTTTGGGAAAAGATGACGTGGGCATCCTGTCTTTTGTCACCGCTCTCCTGGCGGAGCACAAGGTCAGCGTTCTGGATATCAGCCAGACCATCATGCGGGAGTACTTCACCATGGTCATGCTGGTGGACTGCGCCCAGATCGACCTTCCCTTTGCGGAGCTGGTTGCTCTGATGGAGGGCCAGGGCAAGGAGCACAACCTGTCCATCCACATCCAGCGCGAGGACATCTTCAACGCCATGCACCGCATTTAAGAAGGGAGCCGGGCACATGATCAATACCAACGAAATCCTGGATACCATCCACATGATCGACCAGCAGCACCTGGATGTGCGCACCATTACCATGGGAATCTCCCTTCTGGACTGCGCCGACTCCGATCCCAAGATCGCCTGCCGGAAGATCTATGATAAAATTACCCGTTATGCTGACCGCCTGGTCTCCACCGGCGAGGACATCGAGCGGGAGTATGGCATCCCCATTGTAAACAAGCGCATCTCGGTCACGCCCATGGCCCTGGTGGCCGGGGCCTCCGAGGCCAAGGACTATGTTCCCTTCGCGGTGGCCATGGACGACGCGGCCAAGGCCACCGGCGTCAACTTCATCGGCGGCTTCTCCGCCCTGGTTCAGAAGGGCGCTACCCCCGCCGACCGGAAGCTCATCGCCTCCATCCCCGAGGCTCTGGCCCGCACGCAGTATGTCTGCTCCTCGGTCAACGTGGGCTCCACCAAGGCCGGCATCAACATGAACGCCGTGGGCGTCATGGGCCGGATCATCAAGGAGTGCGCCGAGCTCACCGCCGACCAGGCCGGTTTTGGCTGCGCCAAGCTGGTGGTCTTCTGTAACGCGGTGGAGGATAACCCCTTTATGGCCGGCGCTTTCCACGGCGTGGGCGAGGGCGACTGTGTCATCAACGTGGGCGTCTCCGGCCCCGGCGTGGTCCATCACGCCCTTCAGTCGGTCAAGGGTATGCCCTTTGATGAGGTGGCCGAGACCATCAAAAAGACCGCCTTCCGCATCACCCGCATGGGCCAGCTGGTGGCCCAGGAGGCCAGCCGCCGTCTGGGTGTCCCCTTCGGTATTGTGGACCTCTCTCTGGCTCCCACCCCCGCCATCGGCGACAGCGTGGCCCGTATTCTGGAGGAGATGGGCCTGGAAGCCTGCGGCACTCACGGCACCACTGCCGCTCTGGCCCTCCTCAACGACGCGGTGAAGAAGGGCGGCGTCATGGCCTCCTCCCACGTGGGCGGCCTGTCCGGCGCCTTCATCCCCGTATCCGAGGACGAGGGCATGATCGCGGCCGCCCAGAGCGGCGCGCTCACCCTCGATAAGCTGGAGGCCATGACCTGCGTCTGCTCGGTGGGTCTGGACATGATCGCCGTACCCGGCGACACCAGCTCCGACACCATTTCCGCCATCATTGCCGACGAGGCCGCCATCGGCATGGTTAACTCCAAGACCACTGCGGTGCGCATCATCCCTGCCCCCGGCAAGAAGGTGGGCGACATGGTGGAGTTCGGCGGACTGCTGGGCTCCGCTCCGGTCATGCCGGTGCACCCCTTCTCCAGCCATGCCTTTGTGGCGCGCGGCGGCCGTATCCCCGCCCCCATGCAGAGCCTGAAGAACTAAAGTTTTGCACAAAAAAGGCCCCGGATGTGGAAAACATCCGGGGCTCTCTTTTTTGCAATCCTATTTTTCCTCTTCCTCCGTATCCTCCGGGGGCAGTTTGGAGACCAATGCCCACTCCACCCGGCGCTCCGAGAGCCGTTCCACCTGAATGTGCAGTCCCACGGTATCCACCACGGGGCAGCTGCCGTCCTCCGGAATGACCGACAGCTGGGCAAAGACCAAGCCGCCCAGCGTCTCCGCCTCCTCATCCGGCGGAAATTCCACATCCAGTGCCTCCGCCAGGTCATCCAGCTCGGCCGAACCGGCCACCCGCCACAGATTTTCCTCCAAGCGGATGATCTCCTGCTCGTCCTGGGGGTCGAATTCGTCATAGATCTTGCCCACGATCTCCTCCAGGAGATCTTCCATGGTGATGAGGCCGGAGGTGCCGCCGTATTCATCCACCACCATGGCCATGTGGATCTTCTTGCTCTGCATATCCCGGAAGAGATTGCCTGCCGCCACAGAACCGGGCACAAAATAGGCCTTGCGCAGCAGTTCCCGCAGGGGGAGGGGGTGCTCCTTCCGGCTGTTGAGGAAATAGTCCCGGCTGTACAGAATGCCGATCACATCGTCCAGGTCCTCGTCATAGACCGGGAAGCGGGAGAGTCCGCTCTCCTCGATGGTATGCAGGATCTCCTCGTCCGTGTCCTCCACCCAGAGGCTCACGATCTCGGTGCGGTGGATCATCACGTCCTCCGCGGTGAGGTCGTTGAAATCGAAGACGTTTTCGATCATTTCCTTTTCGGTGGAGTCAATGGCTCCCCGTTCCTCTCCAATGTCCATCAGGAGGCGGATATTCTCCTCCGAGATGGCTCCGCCCTCCGCCGCCGGGTCAATGCCGAAGCGGCGCAGGATCTGCCGCACTACCCAGGCCAGCCCTCCGGTAATGGGACGCACCGCCGTCACAAAGGGCAGCAGACAGGGGCAGAGCGTGCGCAATACCCCCAGCGGATCGTGCAGCGCGACCCGTCTCGGCGTCAGCCAGGTCAGTACATAAAAGCCCAGCAGCACCACCAGCAAAACGGCTGCCCGTTTGGCCTGTGCCGCCCACATGGTCTCTCCCGTACAGAAGATTGCGCTCAGATTCCAGGCCGCGGCCCCTGCCGTTCCCATACACAGCATCCGCCACAGCGCCACGCCCCGCAGAAAAACGGTGGGGTGGGTCAGGCACCGCAGCACCCGGACCGCCCGCGGCTCTCCCTCCTCCGCCTGACGGCGAAGGCTCTCTGAGCTGACTTCATCCAGTGCGGCGGAACAGGCCGATAAGGGTATTTCCGCCAAAAGAGTTCCCAGCAACAAACTGATCCATATAGGCGGCTGCAAGGATGATTCCTCCTCTTTCTCTCAAATCAGACCGGCGCAGCATTTTCCCTCGAATCGGAAATGCTGCGCTCTGCACAGACTGCGGTCCTCCCCCTTTCGGAAAGGACATCTCTTTATCGAATCATAGGCCCTTTCACACGTGGTCAACCTATGCTGCAGTCTATTCAATCGGTACCATTATAGCACAATAGAGGAATATTTCCACGAAAAACCGCAAAAAACTTTTTCTTCCTCCCGCTCCTATGTTATAATGAGGGCAACTGACAGACTGTGCGGTATAACATCACATTCCGGCAAATTTGAAGCCTCCCTGCACCCGCGCAGGAAAGGAGTCTGTTTCATGGAAGACTGGAAGAACCGGCTCTCCGCTCTGGTGGCGGAACCGGCAAGTGTGCTGAAATGGCTGATCTTTTCCGGCCTGATCGGACTGATCGTAGGTTGTGTGAGCGCCGCTTTCTACCATGCCTTTTTCTGGGCGACGTCTGCCCGCACCACCCACCTCTGGCTGATCGGATTGCTGCCGCTGGGGGGCGTCTGTATTGTGGCCCTCTACCGCCTGTGCGGCTTGGAAAAGGACCAGGGCACCAACTTTGTGCTGGTGGCGGTACGGGAAAATGTCCCCCTTCGTCTGCGTACCGCGCCGCTGGTCTTTTTCTCCACCATCCTCACCCATCTGGTGGGCGGCTCCTCCGGCCGGGAGGGCGCCATCCTCCAGATCGGCGGCTCCATCTCCTCCAAGGTGGGCCAGTGGATGAAGCTGGATGACAAGGACAGCCGTATCATCACCATGTGCGGCATGGCCGCGGCTTTCTCCGCCCTGTTCGGCACCCCCATCACAGCGGCCATGTTTGCCATGGAGGTGGTCAGCGTGGGGGTGCTCTATTACGCGGCCATCGTCCCCTGTGCGGTTTCTTCCATTATGGGCCTGTGGGTGGCCAAGCTCTTCCACGTTCCGGCCACCGCTTTCCCCCTGACCGGCATCCCCGACCTGAGTCCGGTGGCACTTCTTCAGGTAATCGTCCTGGGCGTACTTTTTGCCCTGCTCTCCATTCTCTTTTGCCGCATCATGCATACGGTTCCCCACTTCTACCAGCGTTTTTTCCCAAATTCCTTTTTGCGGGCGGCGGTGGGCGGCTTTCTGGTCATTGCCCTCACGCTGCTGGTCTGGCTGTGGAACCCCTTCACCTTTGACTATAACGGCGCGGGCGAGAGCATCATCCATGCCGCTGTGGAGGGCCACGCCCGCCCGGAGGCCTTTCTGCTGAAAATGCTCTTCACCGCGCTGACCCTGGGGGCCGGCTTTAAGGGCGGAGAAATCGTACCGGTCTTCTTCACCGGCGCCACCTTCGGCTGTACGGTGGCGCCGCTGCTGGGCCTCTCCCCCTCCTTTGGCGCGGGACTGGGTATGGTCTGTGTGTTCTGCGGCGTGACCAACTGCCCCATCACCTCTCTGCTCATGGCCCTGGAGCTCTTCGGCGAGGGGAGCAGCGCCATGTTCACCGGCCAGAGCATGGGGCTCTTTGCCGTTTGCATCGCGATCTCCTACACTCTCTCCGGTTATTACGGCCTGTATAAGGAACAAAAAATCGTGTATAGTAAGTTCCGGCCGGAATTTATCAATAAAAAAGCGGACTGACCCAGCCCGCATGAAGTCGGGCGGCACGCTCCGTCCCAAAACTAAGGAGGCACTTTGACGGTATGACGATCTTTGACATCATGGGACCCATCATGGTGGGGCCCTCCAGTTCTCACACAGCGGGCGCCGTGCGGATCGGCCTGATCGCCCGCAAGCTGCTGGGCAGCGCGCCCATCGGCGCGGAGCTGACCCTTCACGGCTCCTTTGCCGCCACCGGCAGCGGCCACGGTACCGACCGCGCCCTGATCGCCGGCCTGCTGGGGATGGAGCCCGACGATCCCCGCATCCCCCAGAGCTTTGAGCTGGCGGAAGAGGCGGGTCTTTCCTTCCATTTCCGGCACGGGGTGCTCAAGGACGCCCACCCCAATTCTGTACAGATCCGTGCCATGGACCAGGATCTGCACCGCATCGCGGTGGTGGCCGCCTCTCTGGGGGGCGGGCGCATTCAGGTCTCCTCTGTGGACGGCATCCGCACCGTCTTTTCCGGCGAAAAAAACACCCTCATTATCCGCAATGAGGACCGCGTAGGCGAGGTGGCCGCCGTGAGCAATACCCTCTCGGCCTACAACGTCAATATTGCCTCCATGCAGCTCTACCGCAATGCCCGGGGGAGCGACGCCATTATTACCATCGAGAGCGATGAACCCATCACACCCGCCACCGTGGAGCGCATCCGTGCCTACCCCGGCATTAAGAGCGTGACCTACCTGGATGTGGGCGGAGGAGGAGAATAAGTATGTTTACTTCCGTGGATTCCATGCTTCTGATCGCCATGAAGGAGGAAAAACCCCTCTGGCAGGTCATTCTGGAGGACGATGTGGCCGACCGCAGTGTCAAGGCCTGGTCCTCCAAGGCAAAGATGGCCTCCCTTTGGAAGGCCATGCAGGCCGCCGAGCAGGACTATGACCCCGAGCGCCGCTCCGCCAGCGGACTGGTGGGCGGCGAGGGCGCCCGGCTGGACGGGGATGGCCCGGGCCTGTGCAGCCCCTTCCTGCGCGATATCATCGCCACCGCCCTCAAGATGGGGGAGTGCAACGCCTGTATGCGCCGCATCGTGGCCGCCCCCACCGCCGGCTCCTGCGGCGTGCTCCCGGCCGTCCTTCTGCCCGTGAAGCGGCGCTATGACCTACCCGACGACCGGTTTATCGAGGCGCTGTATGTGGCCGCCGGCTTTGGACAGGTTATCGCCAGCCGCGCCTCCATCTCCGGCGCGGAGGGCGGGTGTCAGGCCGAGGTGGGCTCCGCCTCCGGCATGGCCGCCGCCGCCATCGTCTATCTGATGGGCGGTTCTCCCGAGCAGATGGCCCACGCCTGTGCCATGGCACTGGCCAACACCCTGGGACTGGCCTGTGATCCCGTGGCCGGTCTGGTGGAGGTCCCCTGTGTCAAGCGCAATGTGATGGGCGCGGTCAATGCCCTCTCCTGCGCGGAGATGGCCCTCTCCGGTCTGGTCAGCCAGATCCCCTGCGATGAGGTCATCGACGCCATGGGCGCCGTGGGTGCCAGCCTCCCCTCCTCCCTGCGGGAGACCGGCGAGGGCGGCCTGGCCGCCACCCCCACGGGACGCCGGGTGGCCGAATTCATGCGCAGCCGGGACCGGGCATAACCCCCCTTCCCTTGCGCGGAAGCGTCCCATATGATATGATAAACTGCCCGTTTTCCCCATCGGGAGCGGGCAGTTTCACTTTTGCAAAGAGGTGTTTCCCATGCTTCAGTTCAACCACTTCAACTTCAATGTGCTCGATCTGGGCCGCTCTCTGGACTTCTATGAGAAGGCGCTGGATCTCCGTCCCGTCCGTACCAAAGAGGGGCCCGACGGTTCCTTCCGTCTGCTCTTTCTGGGCGACGGCTCCTCTTCCTTCACCCTGGAGCTGACCGAGGTCAAGGGCCGGACCGAGCCCTACGACCTGGGCGAGTGTGAGTTCCATCTGGCCTTTACCACCGACGATTTCGACGGCATGTACCAGCGCCATCGGGATATGGGCTGCATCTGCTTTGAAAACCGCGATATGGGGGTATATTTCATCGAGGACCCGGATGGGTACTGGATCGAGATCGTCCCCCAGCGGAGCTGAGCCATGGCCCGGGGCGAGGGCGGTCGGCTGGTCTACGCCGACCTGCTGCGTGTGGCCGCCACCCTGGCGGTGGTGATCCTCCATCTCTCCGGCGGGTGGATCTCCGAGGTGCCGGTGGCCTCCGGCGCCTGGCGGGTCTTTAACGTCTACGACGGCCTGACCCGCTGGTGTGTCCCGGTTTTTGTCATGCTCTCCGGAATGTTTTTGCTGGACCCCAAGAAGTCTCTCTCCTACCGCTCCCTCTTCTTCCGGCAGATCCTGCGCATCGTGGTGGCACTGGTGGTGTGGAGCGTGGTATATGGGCTCTTTGCCCTGTTCCTGAACGGGACGCCTCTCACCCTCTCCGCGCTCATGCAAATCCTGCGGGAGCTGGTATGGGGCAAGCTGCACTATCATCTCTGGTTCCTCCCCATGATCGTGGGGCTCTACCTGGTCACCCCCTTCCTGCGCGCCTTCGTGCGGGGGGCCTCCCGCTCGGACTTCCACTTCTTCTTCCTGCTGGTCTTTGTCTTTGCCATGCTCCTGCCCACCCTGCTGCGCATCCGTCCCAGCGCGACCCTCTCCACCTGGATGGACAAGCTGCAGCTGGAATTGGTACTGGGCTACACGGGCTACTATGTGCTGGGCTACTATCTGAAAACCTACACCCTGGGCCGTATTACGGAACTGCTGCTCTATCTGTTGGGGCTGCTGGGCGGCGCGGCCACCGTATGGGGCACCGAGTGGCTCTCCCTCCGGAGTGGAAGTTCGGATTTTACCCTGTACAGCTATTTCTCTCCCACGGTGTGCGCCATGGCCGTGGCGGTCTTTGTGCTCTTCCGCTATCTCCTGGGCATGAGCGACGAGCGCTCCCGCCGCCAGCAGATGGCAGGGCTCTCCGCCATTACCTTTGGCATCTACCTGTGCCACGATCTGTTTATCATGCTGCTGCGCCACTTCGGCATCTCCACCCTCTCCTTTGCTCCGGTGGCCGCCGTGCCCGCGCTGTCCCTGCTGGTGTTCCTCTGTGCCGCTGTGTTGGCCTGGCTCCTGTCCAAGATCCCGGCAGTGGGGCGGTTCATCACCTGAGATTTTCGCTGAAAAGGAGTCCTGAAGCGTGCTGTTTTCCAGTTCCATCTTCCTCTTCCTCTTCCTGCCTCTGATGCTGCTGGGCTACTACGGTCCCTGCCGCCTGCTGGGCCGGTGGAGCCGCCCTGCCCAGAATCTGCTGCTGCTGGTGGGCTCCCTTCTCTTCTACGCCTGGGGTGAGCCCTGGTTCGTCCTGGTGATGATGGCCTCCATCCTGGTCAACTACGCCTTCGGCCTGTGGGTCCACGCCCAAAAGAGCCGTGGAAAGTCCACCCGTGTACCGGTGGTCCTCTCGGTGGCCTCCAACCTGGGGCTGATGTTTGTTTTCAAATACCTCACCTTTGTGCTGGGCGAGCTGGGACGGCTGGGTCTCTCCCTCACCGTCCCGGTGATCGAGCTCCCCCTCGGCATCTCCTTTTTCACCTTCCAGGCCATGAGCTATGTGCTGGATGTGAACCGGGATCGGGGCCAGGTCCAGCGCAATCCGCTGAAAGTGGCCCTGTACATCTCCTTCTTCCCCCAGCTCATCGCCGGTCCCATCGTCAAGTACGAGACGGTGGCGGAGGAGATCGACGGCCGCCGGGAGACCTGGGAGGACTGCTCCGCCGGGGTGTGCCGCTTCCTGGTGGGCCTGGGCAAGAAGGTCATCCTGGCAAACCAATTGGCGGTGGTAGCCGACTTTGCCTACGGCCTCTCCCCCCACGCCCTCTCCACCGGGATGGCCTGGCTGGGCTCCCTCTGCTACACCCTCCAAATCTACTACGATTTCTCGGGCTACTCTGATATGGCCATTGGCATGGGGCGTATGTTCGGCTTCCATTTCCTCGAAAACTTCAACTACCCCTACATCTCCCGCTCGGTCACCGAGTTCTGGCATCGGTGGCACATCTCCCTGTCCACCTGGTTCCGGGATTATGTCTACTTCCCTCTGGGCGGAAGCCGGGTGGACCGGCGTTGGAAGCACATCCGCAATCTCTTTGTGGTGTGGCTCCTCACCGGGATCTGGCACGGGGCCGCGTGGACCTTCCTGCTGTGGGGTCTGTACTATTTTGCCCTCCAATTTCTGGAGAAGTTCTGCGGCCTGGGCCGCGGCTGGCCCAAGTGGACCCAGTGGCTCTTTACTTTCTTCCTGGTCAATCTGGGTTGGGTCTTTTTCCGGGCAGAACAGCTGAGCGTGGCCCTGCCCTATCTCCACGCCATGTTTACGCCCGCGGCCGGTATGTGGGACGGCTACGCCTCCCTCTTCCTCACGGACAACCTCCCCATTCTTCTGGCGGCCGTCCTGGGCTGTGCCCCGGTGCTCCCCTGGCTGGGGGCGCGGACCGCCCACTGGAAGGGCCGCGCCGCACTGGCACGGGATCTGTGCTGCTCTGCGGCCCTGCTTCTGCTGCTGGTGATCTCGGCCAGCTTCATTGTCAAGGGAACCTATAATCCCTTTATCTATTCCAACTTCTAAGGAGGACGCGCTATGAAACACCGGAAAGAGACCATCACTGCCGTCCTCTTCTTCCTCCTGCTGGCCACGGGACTGTGCTACATTGCCTTTCTCTTTCTCTCTGGCCAGAGCACCCTGCGCGAGGAATTGGGCAAGCTCCGCCGGGACCCGGGCTATGTGCTGGACTTTGTGGAACAGGCCGAGTCCGCCCTCAACGAGGACCTGGACCAAAGCCACGGCTTTATCCAGCTCTACGGCGGCTTTCAGCGTCTGTCCGGACGGCGGATGCTGGAGGATGTGAACCAGGCGGCCCGGGTGGTCCGGCTCTCCAACGGAACGCTGAATTTCTCCTATCCGGATGCTCAGCCGCTGGATGTCTCTCCCCAAATCCAGGCTGTCAATGACCTCCACGATGCCCTGGCACAGTGGGACATCCCTCTGCTCTATGTGGCCGCCCCTCAGAAGATCCAGGACGGACAGGAGGAGGCGCTCCTGCCCCCCGGTATCTACGATTACGCCAACGACAACGCCGACCGCCTGCTCGCCGGTCTCCAGGCACATGGCACGGATACCTGGGACCTGCGCCCGCTCTTTGCACAGCAGGAGGACTATGCCTCCCTCTTCTTCCGCACCGATCACCACTGGAAGCCCGAGGGCGCCTTCCTGGCCTGGCAGGAGCTGACCGGCGTTCTCGCTCAGGATTACGGCATCCATACCCCGAGCGAGTACACCGACCCCGCCAATTATGAAACTAAGGTCTATGAGGATTACTTTTTAGGCAGCCAGGGAAAGCGAACCGGCACACTTTACGCGGGCACCGACGATATTACGGAATATATCCCGCGCTTTGAGACAAACTTTACCTATGCCTCTCCCTCCTTCGCCCAGGAACGGACGGGCACTTTCTCCCAGTCCCTCCTGTTCCCCGAGCGCGTGGCGGAGCGGGACTGGTTCGGCGGCAATCCCTACACCCTCTACTCCGGCGGGGATTACGGTATCGCCACTATGACCAACCACCTCAACCCGGACGGAAAAAAGATCGTTTTGCTGCGGGAGTCCTTCTCCTGCGCCCTGGCCCCCTTCCTGGCCCTCTCCTGTTCGGAGCTGACCACCATTGATCTGCGCTATTTTGACGGGGATCTGCTGGATACGCTGCGTGAAATCGACCCAGATCTGGTCCTGACCCTCTACTGCGTGAGCTCTATCAGCAACCAAGATCTCTTCACATTTCAGCAAGGAGAAACTTAAGGAACATTTTCCCTCTCTTTTGTCACGCCGTGGGGAGTATTCTGCGTCCGCCCCCCGTTTCTTGTGATTTTTGACGCTTCTCACGCGCGCGTATTCTAAGGTATAATCAAGATAAGTAAGAATGGATAGACTGTTTTTTTGGAATTGAACTGCCATTTACATGGTTTGGAGGTAACTGCTTTGAGAAAGACCAAAGTGATCTGCACCCTCGGCCCCGCCGTTTCCAACGCGGAGATGATCCGCAAGCTGATCGAGACCGGCATGAATGCCGCCCGGTTCAACTTCTCACACGGCACCCACGAGAGCCACCTGGCCCAGCTGAATATGCTCAAGCATGTCCGGGACGAGATGTGCGTCCCCGTGGCCACCATTCTGGACACCAAGGGCCCCGAGATCCGCATCAAGAGCTTTGAGCAGTATCCCGTGCAGCTGGAGCGCGGCCAGACCTTTACCCTTACCACCGACGAGATCGTGGGCAATGCCGAGCGTGTCTCCGTCACCTACACCAACCTGCACAACGAAGTGGGCCCCGGCTGCCGCATTCTGGTGGACGACGGCCTCATCGAGCTGCTGGTAGAGAAGGTGGAGGGCCACGACATCGTCTGCACCGTGGAAAACGGCGGCCCGCTGTCCAACAACAAGAGCATCAACATCCCCAATGTGAGCATCCTGCTCCCCTCTCTCACCGAGAAGGACAAGTCCGACCTGAAGTTCGCCGCTGAGAACGACTTTGACTTTGTGGCCGCCTCCTTTGTGCGGAAGGCCAGCGACGTGGAGGACATCCGTGCCTGCCTGAAGGAGTACGGCGGCGAGCACGTGCGCATCATTTCCAAGATCGAGAACCGGGAGGGCGTAGACAACCTGGAGGAGATCATTGCGGCCTCCGACGGCATCATGGTGGCCCGCGGCGACCTGGGCGTGGAGATTCCCGCCCACGAGGTGCCCATCCTCCAGAAGAAGATGATCAAGGCCACCATCCGTCAGGGCAAGCCCGTCATCACTGCCACCCAGATGCTGGATTCCATGATCCGCAATCCCCGTCCCACCCGTGCCGAGGTCTCCGACGTGGCCAACGCCGTGTTTGACGGCACCTCCTGCGTGATGCTCTCCGGTGAGACCGCCTCCGGTAAATACCCCGTGGAAGCCCTCCAGACCATGATCGATACCGTCACCGCTGCCGAGGGCTCCATCAACTACTGGAACCGCTTCCGTCAGCGCCACGTGCTCACCGGCATTCAGGGCATCAACGACGCCATCACCCACTCCTGCTGCCTGACCGCCATGGATCTGGATGCCACTGCCATCCTGACCCCCACCCAGTCCGGCCATACCGCCCGGGTGATCTCCCGCTACCGTCCGGCCTGCCCCATCCTGGCCATGTGCCCCAATGAGCGCACCCGCCGCCAGCTGGCCATCTCCTGGGGCGTGCACTCCTACCTGACCGGCGACGTGGATTCCACCGACCGCCTCTTCTCCATGGCCGTGGAAGTGGCCGTGAAGGAGGACGCCGTGCAGAAGGGCGACACCGTGGTCATCACCGCCGGCGTGCCCATCGGCAAGAGCGGCTCCACCAACCTGATCAAGGCTCAGACCGTCTAAACATCCATCACCTCTGCCGGTTCGGCAGAGGTTGGATCAGGCCCGTATTATAACCTGAATATAAATAAAATCCCTTAAGGGGACCCAGGCGATTGCATTCTTTCCCGGGTCCTTCTTAAGGGATTTTTTTAATGTTACCGCCTTTTCTACTGCCAAAATATATCCCCCACCCAACATGGGAGGGGGATATAACCAGATCTGCTTTACGGCTGCTCCGTTCCGCTCTTTTCTTCTTTCCAGGTATAGAGGAGCACTGCCAGGCACACCGTCACTGGTACGCTCAGTACGATGCCAAAGCTGCCAGAAAGGCCCTGCATGATAGCGATTCCAATGTTGTTGGAATTTATGATTTGCTGATAGGGCAGATCATAGGCATAGTCCAGCAGCAGCATCGATACGCTGCCGCCCGCAAAGGCCAAAATCAACGTGTTGGAGTCCGTGCCCATCATATCCCGCCCCACATGCATCCCAGCCTTAAAAAGTGCCCGTTTGGACAGGGACGGATTTTGTTGATGGATCTCGGAAATTGCACTGGCAATAGACATAGCCACATCCATTACCGCCCCCAAACTGGAAATGAGAAGCCCCGAGAAGAGAAGCCCTCCCACTTGAATGCCGTTCACATTCCAGAGGGTAAGGAGACTCTCAATGTCGGACACGTTCCAGCCGCTGATGCCGCTGGCCCAGCTGAAGCATGTGGCCGCCACCCCTGCGATGACCACCCCGGCTACCGTACCACCGGTGGCGACCAGTGTTTTTTTGGTGGGTCCTCCGATCAGATACATGGTCACCACAGTGGTCACCACGCACAGCCCCACCGACACCCAGAAGGGGGAATATCCTCTGTATACCAGGGGCAAGTAGAAAAAGAGGATACACAAAAAGGTGAAAATCAGCCCCAGAGCGCCCTTAAGGCCCTGTTTCCCGCCAACCAGCACCAGCACCACCAGATAGAGGGCGGCAAAGAGGTACAGGACCCCCTCGCGATCCTGGCTGTACACGCTGGTAATGGTGGACTCCCCTGCCACACTCTGCAGGACCACCACTTTCATACCTACGGTGCAGCCCGCGCCGAAGAGATAGCCGGAAGAACTGGTTGTCTCCAGCTCCTGTCCAGCCCGGACGCCGGTCGTCATGCGCACCATCACACGCTGTTCGCCCACCCGGCTGCCGTCAGGCATGAGATTATCCTGGAGAATCTGGGTGACCACACCCTTCTCAAAGGTCTGGCCCTCCCGGGAGACCAGCGGCACTTTGTCTACCCGGTTGATCGATACAACAAAAGCCACAAAGACTGCCAAAAGGAGAAGTGGCACGCCCCAGCGGAGCAGGAAGTGGGAAAAGGTTCTCTGTTTCATGGCAAAACTCCGTTCTTGTAGCACAGCGGCCTCCGCGCACCAGGCGCGGAGGCCGCTGTCTGTCGGTTGGTTCAGGGCTTGGCGTTTTTTACAGGTTTACACCCAGAGTCGCCAGGAAGGACGCAGACACGTAGTAGTTGCCCTCGGCCAGCACGGCGTTGGTGGAGACGGCCTTGCCGTCCACCGTAATATTCAGCGCAGAAGCAGCGCCGGAAGCGGGGGTCCCGGTGGGCACAGCGCCGGTGTAGGCCTTACCGGTATTGACGACCACGCCGTTGTCCCACTGTACATCAAACTGGTTGTCGGTGCCGGAAACGGAGGCAGCCACGTCGCGCAGGCGGTAGTAGGTCTCTCCCTCCACATCCAGAGTGGCGGCGGATACACCGTCCGCAGTCTTGCGGATGGTGAAGGTATCGTCGATCTTCTCCGTCTTGCCGTCGTCGGTGATCTGGTAAGTATCGATGGTGAAGGTGTCCTCACTCAGGGAAATGACGGAATAGCTGGGCAGCCAGTTCTGGCTGCGCTCGGCCACATAGTCCTGCTGGGAGGCAATGAGCTCATAGAACTTCGAGCCAGAGGCCGAGTTCGCGGTCATGTAGAGAATTCCCTTGGGGTTCGTCACGGTGTTGCCGCTGGTGCTCTCAATGGTATAGCAGCCGTTGTCGGCCTGGAAGGCATCGTGAGCGGCGGTACCGGTGGTGTCACCCTCCTCGGGGTACAGGGGGATCTTCTCGTCAGTCTGGGTGTTGTAGGCGTTGTCCCAATCGTAGTCGGTGCCCTCGTCGTTCAGACGGAACTCGTAAGTGCCGTGGGTCTGACCGTCACCGTAGAGCATCTTGGTACGGCTGTAGGTATGGTCATGGCCCTGGAGCACCACGTCGATGTCGTACTCATCGAAGATGGGGGTCAGCTGGGTGCGCAGGATCATGCCATCCGTGTCGGAGTGATCCAGGCCGGAGCCATAGATGTCCTGGTGGATGGTCACGATGCGCCACTTGGCATCAGGGTTAGAGGCGATCGCCTCCTGGATGGCCTTCTCGTGCTCGGCCACGTTGTAGTTATTGGTGTTGAGGACGATGAACAGACCCGCACCATAAGAATAGTAGTAGTCGCCGCCGGCCTGCGTCTTACCATACTCCGTGGTGTTGGGGTTATTGAAATGGTACATATAGTCGGCGTTCAGGGAATCATGGTTGCCGATGGTGGTCGCCACAGGCAGGCTGGCCAGAGCGCTGGCGCTCAGGTAGCCAGCATATTCCTCCTCCTTGGCCTTACCGGTCTTGTTGACCTGGTCGCCGGCGGAGATGATGAAGTTGAGGTCAGGGTTCTGGGCAGTGGCAATATCCAGGGTACGGTCCCAGGCAAAGCTGTCATTGCGGGCCGCCAAATTACCCGCACCGGAGTCGGCAGTGAGCGTCACATCTCCCTGGGTCTGACCCTTGGAGGCGCCCACCTGGGGATCGCCCACATAGAGAATCTTCAAGGTGGAGAAGTCCTGGGTCTGATAGGTAACCACGTCGGACTGGACGCCATTGCGCTCCACGGTGTAGTAATAGGTGCTGTTGGCCTGAAGCCCGGTGACGGTGACATGGTTGTACTGGTAGGCCACGCCGTCGGTGAGCGCGGTGTCCACCGCATCCGCCGTACCGGTAAAGGTCTTCAGATTCTCCTTGTCGGTGCCAAAGTGGACCACGGGAGTGGCGGCTTTGCCGTCCTCCACCTTGCTGTACCAGGCGAAGTTCAGCTCGGTCTCATCGGCGCCGGGGGTCAGAGAGACCTTGGTGTAATCGGTGGCGACGGCGTCCCACTGGGCGACCCATGCGTTCCAGGCCTCGCTGCCGCCGGTCACGCTGGAGTCATTGTAGGGAGAGGCCAGGGCCAGAGGGGCCGCCCCCATCAGAAGAGAGCCGGTCAGGACGCCGGCCAGGACCTTTTTGCTCATGTTCATGTCCAGATTACTTCCTTCTTTTCTCAAATATACAGCTTATTTTGCAACTGCAATTGGCAGTATAGCACCCCATTTTCACCTTTTCAAGAATAGTTTCAGAATCTTTTCACGTATTTTACACAGTTTTTTCATTTCTTAGAAACAAAAACCGACCACTAAGCATTTACACCTAGTGGTCGGTTGGAATCCCTCAATGTATGGATAAACTATGCAATTAAATTCAGGACATACGCACGATGGGGCCGGTGCAGCCCAATGCCGTCCTCCGCGTAGATTTCTCTTTCCACAGAGCCTTTACGGCATCCTACAGGTCTATGATCTGCATACCACTTTATATTCTCTAAATTTTATTTCCATATGTGTGTACTGTGTCAGGCATAACCGATCGTACCATTCGTCGCAATTTTATAGTGGTATGTAGCCAATAGCGCGTCTTCATAATAGATTCGTATCATGGCCGTATTTTCATGGAGGTTTACAGTGGCATCAAAACTGTTCTCCTGACTTCCGGAGAACGTCACCGATACATCGGTCATCTCAGAGGTACCTCCGACTTGGGAGAATACTCCGTATGTCGTTACATAAGCTGTGCTGATCTGATTGCCATTTCCATCAGAGTATCGGTAGTTAAATATTTTTTGGGAGGTTTGGTATGGATCACCGTGAGTCGTGGTCCTTTCCCCAGCTCTCGTCTCAGTTTCCATCATAATACAACTAATGTTATCCCGCAGCAGCTCAACGTTGAGCAGATAGATATCATCCCCGATCTGGAGCGTTTCAATGACGGGAGGAATTTCCTCGATCGCCTCCCTCGGGGTGTTTGCGGCAAACGCAGGAGCGGATATAGAGGCCGCGATGGCCGCCGCACTGAGGACCGCGAGGATCTTTTTTGTGTGTTTCATATCATGTGCTCCTTTCTCATCTGTCGTTTTAATCATTTACAAATCCTGACGCCTTGATAAAATACGAACTTTCCCCCGAAACCAGCGGGGAATTGGAGGTGGCCAGTCACAGAATAGGGAGACCCATTGCTTCCCCTATATCTCATATCACACTGAAAAGGAACCCCAGATAGCCTGTCAACAGGCACGTCCCTATCTCGTGTGGCCATGATATCTTTTTTCCATACGACATATGAAATCACCAACTAAAAGAAAATTTCATTATATCGTTTGTCTCTGGTAATTTCTCCTGCTCCATGTCATCGATCTCTATAAAATCCTTTGTCTCCTCCTTTGAAAAAATAATCGCCCCGATCATGATACCCACTCCAATTCCGATGGCCAGCACCAGGGCCAGGATCGCCGCAATTCGCTTCTTCTCTGCCGGCTTACCCTGTGACCCATGCTCTTTGTGATCCGATTCTGCTGGTTCTCCCGCCAGGCATGAATGTCCTGGCTGTCGTCCAGCAGGACATCCACCGGGATATCGTACAGCTCGCTCAGATATTTCAGGTTATCCGTTGTGGGGACCGCCGTCCCCACCTCCCACCGGGAGATGGCCTGGCGGGATACCTTCAATGCCTCCGCCGCAGTCAGCTGAGAGATCCCCTTTTCCCGGCGCAGCCATGCCAGCTTCTCATATAATTGCATCTTTCTCCCCCATTCTATTTTCTCTCACTGTACACTCAATGGAAACCGCAACCCCGTTGCACCGGCGCAATCTGTGGTTGCACCTTCGGTTTTTTCACCTTTTTGTGTCTTTCGCTTTATTCTAGAGGCATTTCCATACTCTGTCAACGACAAAAGGCCCCCCTCCCGGGATCGGGAGGGGGGCCCCATGTTTACAGGGTATCGATATCCGATTAGGACACGAAGCCAGCGGCCTTGAGGATCTCCACCGCGCGGTCCTTGTTGGCCTCGGACACGCGGACGATGGGACCAGTGCAGCCCATGCCGTCCTCGGCGTAGATCTTCTCCTTCCACAGAGCCTTCACAGCATCCTCCAGGTCCATGACCTCGATGCCGGGGATCTGGGCGGTGACGATCTCCTTGGGAGGAGCCACAACGTCCTCCGCGGGAGCGGCGGACTTGTTGGCAGCGGCCTTGCGCTCAGCCAGGAGCTTCTCCAGGCCGGCCTTCTCGGCGGCGGCGAACTCGGCGGCAGCCACCTCGAACACCTTGCCCCGCACCAGCTGGGCGGCGTAGTTGATGGCGCCGGCAATCACGGGAGCGCCGGAGGCACGGGAGATGATCATGACCAGACGGTCATAGCCCTTGCCGATGCCGGGGCCGTAGCCGTAGCCCACGGCCTCGTAGCTGCCGCCGGTGCAGGCGGAGGAGAGCATCTTGGAGAGGATGTTGCCGGTGAGGGAGTCGGTGACCATCACGTCAGCGGAACCCATGAGCACGTCGTTGCCGCGCATCACGCAGCCGCCGTCGGCACGGGCAGACTCGGCAAAGGTGATGGGGTAGCCGTTTTCCTTCAGGGTCTTGAGGGCACCCTCGGTCTGACGGGCGCCGTCCACGTTCAGGATACCCACGGTGGGGTCAGCCACGCCGCAGGCCTTGGCAGCGATGATGCCGTAGATGGCATTCTTGATCATGCCCTCGATCCGGTCGGTGGAGGAGGTGCCGGTGGTGTTGGCGATGAACATCTCATGGCCCTTGCCGGGGGTGACGGCCCGGCCCACGGTGGACACACCGATGGGGAAGGGATAGTGCATGGTCACCGCGCCGTCCACGGCGCCGGTCTCCAGCAGCTCTTCCATCTTCTTGTGGGCCTCGTCCTCGTCGGCCACGGGAACGGTGGTGACCTCAGGATGGGTGATGGTTCCGATGAAATACACATCGGCGCCGGCGCGGGCGGCCTTGACGGCGCCCTCCATCACGGTCTCTTCGCCGTGCTCACTGCCCATGGCGGTGACGGCGATCTTGGGCTTAGCGCCGAACGTGCCGGTCTCCAGGCCCTCGGCGATGGCCAGGAAGGTGTCGGCAATCAGCTTTTTCGTCTTGTCAGCCATTGCGTCTCCCTCCTTACTCGTCGTCCACAGCCAGAGTGGCGGCGAACTGACGGAAGGACTCGGCGATGAGCTTCTTCACCTTCTCGGTGGATACGCCGCCCTCTTCCACTTCACCGCTGTTCTTGCGGATGACGAAGGACACACCGTCGAAGAGGTTGGTCATGCGGCCCAGGAACAGGGAGCCCTTGCCGATGATCATGGCGGTGTTCAGCTCGCCGGCGAGCATCTCGTCGCGGGCGGGGCCGATGAAGGGCACGCCGGAGGGGATGTGGCCCTGGGTGGGAGCCCAGCCCACCAGACCGTGCTTGGTCAGGAACTCGGGCATGGCCTTCTTGTCCAGGTCGCCGTTCTTGACCGCCAGAGCGGCGATCATCTTGTAGTTGGCCAGAGGCACATCACCGGCGCCAGCGGGCTTGGTGATGTCGGGGTTCTGCATCTCGGGGGAGTACTTGTCGATGTCGGTGATCTTCAGACCGGCGCGGGCCAGAGGATCGGCCACCAGAGAGCCGATGACGGCCTGAGGAGCGGAACCGGTGCCCACGGTGTGGCGGCCCAGGATGGACAGGTCGATCTCGGGGTTCACGCCGTCGTTCTGGGAGATGACCACGGCGAAGCCGCCCAGCATGTCCTCCAGGATGGGCAGGCCCTTCTTGACGTGGTCCTTACCGTTCATGCCCAGCTTAGCGGTGCAGCCGCCAGCGGTGACGATAACGGTCTTGTAGGTGCCGGCCTTGACCAGAGAGGCGGCCTCCACAATGGCGTGAGCAGGACCGGCGCAGAAGCCGCGGGTATCGGAACCGGTGGCGTTGGGCAGGCCGGCGATCTCAGCAGCCGCCTTGGCAAAGTTGCCGCCGCCGCGCTGGTTCATGTCGCCGCAGGCCTCCTCACAGCAGTCGATGACGTACTCGACCTCGGACTTGTCGATGCCGGCGTTCTTCACGGCATGCAGCAGAGCCAGCACGCTGGAGGCCTTGGACACCAGGTTCTCGTGCATGACATGGGCGGACAGGTTCACGTCGATGTCGTGGGCGCGCTTAACACAGCCCACCAGCTTGTTGTTGTGGTACAGGCCCTCAGCGTGCTCCTCGTTCACCAGGTGCTCGATCTCGCTGATCTCCACGCCCTCGTTCAGGCGGCCCACCATCTCCTCGTCAAAGAGAGGATGCTCGGCGATGGCAGCCTTGTGCTCGGCCACAAAAGCCTTCTCCAGCTTGACCACGTCAAAGCAGTCACAGATCTGCATCAGCAGCAGGAACTCGGCCTGGGGCATGATCTCGCCGTACTTGCCGTGGCGATCGGTAACGGGGCACTTCATGTCCACCCAGGAGGTGCCCTGCTCAGCCAGCTGAGCGGGGGTCACATTGCCGATATAGGTCTGGTTGGGCCAGTAGGCCAGCACATCCTGGAAGCTGCGCAGGTGGCTGGGCAGCTCCTTGAGGTACTCGCTCTCAGGATTGACCACGCGCTCGGTGGTCTGGGTGGTGCCGTTGTGGATCACCATGTCGGGAGTATGAACCAGGATATAGCCGGTTCCCTTGACAACACTGTTCATGTGAATAACCGCCTTTCCATCTATGGCTGTAATAATGCGCATCGTTTCGCGCGGGGATACGTCGTTTGCGTTTCGGGACGAGAGATACCCGGAAACTGCCGGAATAACGACAAAAGTGGTGACAGGGCGCGCCGCGTCCTACCACCACTTTTGTGTTCACAGCGCAATTAGTACTTGCAGTACTGATCACGGATGGACTTCATCTCATTGATGATCTCATCCACGTCCAGAACCATTTCCATCATGCTGACCTGCTCATCGTATACGGCGGGATCAACTTCATCTTTGATCTCGGGCTCGCACACATGATAAACCTTGAGTCCCAACGAGACTCCAGTCAACGGACCGGCGAAAGTGGGGTCGCCTGCGGTGACGGTCTCAGCCGCCAGACCGGAGGCCTCCGCCTCGGAAGCGCCCAGAATAACGATAACGTTCTCGGGGCCGAATTCCTCGGAGAAGTCCTTAACCCGCTTCTGATTCTCCAGATCCATTGCACCAGCGCTGGTTCACACAAAGCACTCGGTGGAGCTGAACACGACCTCAGCACCGGCGGTCTTCACGCACTCGGCGATGGCAGGACCGGGGATACCGTCGCGGTCACCAATGATGATGGCCTTCTTGCCTTCCAGCATTCCCATGGTGTTTCTCTCCTTCCTTTGTAGATTTATAGCAAGGGCGGATGCCCATACTACACAAGAAAATTAGATGTTGGCCTCGACCATGGCCTTGACAGCCTCGGGAGTAGCCTCTTCCTTCACGCAGGAAGCGATCTGAGCACCGTTCTCGTAGATGGCGATCACGGGCAGACCCAGCACCTTCTGGGCAATGGCCAGACGGCGGGCCTTGGTGGTGTTCAGGGCGCAGAACTTGATCTTGTCGCCATACTGCTCGGCCAGCTCATGCACGTGGGGCATCAGAGCCTGGCAGGGCACGCAGCCGTCGCCGTAAAAGTCAACGAGGACCTTGCCCTCGGCCTTCAGCACTTCTTCCTCGAAGGTTTCCTTAGTCAGTTCCAGCATGGTAATATACCCCTTTCATTGTTCGGTGCGGCGGCTGCCGCGCCGTTCATTTACTCGTTGATGAACTTCTCAGCCTGCATGGCGGCGATAGCGCCGTCCGCGGCGGCGGTGACCACCTGGCGCAGGCTCTTGACGCGGATGTCGCCGGCGGCAAAGACGCCGGGGATGTTGGTGTGCATGTTGTCGTCGGTCTTGATGTAGCCGTTCTCCATCTCCAGGATGCCGTCAAACAGCTTGGAGTTGGGGTTGTAGCCGATGAAGCCAAACAGGCCAAACAGACCGTCCTCGGGATCGGCCTCCACCTTCGTAAGCTCGCCGGTCTTGACGTTCTTCACGACCATCTCGCTCAGCAGCTCGTCGCCGCCCACGGACTGCACCACGCTGTCCCACATGAAGTGGAGCTTCTCGTTCTTGAACGCCTTCTCCTGGATGCTCTTGGCGGCGCGCAGCTCGTCGCGGCGGTGGATGATGGTGACCTTGCGGGCAAACTTGGTCAGGTACATGGCCTCTTCCACGGCGGAGTCGCCGCCGCCCACCACATAGACCTCAAAATCCTCGAAGAAATTGGCGTCACAGGTGGCGCAGAAGGAAATGCCCTTACCGATAAACTTGGCCTCGTTCTCACAGCCGATGGGCTTGGGGAACGCGCCGGTGGCCACGATAACAGTCTTGGCACGGTACTCATTCTTGGCGCTCTTGAGGACCTTCACATCGCCCTCCAGCTCCACGCTGAGAATGGTATCGTTGGCGCGCTCAGCACCAAACTTCTTGGCCTGCTCGGTCATACGGGCGATCAGGCTGGGGCCGCTCTCACCCTCGACCATCTGGCCGGGATAGTTCTCAATCTCATCGGTGATGGCGATCTGACCGCCATCCTTGCCCTTCTCAATAATGAGAGTGCTCAGGCGGTTGCGGCCAGAATACAGGCCGGCAGCCAGGCCGGCGGGGCCGGCACCCAGAACGATCACGTCATAAATCTTATCCATGGTATGATGCCTCCTACAAACTTCCATTTTGGATCCTGCGGGACATAAACGTGTGTGGACGGCGCACAAGAAGGCATCACTCTACTTAAGTAAAATGCCTAAAAATGTTTCTTTCCCCATCACGCATTTTATTGAAACGATCAATTCTTTCAGCGTGATTTTATAATGCTTTTTCAAGAAAGTCAAGAGCTATTTTTTTGCCCCCAATGGCAAAAACCCCTTTTAAATCGCGGTTATTAAAAAAATAAATGAATAATCATCTTGATTATATTTGATTGGCGCGGTATAATGAATTGGAAAGTGCTCCGCTCTCCGGAATCATACTTATAAGTTCATTTTCTATCCCATCGAGGCAGAACGATACCATGCGCAATTTTGTGCGCCACTGGTGGACTTTAAGGAGGCATTATCATGGCAAGACCCCCTTACCGGGCCGAACAGCGCAACCAAATTTTCGCCTGTTTTATCAATGCGGCCAGCGAGTTAATGGAAAATGAGGGTATGGAATCCCTCACCCTGCGCCGGGTAGCCAAGCGGGCGGGCTACAACAGCGCCACGCTCTACAACTACTTCAAGGACCTGGACCATCTGACGGTCTACGCCTCAATGAAATATTTTGAGGATTACAACCGGAACCTGGCCCGCTATCTGGCCGACGAGCAGGATGCCTTCCAGCGTTTTCTGTTCATGTGGCGCTTCTTCTGCGCCTCGGCATTCCGCCATCCCCACGCCTATTATAACCTCTTTTATGGAAAGTACAGCGGAGAGCTCACCGAAATCATCCACGCCTACTACGAGGTCTTCCCGGAGGAGTTGGGCGAACTGGATGACAGCGTGCTGGAGATGCTCACCTGCGGCTCTCTGGTAGAGCGTAACTGGCAGATGCTCCAGCCCGTTCTGGAGGGGGCCTCCCTCTCGCTGGAGGAGCGGGAGTCCATGAATGAGATCATTCTCTACTGCTTCAAGGAGCTGCTCACCCAGAAGATCCAGATGGGTGACGCCCTGGATAACCAGACCCTGATCGAGCGGCAGCTCAGCTACATCCATGTGATCCTCCGCCGCTGATGCCGCTGATTCTGTCCGTATGCGCCAAGATGCGCCCGCCGGCCAAGGCCGACGGGCGCATCTTTTTGATTTCTATTCCAATAGACCAAAGTCGGACAGGGGCAGCACCACCGCGATGACCTGCCCCAGAACATACCGCTCATCTACCACACCCAGCAGCTCATTGCGGCTGTCATCGGAGTGATTGCGGTTGTCCCCCATCACAAAAATACTCCCCTCGGGGACCGTGACCTCTGTGATGGTGCGCAGGGATCCCTCGGGTGGGCGCTCCATCGCCTCATTGAGATAGGGCTCCTCCAGGATCTCCCCGTCCACCGTGACCGTACCGGCATCGTAGTCGATGGCTACATGCTGTCCGCCCACCGCAATGACTCGTTTGACAATGGGACCGTTGACCTTCCCAAAGGGCTTTGTCAGCACCACCACATCGTGCTGCCGGGGCTGATAGCCGATACTCTGGAGCAGGACCATATCTCCGTCCCGGAGGGTGGGCTCCATGGAGCTGCCGTCCACGCCCACGACCCGGCCCACAAAGGTAAAGACCAGAATCAGGGCAATGAGCGCCATGACCAGCGCCTGGAGCCAGAAATACAGGTCCAGCCGAAGTGCCTGACCATTGGTCAGCCCCTCCTCCTGGCCAGCCTGGTTCATCATGGCCTCCCCTCCTTCTGCGCCGTTCATACCAAATTACTCCCTTCGCCCCGCGAAGACAAGGGAATATGCTGGACGTCGTAGGCATCGGAGAGATAATTTCCCTCCCGGCTGTGGCAGGTAAAGAGAAGGATCTGCCGCTCTCTGCCCAGAGAACGGAGCACATCCAGAGCCAGCTTCATCCGGCCGTCATCAAAGTTGGCCAGCGCGTCGTCCAGTACCAGGGGCGCGGCATTGGCATCGGGCAGTGCCAGCTCACACACCGCCAGGCGTACCGCCAGGTAAAGCTGATCGGCCGTTCCCCGGGAGAGGGAGAGCACCCGCCGGGGCAGCATCCCATCCCGCTCCTCCGCCATGGCCTCAAATTCCCGGGTGAGGGTCACCCGGTCATAGCGGCCGCCGGTCAGGCGTTCCATCAGCTCCCCGGCGCGCTCGTTGAGGGCGGGGGCAAAGCGCGCCTGCATGGAGCGGTTGGCCTCCTCCAGTCCCTCCAGGGCCAGAGTGATGGCCTCATACTCCTGCCGGCGCAGGGCCAGCTTCTCCTGGGCCCGCTCCAGATCCGCCTGGGTCTGGGCAGGATCGCCCAGGGTCTTGAGCTCTCCCTGGGCCATAGCCAGCACGCTGTTGAGCCGCCCGATCTCGCCCTCCACCGCGCTCAACCGCACGGCGGTATAGGTGCCGTCATATCGGGGCTCCACATCGGGGACCGCTTCCGGGACCTCCTGGGGAGCGGGCAGGCGCTGGACCAATTTTTCCGCACCTTCCCGCCGGATGGCCGCCTGTTCCAGCTTCTCCTGGAGGAAGAGGGCCTTGGAGATGGCCGCCGAGAGGGTAAAGGCATCCTTCGCCCCAGGCGCAAATCCCTGCACCAGCGGCAGGACCTGGGCCCGCAGGCGCTCCCGCTCATTTTTCAGATCAATGAGCGTCTGCTCGGCATTCTGCCGCTCCCGCTCCGCCTCATGGGCGCTCTCCCACCCGGCCCGGTATTTCCGCGCCAGGGCCAGGATTTCCTCCGAATCCTCCACGCCGTACCAGGTGAGGATCTCTTCCCGCTCCTCCTGAATAGTGGCAGCCTGCCGCTTGAGCCGGACATTCTGGACCAGCAGAATAATCCCCCCCACGAGCAGCAGCGCCGTGCCCAGGAAAGCAAAGGGGGTCAGCAATACCCCTGCGGCAGCCGTTGCAAGGGCTCCGGCCAGCAGCAGAAGTCCCGCCGCCAGGGTTCCCCCGGAGGTCGGCTCCTCCAGATCCACCTCGTCGGCGTCCAGATTGGCCTTGTCCCATGCCTCCTCGGGCGACATCCCCGCAAAGAGGGGGTCGGAGGCCTCCTGCCGGGCCCGATTGGCGGCCTGGATGGCCGCCTCGTAGTCCCGCTCGGCCTGCTTGAGCCTCTGCTCCACATTGCGCAGCAGGTTGAGCTCCTCCTGGGTCCGGCGCAGGACCTCCCGGTCGGGGGTCATTCCGTCCCTGCGCAATTCCGCGCGGTACTTCTCCTCCTCGGCACGGGCCTGAGAGAGCTCTGACTGGGCCTGCTCCCAGGCAGTACGTTTCTTTTGCTCCGCCGCCGCCTTGTGATAGGCCAGCTCCACCGCCAGGGTGTCCCGCTCCCGCCGGAGACCGTCCAGACTCAGCAGGGCTTCCTCCGCGGTGCGATGGGCCTTGGACTGCCGCCCGGCGGCCTCGTTCAACTCTGTGATGGTCTGCTCCAGCTCGGGGATCCAGCCGGTCTTGTTGTGCTTGCGCCGGTTGAGCCAGTCCTTGAGCTTCCGCTCCACCTGGGCCCCCGACACATCCTCTTCTCCCGAGGAGACCAGCGCAGAGATGCGCTTTTCCAGCGCCGGAGAGCCGTCCACCGCAGTGGCTCCCTGTCCCACAAAGGCCGAGCGCTCAAAGACCTCCCGCGGCGCCCCGATGAGGGTCTCTCCCACATTTTCCGCCGTCAGCTCGGGAATGGGCTCCCCCGTCCGGGTGTCCACCGCCTCAAATTTGCCGAAGGGCACCGTGCGGTTCTGGCTGCGCAGAAGAGTGATGAGACGCCCGTTCCACTCGATCTCCATGCGCCCCTCCATGGCCGAGCCATTCCAGGGCTGATAGCGGTTTTTCTCGGCGATAAAGCCCTGCCGGTCCCGCTCCTTGGTGGGGATACCGTAGAGCATGGCCCGGATAAAGGCCGACCAGGTGGATTTCCCCGCTTCGTTGGGGGCCTGGATCAGGTTGAGCCCCTCTCCCAGCTCCAGGGTCTCGTTCTGAAGCCGCCCAAAGGTGGCTGTCATTCGTTTGATCTTCATTGCGGCTCCTCCCGATTCTCCAGTGCGGCCAGGCCAAAGCGGGCTGCCCGCTCCACAGCGGCCCGGGCCTCCTCGTCATGGGCCTCCTCCAGCCGGCGGCGCATGGCGCGCAGGAAGAGCCCGGTCAGGGTATCCTCCTCTGCCCGGGCCCACAGGTCCTGGCGCATCCGGGTCTTATCCCGGACGGAAACACTGTAATAGTGGGGGCGGGCCAGGGCCTCCAGCTTCTCCAGGTCCAGCCCCTCCATGCCCCGCTCTCCGGTGAGGAGGATGCGGCAGAAGTCCGGGCTCTCCCCCTCCGGAAGGGCCTCCCGCAGGGCCTCCTCCGGCATCCGGGCGGTCACATCCACCTCCCGGATCAAATAGCGCCGGGAACACAGCGGCACAAAATCCATCTGTACATTCCCCTGCTCCACGCTGCCGCAGAGGACACCCTTGTCCCCCAGCTCGTCAAAGCCCCGTCCCTCCGGACAGCCGGGATAGGCCCAGACGGTGGCTCCGGCGCGGCGGGGACCGATCCGGGCATGGATGTGCCCCAGCGCGGCATAGTCCAGCCCGCTCCCGGCCAGATCTTCCTCAGTAATGGGGCCGTAGGTACTGTTGGGCGTGCCGTCGGCATGGAGGACCAGCAGGTGGATCTTCCCGTCCTCCGGCGCATGGAATCCCTCCAGCACCCGGTCGCTCCGGTGCGCCCCGGTAAAGGCCGCACCGTAGACCGTACATCCCAGTTCCGGGAGCTCCACGGTCTCCAGGTGCGGCTCGGTGAAGATATGGACATTCTCTGGCCATTCCAGCGCCGCGTAGGGGGAGCGGGCCGACCAGAAATCGTGGTTGCCGGGGGCAATGAATACCTGTCCCCGGATGGAGCCCAGGGCCTTCTCCAGGGCCTCCAGGGTCTCCCCGTAGATCTCCGCCCCGTCAAAGAGATCCCCCGACAGGAGGACCAGATCGGCCCCCTCCCGGTTGGCCAGATCGGCCAGGCGGAAGAGCAGCTCCCGCTGCTCCGCCCGGCGGCCCGCCGCCTTCTCCGGCGGCAGCGCGTGGAAAGGGGCGTCCAGGTGGAAATCCGCCCCGTGGATCACTTTCAGCATGTCAGTCCTCGTCCTCCTCCAGCGGCGGCATTCTCCGGTGCTCCACCGGGCCCCACTCGGGCAGGGGCAGCCGCTGCATAGCCCCGAATACCCGGCTCTTCAGATTGGGATAGCGCTCCCCCAGCTCCTTCACCAGTTCCTTGACCTCCTGCCGCTTGGTGAATCCGTTGGCGGGACAGGGATTGTGCACCACCGGGAGCCCCTCCCGCTGGGCCACATGGCGGATATGCCCCTCCCCGCAGTAGAGCAGGGGGCGGATCTGGGAGATCTCCGTCCGGTCCAGCCAGGTCACCGGCTGGAAGCAGGACAGCCGCCCCTCATAGAACAGAGAGAGGAAGAAGGTCTCCACCGCATCGTCGAAGTGGTGTCCCAGCGCGATCTTATGGATGTCCCGCTCCAGCAGGGCGGTGTGAAGGGCCCCCCGGCGCATCTTGGCGCACATGGAGCAGGGATTTTTTTCTTTCCGCACATCAAAGATGACATGGGCGATCTCCGTCGGAATGCAGGTATAGGGCACATCGATCCGCTTGCAGTATTCCGCCACCGGCGCAAAGTCCATGCCAGTCCCCATGTCCAGCGTAATGGCCTCCACGGTAAAGGGCTTGGGGTAGAATTCCCGCAGCCGGGCCAGGGCGGCCAGGAGCACCAGGGAGTCCTTTCCCCCCGACACACCCACCGCGACCTTGTCCCCCGGCTGTATCATGTCATAATCCTCCACACAGCGGCGGACATAGGATAGGATTTTGTTCATAATGTCCCTCCCGGATGAAAATGCAGAACTTTTCGCGCGCATTAAAAGAAAAATCGAAAGTGAGCAATCAAGAGATTTCGAGAGCTTTCAAGAGAAAAAAAGAGCTTTTTACTTTTTAAATAAAAACTACCAAAAAACGCCTTGACACCGGCCAAACACTGTAATATAATGCAATACGCTCCGTTCGTAGGTTCTATTCTACACGCGGGGCATGTGTTCTGTAAAGCCAAATTTCATCATAGAACTTGAAAGCAAATTGGAGGTTTCACCATGTCCACTTTTATGGCCAACAAGGGAAACATCGTCCGCAAGTGGTATATCCTCGACGCGGCCGGTAAGCCCCTGGGTAAGACCGCTGCCGCCGCTGCCACCCTGCTGCGCGGCAAGCACAAGCCCGAGTACACCCCCCACGCCGACTGCGGTGATTTCGTGGTCATCATCAACGCCGAGAAGGCCATCCTGACCGGCAAGAAGCTGGAGCAGAAGTACTACCGCACTCACTCCGGTTATCCCGGCGGCCTCAAGGAGACCAAGTACCGCCTGCTGATGCAGGACAAGCCTGAGCTGGCCATGAAGCTGGCCATCCGCGGCATGATGCCCCGCAACATCGTGACCAAGGACAGCCTGACCCGCCTGCACATCTACCGCGGCGCGGAGCACCAGCAGACCGCTCAGAAGCCCGAGCCCTGGGCTTTCAACTAAGCAGGAGGTAAACGAGAATGTATAAGAGCAAGAAGCCTTACCTGTACGGCACCGGCCGCCGTAAGTCCTCCGTGGCCCGTGTGCACCTGTTCCCCAACGGCACCGGCTCCATCACCATCAACGGCCGTGACATCGACGAGTACTTCGGCCTGGAGACCCTGAAGCTCCTGGTCCGTCAGCCTCTGGCTACCACCGACACCCTGGGCAAGGTGGACATCGTTGCTACCGTCACCGGCGGCGGCGTGACCGGCCAGGCCGGCGCCATCCGTCACGGCGTCTCCCGCGCTCTGCTGGAGATGAACCCCGAGTTCCGCGCTGCTCTGAAGAGCGCCGGTTTCCTCACCCGCGATCCTCGCATGAAGGAGCGCAAGAAGTACGGTCTCAAAGCAGCTCGTCGCGCTCCGCAGTTCAGCAAGCGATAATCGACTGCTCAGACTATATCAAAATGGTTCAAAAAGCCCGGAAAATCAAGGTTTTCCGGGCTTTTGCTATATCTAAACGGGCTGATATGGTTTGACCTCATTTGACCAAACGAGAGCCGTTTTCACCCAATTTTTAGTGGTCCGCAAGTGGTTAACTGGCCAAAAAGAGGGCGAAAAGAGGGGTAAGTGGTTCCCAAAGTGGTTAACCGAGAGCCGATTTTGGGGGTGCTTTTCAGCCCTCCTTCCCCTCGTTTTTTGGCTGTGGCAGTTTGGCATAGTTTGAGCTAATTTGAATAATTGAATATGAATTTGATGTAGCACACAGATCATAAATGACTGGGTGCTTTTTTCATTTCAGGAACTCGTATTCCGGCGATAGAAAGAGCCGTCACTTCACTTTTTATTTTGGAGTGGCGGCTTTTTCTATTTCCAGAAGCAACAGCAACAATTAGAAATGAGGTGAAGTTAATGAACACGCAAATCATTGCCATTGCCAACCAGAAAGGCGGCGTTGGCAAGACAACGACCTGTGCCAACTTGGGAATCGGGCTGGCGCAGGCCGGAAAGAAAGTCCTGCTGATCGACGGGGACCCGCAAGGGAGCCTGACAATCAGCCTGGGCCATCCCCAGCCGGACAAGCTGCCCTTTACGTTGTCAGACGCTATGGGGCGTATCCTGATGGATGAGCCGCTTCGTCCCGGCGAGGGTATCCTGCACCACCCAGAGGGTGTAGACCTGATGCCTGCGGACATCCAGTTATCCGGTATGGAGGTATCCCTGGTAAACGCCATGAGCCGTGAGACTATCTTGCGGCAATATCTGGACACGCTGAAGGGGCAATACTCCCATATCCTCATCGACTGCCAGCCCTCCCTGGGCATGCTCACAGTCAATGCGCTGGCCGCTGCGAACAGGATCATCATTCCCGTTCAGGCGGAGTATCTGCCCGCCAAAGGGCTGGAACAGCTGCTCTCCACGGTAAACAAGGTAAAGCGGCAGATCAACCCCAAGCTCCAGATAGACGGTATCCTGCTGACGATGGTGGACAGCCGAACCAACTTTGCCAAAGAGATCTCCGCGCTCCTGCGGGAGACCTATGGCAGCAAGATCAAAGTATTCGGCACAGAGATTCCGCACTCTGTCCGGGCAAAGGAAATCAGTGCAGAGGGAAAAAGTATTTTCGCCCACGACCCTGGCGGCAAAGTGGCAGAGGGGTATCGAAATCTGACGAAGGAGGTGTTGAAACTTGAAAAGCAGCGCGAAAAAAATAGAGCTGGCCTCGGTAGATGATCTGTTCTCCACCGAAGAAGGCCGTCAGGATGCAAAGCTGGAAAAGATTCAGGAGATTCCGCTGTCTGAGCTGCATCCCTTTAGGAACCACCCATTCAAAGTCAAGGATGACGAAGCCATGATGGAGACCGCTGACAGTATCAAGCAGTATGGCGTTCTGGTTCCGGCGATTGCTCGACCGGACCCAGAGGGCGGTTATGAGCTGGTAGCCGGACACAGGCGGCACAGAGCCAGTGAGCTGGCAGGCAAGGAGACCATGCCGGTCATTGTTCGGGATTTGGATGATGATGCCGCCACGATCATTATGGTTGACAGCAACTTGCAGCGAGAAAGCTTGCTCCCAAGTGAAAGAGCCTTTGCCTACAAGATGAAGCTGGATGCCATGAAAAGACAGGCTGGCAGACCGAGTAAAGAAAATGTGTCCCAAGTTGGGACACAAAAGCGATCAGACCAGTTGCTTGCTGAACAGGTGGGGCAAAGTCGAAATCAAATTCAGCGCTATATCCGTCTGACAGAGTTAATTCCTGAATTGATGGATATGGTGGATGAAAAGAAGATTGCCCTGAACCCTGCCTATGAGCTGTCCTTTCTCAAAAAGGAAGAACAGGTAGACCTGCTGGACGCGATGGACAGCGAACAGGCTACCCCTTCTCTTTCTCAAGCCCAGCGGCTCAAGAAATACAGTCAGGAGGGGCATCTGACCCTCGATATGATGCGTGTCA
The DNA here is from genome assembly GCF_018784545.1 of Pseudoflavonifractor sp. MCC625. Classification (NCBI taxonomy): domain Bacteria; kingdom Bacillati; phylum Bacillota; class Clostridia; order Eubacteriales; family Oscillospiraceae; genus Pseudoflavonifractor; species Pseudoflavonifractor sp. MCC625. Next base: position 16,138 of record NZ_WQOJ01000034.1, on the reverse strand, counting down.
TCATGGGTGAGGAAAAGAAAAGCGATCTGGACCGAGTGACATTTACCTCTGACACCTTGCGGAAGTATTTCCCTAAAAGCTATACGCCCCAGCGGATGCAGGAAACTATTATCAAGCTGCTGGAACAGTGGCAGAAAAAACGCCAGAGAGATCAGGAACGATGAAAGGAGCCGCCTATGAGGGATATTTCAGCCCGCGAGCTGAAAGGACACAAGATTCTTGCCGTGGAGCGTTTTCAGGATAACACCCGCTGGATGATTGAGTTTTCCGTCCTGCGTCCCAGCACAGCTTACGGTAGCCCCGGAGAGGAAATACGACTGTTTTTGACTGAGGACGGGTATCAGGCCGCCCTGCAAAGCCAGCAGCGTCGGGAGATCAAGATCAAGCGTTACGCTCGTGTGATTGAGGGACATATCCTCGATTTCAAACCGGGAAAACACCGCCGCCACTCATAAACAAATCATTACTGCGAAAGGAAAGGATTGAAATGTGTACTGTAAAGGAAATCCGGGAAGCAATCCGGGAGGATTGCCATTCCCAGCATGGTATGGAATTTATAGAGATTGACCGTGTTCTGCAAACTCTGCCATTCTCTCAGGGAAATGACCTGTTGGACAGACCGCCCATTCCCAAGCGCCCCTACCGGCGCAGAAAAAGTGAACAAAACAGCTAACTGCCACAATTCTTTTTACAGGATTGTGGCTTTTTTCATACCCTGAGAAATTTGGAAGGAGTGAGGTCAATGGCCGTATTTCGCATTGAACGAACCAGAGATTATACCGTGATGAGCAATCACCATTTACGCAACGGGAAACTGTCCCTGAAAGCCAAGGGGCTGCTTTCCATGATGCTGTCCTTACCGGAGGACTGGAACTATACCACCAGAGGGCTTGCCGCCATCTGCAAAGAGGGCGTGGACGCTATCGGCGGCGCGCTGCGGGAGCTGGAAACTGCCGGGTACATTGTCCGCCATCAGCTGCGAGACCGGCAGGGTCGGATCAGCGATACCGAGTATGTTATCTACGAGCAACCACAGCCGAAGAACCCGGATACGCCCCAGCCGGATACGGCTTCACCAGATACGGAAAACCCGGATATGGTAAAACCGGATACGGAAAAGCCCACAGAATTAAATATAGAGAAATCAAATACAGAAAAAACAATTACTTATGGATCAAGTACCGATTCTATTCCCTTCCGGGAGCCAGCGGCAGCACAGCTGCCGGAACGGAAAGGAAGGGATGCGATGTCTGTCTCAGAGATGGAAAGTTATCGGGATTTGATTCTGGAGAACATCGAGTATGACCACCTGTGCCGGGAGTTTACCACCTACCGGGAGGACCTGGACGAGATTGTGGAGCTGATGGTGGAGACCGTCTGCGCCAAGCGGAAAACCACCCGGATCGCTGGCAGCGACTTCCCCCATGAGGTGGTCCGCTCCCGTTTTTTGAAGCTGGATTGCTCCCACATCGAGTTTGTCATGGAATGCCTGCGGAACAATACCACCGAAATCCGCAACATGAAGCAGTATCTGCTTGCGGTGCTGTTTAATGCGCCGACCACGATCAGCAACCACTACACCGCACAAGTCAACCACGATATGTACGCAGGCGGCTGGTAAACAGCCGCTTTTCTGCTACCCGAAAACACCGGGAGAAAGGATTTTGCCATGAAACGACCTCTTGCCTACATTACGGCTCCCTGGAGCAACAGCCAGTATGAGAACGCCGAGAGCGCTGCGGCCTACTGTCGTCAGGTGTACGACGCCGGGTATTCGCCCATCTGCCCGGTGCTGTTCCTGCCTACCTTCCTCAAGGACGAGATTCCCCAGGAACACAAGGACGGGCTGGATATGGCGCGGGACTACCTGCGCCGGTCCCATGTGCTGGTGGTCTGCGGCCACGGCATCGACGAGACCGTGAAGAATGACATTGCCACCGCCGAGCGCCTGCGGATCACCGCCACCACCCTGGACGGTATCCTGACCGTGAAGGGCCAGGGACGCGGGAAAGGAGGCGCACGCCATGCCTGAGCGTAAGACCGTGGGCCAGCTGATGGAGGAAATGCGCCTCAAAGCCGGGGCGCAGAACTACCACGGCCATGAGTACATGGATTTGGAGCGGTTTGCCGATGACACCCGGCACATGATTATCTTCGATGTGCTGACCGACGATTCCCCGGTGGGCTGGAAAGGTGAACGGACCCGCCTATTTCTGACGGAGGCCGGATACCAGAAAAGCCTGGAGAACCAGGAAAAGGGCCACATCAAGATTCTCAGCCATGCCAAAGTGCGCCAGGGCCATCTGTACTATGACCGCTCCGACCAGCTGCGCTGAAAGGAGCCTGCCATGCTGAAATACCTGCTGCGGCGGTTGGTGGTCCCGCCTTAGTATCAAGTGCCACCCCTGCAAAATCCGTGGAAAGGAGGCGATGACCTATGCAGGAGGAAGTGGAAAACAGGACTTTGACGCTGGTAGTCAGCGGAACAAAGTTTACCGGGCGGTTGATGAAAGCCGCCATCACCAAGTACCTTGCCCACCGCAAGGAAAAGAAGCTGCAAAAGCAGAAAAGCCGGGATACCCCCGTGATTCCCCACGGCAAGCAGACGGTGAAGCAGCTGATCGGCCAGAATCAGGGCGTTTCCAACATCGAGATCACCGACCCCTCCATCAAGGAGTTTGAGAAGATCGCCCGGAAATACGGCGTGGACTATGCGGTGAAGAAGGACCGCAGCAGCTCCCCACCCAAGTACCTGATCTTTTTCAAAGGTCGTGATGCGGATGCGCTGACAGCAGCCTTTACCGAGTACACCGGCAAAAAGGTCAAAAAAGCAGAGAAAACAGAGCGTCCGTCTGTGCTGGCAAAGCTGAACCAGTTCAAAGAGCTGGTCAAAAATGCCGTGGTGGACCGCACCAAGCGAAAGGAGCTGGAACGATGAAAAAGCAGCTTGACATCAAAAAGCTCCTGATTTTGAACCTGCCGTATCTCCTGATGGGCTTGTTTGCCACCAACTTCGGGGAGGCATGGCGCATGGTGCAGGGCGCGGACGCTTCCCAAAAGGCGCTCTCCCTGATTTCTGTCTTGCCGGTGGCGCTGGCAAGCTGGTGGCCCAGCCTGCACCCGCTGGATTTACTGGTGGGCCTGTGCTGTGGCGCTGGTCTGCGGCTGGCGGTGTATCTGAAAAGCAAAAATGCAAAGAAATACCGCCACGGCATGGAGTATGGTTCTGCCCGATGGGGAACCCACGAGGACATTGCCCCTTATGTGGACCCGGTATTCCAGAACAATGTGATTCTGACGAAAACCGAGAGCCTGACCATGAACAGCCGCCCGAAAGACCCCAAGACTGCCAGAAACAAAAATGTGCTGGTCATCGGCGGCTCCGGTTCCGGTAAGACCCGATTCTGGCTGAAACCCAACCTGATGCAGATGCACAGTTCCTATGTTGTGACGGACCCGAAAGGAACAATTCTTGTGGAGTGCGGAAAAATGCTCCAGCGGGGCGCACCCAAGCTGGGGAAAGACGGAAAGCCTATGAAGGATAAGCACGGCAAGGTCATTAATGAGCCGTACCGAATCAAGGTCCTAAATACCATCAACTTCAAGAAGTCCATGCACTATAACCCTTTCGCCTATATCCATAGCGAAAAGGACATCTTGAAGCTGGTAACAACGCTGATCGCTAATACCAAAGGCGAAGGCAAGGCCGGAGACGATTTCTGGGTAAAAGCAGAAACCTTGTTGTACTGCGCGCTTATTGGCTATATCCATTATGAGGCTCCGGTGGAGGAACAAAACTTCTCCACCCTCATTGAGTTCATCAACGCCATGGAGGTCCGGGAGGATGACGAGGAGTTCAAAAACCCCGTGGACCTGATGTTTGATGCACTGGAAGCCGAGAAGCCAAATCACTTTGCGGTGCGCCAGTATAAGAAATATAAGCTGGCCGCCGGAAAAACAGCCAAATCGATTTTGATTTCCTGCGGCGCTCGCCTTGCCGTGTTCGACATTGCAGAGTTGCGTGAGGTCACGGCTTATGATGAGCTGGAGCTGGACACTCTGGGAGACAGGAAAACTGCCCTGTTCCTCATCATGAGTGATACGGACGATAGCTTTAACTTCCTGATCTCCATGTGTTATACCCAGCTTTTCAATCTACTCTGCGAAAAAGCGGACGATGTGTATGGCGGCAGGCTTCCGGTTCATGTGCGCTGTTTGATTGATGAGTGTGCTAACATCGGGCAGATTCCGAAGCTGGAAAAGCTGGTGGCCACCATCCGAAGCCGTGAAATCTCTGCCTGTCTGGTGTTGCAGGCACAGAGCCAGCTCAAGGCAATTTACAAAGATAATGCCGATACCATCATCGGCAATATGGATACTTCCATCTTCCTGGGGGGCAAAGAGCCAACAACGCTGAAAGAGCTGGCGGCTGTTCTGGGAAAGGAGACCATAGACACTTACAACACCGGAGAGAGCCGGGGACGGGAGACCTCCCACTCGCTCAACTATCAGAAATTGGGAAAAGATATGCCATACTTGTTCGTGAAGAGTTCAGTTGCCTTGAATTTATCATGAACAGGGACACGATCAACTGGATTCTGAAATAACTGAATACAGGAGGTCGAACATGGAGCATTTACCAAAGAAAATCCATCAAAACGGAATCAGCTACACGCTGGTGGGAGACTACTACATCCCCGATCTGGAGCTACCGGAGGAAAGCCGCCCCATTGGGCGGTGGGGCCGGATGCACAAAGCGTTTCTGCAAGAACACCGGCCCGGCCAGTACAATGCCCTGCTTCTGTCGGGAAAACTCTGGACATATCTTGCTGACCTGAACGAACAGGCCGCTGACCGGCTGGCGTGTATCGTCTCGCAGATGCAGGAGGCGGAGGGTGTCACCGAGGAACTGAAAGCCCGTGACCAGCTTGCGTGGGTCGGGGGCATGAACAGCATTCGCAGCCGAGCAGAGGAAATCATCCTCTCTGAGATGATTTTTGTTTAAGGAGGTGCCTGTCTATGAGATACCGTATCGAATACGCCGATGGGCGTTATTGTAACTTTGCCAACGGCAGGGCTGAGCTGCTGAAATGGCTGAAACTGCTGAAGCAAGAGGAAATCTCCGACATCCGCAAAGTATATAAAAGCGGTGTGTCAGATTCCGTCCTGGAAACATACCGGAATTATATCCGCCCAGCATAAGGAGGGGCGCTTATGGGTACAGATATAGAAAAATTGGTTGATTTGATGATTCAGGAGCGGATGCAGAGCCAGTTTGCTAAGTGGCGGGAGGCAGAAACCGGCACGGAGAAAAAAGAGGACTGCCTTCGCTTGGAAAACGAGTATGAAAAAGCAATCAGCGCATTGTCTGAGGAACAGAAGGACGCTGTAAGACACTACTGTGATTCTATTTTCGATTCTGGTGCAGAAAGCGAGTGCTTCTTTTACCGGCTGGGCCTCAAAGATGGCATCCGTCTCTGGAAGTTTATGAAAAAGCTGATGAAAACGGTCAGCTAACGGATGTATAACCACATATTTTATTCCGCCCACAAACGGGTCGAAAGCCGTCCAACGGTACAGATTGGGCGGCTTTCCTGTTATCTGCGTTTCTTCCGCTTGGGCGCATAGTACGGCTGCGGCTTGGCCTTTCCTCTCATGTTGTTGGGATTTTTGAGCATTTTGGACAGGCTCAGTATCCGCAAAAATGCAGAGAAGTCCTCTGAGGAAATCTTCTCGAAGGGTATCTGCATTCTGTCGCAAAATTCGTGGATTACCACTTCCTCTTGGCTGCCCTGTTCGAGCGCCTGTTCAAACTTTTCCTTGACGTCATCCAGCGTGGGCTGCGGGTCGGCGGTGGTCTTGTCCTTGCGGTGTGCTTCCCGGATGTCCCGGACGATGCTGTCCAGATCATCGTGCATGACATGGCTGTAAAAATCGCTTTCCTGCACCTGCCCCAGTTCCAGCGTCCGCATATAGAGGTCATCTTCTCCGGGCGCATACTTGCTCATGACGGTCTGCCGGGTGGCCTCCAACACCAGATTCATCTGCTCCACCCGCATATTGGCGATCTGGTCGATGCAGATTTCCATATCTATCATCAGCCGCCGGAAATTCGGGTGGGCAGCCAGTTCGCAGAGAAGCCGGTTGTTGATTTTGCCGCTGCTCAAAAGTTCCACCATATCATCACTCAGATGCAGAGATTGAAGTTCTGTGTTTGGGTGATTTTTATTTTCCGTCAGCCCCATCAGATAGTCGGTGGACACGCCGTAAAAGTCCGCCAGCGTTGCAATCGCAAACGGGCTGATGTCCTTGTAGTCATCGGTTTCGTATTTTCCCAGCGCGGATTTAGACAGGCCGGTCTGCTCCGCCAGTTGTTCCAGCGTCAGGTGCTTGTCCACCACCCGCAGGTCTTTGAGCCGCTCCGGGATTGTCAGCTTTGCGTACATCCAAAGCCCCCTCTCTCGTTATCTTTTTCAGTGATTACACCCATTATAGCACGATTCCATAAGCGTGGAAATATGCGGATTTCGAGCGTTTTTCCGACGTTTTGGATATACGGGAAAGGGCCTCTTTTTTCGGTAAACTGGTTCTTGCAGACAGGCACAGAACCTTGAAAATCGAATGACCGGCTGCAAGGGGTATGGCCTCCGGGGAAGTGACGCCAGGACAGAAATCGAGCACACCAAAGAGGCCGATACGCCGGGAGAAATTCCGGGCAGGAGCGGCTTGCAGGCAGACCGGCGGACAGGAAACAAGTTTATCATGCGGGGCGCATGGCTCCGCAGCAAAGAAATGGAGGAAATCATTATGACACTGAGTATGAAAGAAAAGAAGATTCTCTACGCTTACGGCTGTCTCAGCCACCACAATACGGTGACACGGCTGAAATGGCTGACGGCTCTGACGGTTGACCCGGAGGCCAAACGCCGGATGCTGGGGCTGGCCCGGAAGGTGGAGACGGAGATGAACGAAAGCTGGTACGAGGATTTTTATCACCATCTGCGCATGGAGATGGACGAGTACCGCCGTCTCAAGCGCAACCTGCGTGTGCTGAAATCTTACACCGATTATGAGGAGGATCTGTATGAAGAAGCTGTCTAAGTATGAGAAAGAAACCATCATCAACTGGAACGAGGCGGAGAACCTTGCCAGCGTCTACACCTTCAACGCCAGCTTGAAGCGCAGGCTGGCTGATTTCAGCCGGAAGTACCCACTGTTGTGCCGGTTGGAGCGCAGCACGCCGGAGGGCAGCGTGACCTATGTGCTGGACAAGTCCCGGCTGTCGATCCGGCTGGTGCCTCCGTACAGCGAAGAACGGAAAGCCGCCGCAAGGGAGTACGCAAAGGAGCATGGCTTTCAGGTGGTGGTAACGGAAGAAAAAATCGCCTAAAATCGGGGTGTTTACGGGAAAAATGACGGGTCTGCACCCGATGTTTTGACCGGCAATCCCCGCAGGCGTATTCCGTATCCACTCCCCGCCTATGGGCGCAAATGTGTGGATACGGAGCCGGTGAAACTGGCAAACACCGTTCCTGCGGTGGAAGCCAGCTTCGCCGGTGCGGAAGTACAGAGGGCGGCCAGCCCTTTGTGGCGGGGTGCAGGGGCGGCAGCGCACTGCTGGGGTCAAGGGGCAACGCCCATTGGCAGGTTAAGGGCGGCAGCCATTATCGGGTCAAGGACGAAGTGCCTTGGCAGGTTGAGGGCAGCCGCCCCATCGGGTCAAGGGTGAAACGCCTTGCCCAGGGAAAGTTGATGCCTGCGTCAACTTGTATTGGGTATTACCTGACGCAAAATTCGCAGGATTTGCGGCTTCGCCGCCCCTTCCCCGGCCCCAGAACATCTTCGCAGGAAGGAGGAAATCTGTTTGAAACTGACACGACACAATGGACGCTCCGGCAAGCATGGCACCTATAATCCCCGCCACAATGACCGCCGGTTCGATGTGGAGAACAGCGAACACATTGACGCAGAACGGGCAAGGCAAAATGTCTACTGGGACTGCTACCGGGGCTTTACCACCCATGAGTTCCGGGAGAACCCGGAGCAGCCGGATTTCAGCTTTGAGGAAATCGAGCGGATGTATTACTACGAGCATTACGGCGGCTATGTGGAAGCTCAGAACGCCCGGAATGAGAAAACCCGGCACACCGAGCGCAACCGCACTGTGGAGGACTTGCTGAAAAACAACAAGACCTGCCCGGAGGAAAGTATCTACCAGATCGGCACGATGGGAGAATCCGTCTCGCCGGATACGCTCTTTTCCATCGTCAATGAGTTTTATCAGGAATTTGAGCGCCGCTTCGGTTCCCATATCCACATCCTGGACTGGGCGCTCCATCTGGACGAGGGGACGCCCCACATCCATGAGCGGCACGTCTTTGACTGTGAGAACCGCTATGGGGAACTGTGCCCCCAGCAGGAAAAGGCGCTGGAAGAACTTGGCATCCCTCTCCCCAACCCGGAGAAGCCCAAAGGCCGGAACAACAACCGCAAGCAGACCTTTGATGCGGTCTGCCGGACGATCCTGTTTGACATCGCCAGACGGCATGGGCTGCATCTGGATCAGGAGCCGTCCTACGGCGGGCGGGACTATCTGGAAAAACAGGATTATATCCTGATGAAGCAGAAGGAGCAGCTTGCGGCGCAGGAGCAGAAGCTGGAAGAACTGACGCTCAAAATCGAGGACGTGGAGACGCTGTTAGATGATGTTTCCGATGCGGCCTATGACAAGGCGGTGGAGGTGGTGACCGATACCGTCCGGCAGGAGACACACAAGGAAGATATTCGTCTGGTGGAAGAATCGAAAAAATGGGTGCTTTCGCCGGAGCGCAAGGCCCCGAAGAAGGAGCGTGACTACGCTGCCGCCCGTCTGGATGGAGTGATTACCAAAATCAAACGGGTCATGCAGAACGCCCTGGCAAAAATCCAGAAAACTCTCATGCAGCCGGAGGTCAAGAAGGCCGGTAAGGAGCAGATTAAGGAGAAGGCCAGAGAATCCATCCGGGAGAAGCTGGCGAAAGGCAGGCTGAACGCTGACCGAGATAACCGGGAACGCTGGGAACGTGAGGGGCGGATTGCTCCGAAAAAGAAACACGATATGGAGTTATGAGGCACCTGATTTTCTGCGGAAACGGGTGCTTTTTTCTCTGCCTGGAGGTGAGAAAATCGAATATATTTGAAGCGGTGAAGGAGTCTGTCACCACAAGGCAGGCTGCGGAATATTACGGGGTGCAGGTTGGCAGGAATGGCATGGCCTGCTGTCCCTTCCATGATGACAAACATCCCAGTATGAAGATTGACCATCGGTTCCACTGCTTTGGCTGTCAGGCAGATGGGGATGTGATTGATTTTACCGCCCGTCTGTTTAGTCTGAGCAGTAAGGAGGCGGCGCTGAAGCTGGCGGAGGATTTCTCTGTCCACTATGACGCCAAAGGCCATGACCCGCCCCGCAGGAGGCCGGTCAAGCGAAAAATCAGCGAGGAACTGCGTTACCGGCAGGCGGAGCAGAAATGTTTCCGGGTGCTGTGCAATTACCTGCATCTGCTGGAACGCTGGGAGAAGGAATACGCCCCGCAGACGCCGGATGAAGCGTGGAATCCGCTGTTCGTGGAGGCCCTGCAAAAGAAACCGTACACGGAATATCTGCTGGATATTCTCTTGTCCGGCAGCATGGAGGAACGTGCTTCCGTGGTCGCTGAGTATGGAAAAGAGGTGAGGAAGATTGAGCAGCGAATATCAGAGTTTACCGCTAGCCACCCGGCAGGCCGCCATGAGCGCAGCCGAAGCCTTAGCGCCGGAGCGGAGCGTTGATGAGGTGCGGGAAAGCCTGTCCGTCACCGAGAAGGGCCAGCCCGCCAACACCATCGGCAACTGCCGGACGGTGTTCTGCCATGACCCTCTCCTGCGTGGGGCGATCCGCCTGAACCTTTTGACTGACCGGGTGGACATTGTACAGGATTTAGGCTGGCGCAGGAATACCAGTGCCCTGACGGATACGGACGTGAAATATCTGCTTCTCTATTTTGAGCAGACCTATGGCCTGACCAGTGAGAAAAAGATGACGGCGGCGCTCTCCATCGTGGCGAATGAGAACTGCTACCATCCCATACAGGACGTGCTAAACGGCCTTGTCTGGGACGGGACGCCCCGCATCCGCTCCTGTCTCCATCATTTCTTAGGTGCGGACGAGAGCGACTATGTGGAGGAAATGCTGAAACACTTTTTGCTGGGGGCTATCCGGCGGGTATTCCGCCCCGGCTCCAAATATGAGGAAATGCTCTGTCTGGTGGGCGGTCAGGGGGCTGGCAAGTCCAGCTTCTTCCGCTTGCTGGCGATCCGGGACGAGTGGTTCAGTGACGACCTGAAAAAACTGGACGATGACAGGGTGTATCTGAAGCTGCAAGGACACTGGATTATCGAAATGTCGGAGATGCTGGCTACCAGCAGCGCCAAAAGCATTGAAGAAATCCGCTCCTTTATCAGCCGCCAGAAGGAAACCTACCGGACGCCCTACGAGGCCCAGCCCAAAGACCGGCTGCGGCAGTGTGTGTTCGGCGGTTCGTCCAACACACTGGACTTCCTGCCCCTTGACCGGGCCGGAAATCGGCGCTTTTTGCCGATCATGATTTACCCGGAGAATGCAGAGGTTCACATTTTGGAGGACGAGGACGCCTCCAGAGCCTATCTTTTACAGGTCTGGGCGGAGGCCATGACGATTTACCGCAGCGGCCACTACTCTATGAAGTTCAGCAAGTCCATCCAGCGCCAGCTGGTGGAGGTGCAGAAGGATTTCATGCCGGAGGACACCGAGGCCGGACAGATACAGGGCTTTCTGGAACACTACACCGGCAGCATGGTCTGCTCCAAACAGCTGTTCAAGGAGGCGCTGGGCCACACCTACGATGAGCCGAAGCGGTGGCAGCTGCACAATATCAACGAGATCATGAACACGGTGGTGACGGGCTGGAAACCATTCTCCAATCCCCGGATGTTCACCGGATATGGCAGGCAGAGGGGCTGGGAACGGGACGTTTCCGGCAACGAACTGCCCGGCAACGAAGATGGATTTGTGGAGCTGACCGAGGAAGAATGCTGCCAGCTGGAACTGCCGAAGGAGTGGATCGCATAAAATTAGCGGTCTGTTGCCGGGATGGTTGCCACTTGGTTGCCGGGTTTGTTGCCGGGGATTCTCCGGTCTGGATACGGAAAAAGCCTGTAAATAAGGTATTTTCTAATATCTATCTCTATCTCCGGCAACGAAAACAACGAGATTTTTCAAGAAAATTGATAAAGTAAGATTTGCAGGTCAGACGGTAGTTTACAGGTTTTCAGAGGTTCGTTGCCGGACTTCGTTGCCAGTGCTGCCGTCTGGCCTGCTACTCTATGGAGGTAGCCTATGGAAAAAAGCAAACAGCAGAAAAATAAAGTCCGTTTTGTGGTGGTGCGGGAGTTCTCCGGGGAGAAGTCCATGCGGGAAGCCTTTGAGCAGCTGATTGAGCGTCAGACCTGCGAACACTTCGAGGAATGGCGTCAGCAGCGGGAAATGGCCGAAAACGCTGCGTAAAAACGGTTGATTCAGGGGCAGGGACATGGTACTATAATGGTATCGTGTCCCTGTTCATAGAAGGAGAACGCTATGAGCAGGAAAAAACAAGTCTATGAGAAAATCACCGCTCTCTACTGCCGCATCTCTCTGGATGACGGCGGCGACAACGAGAGTATGAGCATCAGCAACCAGAAAATCATGCTTCGGGACTTTGCTGAAAAGCATGGAATGTTCCAGTATGAATATTATGTGGATGACGGCTATACGGGCCGCAATTTCAACCGCCCTGCCTTCCAGCGCATGATCGCTGACATTGAGGCGGGGAAGATCGGCTGCGTCATCACCAAAGACCTATCCAGGCTTGGTAGGAACTATATTGAAGCTGGCAGCTATATCGAAATCTTTTTCCCCAAACACAATGTACGCTATATCGCCATCACGGACGGCGTGGACAGCCTGACCCGTCAGGAGATGGACATTACGCCCTTTAAGAATATCCTGAACGATATGTACAGCCGGGATATTTCTAAAAAGGTGCTGGCAGGCATCACCACCCGCTCCCGGCAGGGGAAGTTCTGCGGAGGGACGCCGCCCTTCGGCCTGATGCGTGACCCGGAGGACAAGGGGCATCTCATCATTGACCCTGAGACAGCGCCAATCATCCGCAAAATCTATGACTATGCCCTTGACGGGCTGGGCTGCATGAGGATTTCCAAACGTCTGATGGAAGAAAAAATCCCAATCACCCATGTCAAAGCCAACACGGAGTTTGACGCCAACTATTATTTCTGGGGCGGAGCCAGAATCAGTCACATCCTGAGAAATCCATTCTATAAGGGCGCACATTTGGTCTTTCGGACGCATCAGAAAGGCATCCGCTCCAACACCTATGACATTATTCCCCGTGACCAGTGGGAAGTGATCGAGGGCTGCCATGAGGCCATTGTGACGCCGGAGGAATGGGAACAGGTGCAGGAACTCATTGACCGCAGGCCGACCATTCAGGGGAATTCCTGCCCCTTTTATAATCTGTTCCACGGTCTGGTCTACTGCGCCACCTGCGGGAAGTCCATGCAGGTGCGGTATGAGAAAGTGGGCCGAACCGGGAAGAACCGCTTCACCGGCGAAATGCGGGAGCCGATTGACAAGGCGTACTATATCTGCCAGACCTACAACCGCATGGGCTGCAAGGTCTGTTCCAGCCACAAGATCGAGGCCAGGGATTTATACAATCTGGTGCTGAAAGACATTCAGGAACTGGCGGCGCAGGCTATGAAGGATGCCGATGCGTTCTACCAGCGGCTCAGCCGCCGGATGGAGCACCGGTATCTGGTGGACGCCTCCCAGACAGAAAAGGAACGCCTGCGGCTGGAAGCCCGAAATCAGGAAATTGACGGGATGTTCCTGAGCCTGTACACCGATAAGGCCAAAGGCATCCTGACCGAGCAGCGGTTTGTGAAGCTGACGGCGGCGCTGGAACAGGAGCAGGAATCCAACCAGAAACGCCTGCATGACCTGGCAATGATGCAAGGTCGTGCCGATGCGCAAGAAAGCGAAGTCCGCACTTTTATCAAGGAAATCCGGCGCTATGCCGCCATCGAGGAACTGGACGAGGCGGTGCTGAACCGGCTCATTAGCCGGATTCTGATTGGAGAAATCAAGAAGATTGATGGTCAGAGGACACAGGAGGTTAAGATTATTTACAATTTTGTTGGGGAAATGTCAAGGTAGAATTTAGACGCTAAATACTTTTAATTTATATCAAAAGTGATACAACAATTTTCTTTTAATGCTATCAGGCAATAAAGTTATTCCTTTGGCCAGAGTAAAAGGGATAACTTTATTTTGCTAAAGCATACTAAAAAGGGCGCGTTGCAGAAAATTATCCGCAACACGCCCTCTTCTATAAGTCCTTATGTCAAAATCAAATTATTGGTAATCTTGAATATTGGGATAAGCGGCACCGTTATTATGCGCGTAAGCTGCTTCAAAGTAGTCGAGGCTTTCAAAAGTAATGCCCTGATAGTTTCCGACATTCAACACATCAAAAGTTAGATTCAGAACATCACCAGCGGAATATTGGTCAAGAAGATTTCCTGCAAATTTCCATCCTATGTTTTCCTCATAAGTATCCTCGGTAAAATAAAATGTAGTCGCATCCTCAGTCGCATCATAACTAATGTCAATAATTATATCAGAGAAATGAACTTGATCTCCAGCATTAAAGTCTTTGAGATAATCTACAGTTTTTCCATCAGCAGGATTAATAAATTGAGCATTAAGTTGTGTCATATCAACAACCTCTGGAGGAAGAGAATTAAGTCTGTAAGATTCTGCAACAGAGAATTGATAAACTCTGTTATTATCCCCAAAGTAAAATCCATCTTCCGTCATAGGAACACTTGAACGAGCATTGGCATTGTAATAATGGGCATAATACAACTGCCATTTGTATGTCTCAGTTGAAACAAACTGTGCTTTCCATGTACCAGAACTGTCTCCTGCTTTCTTTGTATAAAACATATACTGATTTGTACCAGTAGTTGCTTGACTTACCGTATCACCAGAGGCATCTGACAAGATGAGTGCAATCTGTGTAAAAATATCGACAAAGATAATCCTATGTCCATGCATACGGATAGAACCAACGCTGTTATCTACTTCTGGACGAAAATAAACCTCAGGCCCCATATCACCCGTGTTATATTCTATGCTAGGTGAAACAAGATAGGCCCAACTACTATCCTTTTCACTCTGTCCATCGAGATCGATAAGCTTTTCCACATAATCTGAAAGGATAATCCAGCCAATCTTCCACCAATTCACTTTGCTTGCTTCAGCAGAAGAACTGATATTCTCGTTGTCGGCATAAGCAAAAGTAGTGTTAGAAAAACTTATGCACATAACCAAGGAAAGAGTAAGTGCAACAATCTTACGTGTTAGCTTTTTCATTAAAAGCCCCCCTTCTCTTATAAAACCAAAACAATAATGCAAATGATGGATGCAATAAAAAAGAATACTCCAGCAACCCGCATCAAACCAAGATATAAATCTGTAGGTTCACCGCCTTTTACAGAAAAGAAGTGTTCAATTTTCCATAAAAGTTCCGGCTTAAAAATCATAAAAAAACTTAATAGAAGCAAAAGGATAAGCCATATGTTATCTATGTATAACACTTCCTTTCTGCTAATACTGAAAATTCAAATAAAAAAGCGCATAAGTAGACAAATAATCATGCCTAACTTATGCGCAAATAGAAACAATTTTAATTCTAAGCCTCCAAAGCTGGCAGCGTCGGTAAAAATGCTCCATTATTAAGTTAGGCAACTTAACCTTAAAACAAATCATCGGTCTTACCTCCCAACAATATAAATTTCGACTTTTCACTTTTATTTTATCACCTAAAGCAGAACTTGTCAATGAATTTGTCTAAAATAAGTCGATTTTCTTTTTTGATTATGTGCATTTTTAACTAATAGAAAGAAAGTTGTATTGAGGGCGATTGGTGTTCCTTATTCCATATGTCGGAACTGTATGAAGTGAAAATAGTTTATCCGTTGAAGAGTCACTCCACAGGTTATGCTTGATTCTTTCAAAGTTATGTTTCTATAATATGCATCCGTACTGTCATATTATAATTCACATTATTGGATAATATAAATTGACAAGTATAAGATAAACAGACAAGGAGTCGCTGCCACCCGTAAAACGGGTGGCTCGGGACGCAGGCTTTAAGCCCACTCTACTTGGCCGCGCCTCAAGGCGCTAGCTTTCTCTTTTAGGCTATACTAAAGTTTTTATTTCCCTGGTACAACCGGGGATTTTTTTGCTTCAAGCCGCCAATTAGAACGGCAGCCACAAAGATTTTTCTTTGCGGCTGCCGTTTTCTTGAATTCATCACTTGACAATGTGGCAAAGAGCTGATGAGCCAGGACGAGCTGGCAGTTATGGATGGCGGCAAGTGCATCTTGCAGTTACGCGGTGTGCGTCCTTTCCTTTCGGATAAGTACGACATCACCAAGCACCCCAATTTCAAGTACACTGCCGACGCGGATGATAAGAACGCTTTTGACATTGAAGCATTCTTGTCTGCAAGGCTGAAACTCAAGCTCAATGAGGTCTGCGATGTATATGAAGTAGACACAAAGGGCGCTTAATTTCGTTCCGCTTTAGAAGGGAGTGATCTTATCTATTCGCCGCACCTGCCCTCTATGGGCCATTGGCGTACAAAGCGGACAATCGCAAGAAAAATAATGAAAAAGGAGGACAGCCGGAATCATGCCCCCGGAAACCGGGCGGCAGATTGTTCCGGCTTTTGTATGCCTATGAAACATGACAAACCTATTTTTTAATCAGATTCCGGCTAACAAACTATATGGCATTTTTTGAACAGGCAATCACCGTTCTTCAGACCCTCGTTATCGCGCTCGGTGCCGGTCTCGGTATCTGGGGCGTTATCAACCTGCTGGAAGGTTACGGCAACGACAACCCCGGCGCAAAGAGCCAGGGCATGAAGCAGTTCATGGCTAATTAAAGGGAACAAAAAGAAAGGAAAAACCAATCCAGACGGTATCAGCGGCAGGCTACAAGAAT